>NZ_JAHIBY010000003.1:0-362369 GCF_024151445.1 Acinetobacter sp. UC24323 | reverse complement strand
ATTTCGCTCAAATAAACTTCGAGTAATTTAAACCAATCAATCAATGAAAATTATTTCGATTAATCAATCAGTAAAAATCCACACAAGTTGTTCTTCAATTCTCTTAATGATCTTCTTACTGGTTCGTCACCAGCAAGCTAGGTCGGCTATATTACTCTTAATCTCTTAAAAGTCAACAGGTAATTTCGATATTTTTAAAACTTATTCTCTAAACCATCTCATCATCAAATTCATCGCTTAAAGCAACCAGTCTAATCACAAGTAACTGTTTTTTCAACAAGTTTCTATCTGCATCACCGCCGATGGATGTGCATTATAGACCATCTCATTCCCTTTGCAACCCCTTTTTATAGCATTTCATATCAAGCGTACATTTTTTAGGCTTTTTAGCTATATTTCTATATAATTTGATCAATTTTACATTGATAATAGCTTATCGCTTCTGTATTAAAATATATCTCTACCCAACTGCATATTGAATATAGCCTGGCTAGCGGTTAAGGAATTATATGAATTATTCTAATTTACTTTTGTCGAGCTTATTAACTGTAGGTCTTTACACCTCAGCCCATGCTCAAGAAAATCTTACTGAAGAATCTGCCGCTAGTTCGGAAGATGTTACTTCAACCCAGACTCAGCATAGCCGACCTCACTTACAAATTATTAAAGATTTGAAAGGCATAAAAGTTAAAGATTTAAAGATCAACGCAAATGCTGCTCAACCAGATACAGTGAAAGATCCATTACAGTCACTGAACCGTCCAATTTATTCTTTTAACGATATGTTAGATCGCCATGTTTTGCGTCCCGTTGCTGTTGAATATAGAGAAAAGACGCCAGAAGATGTACGTGGTTCTTACCGACAATTTCGTAAAAACCTTGGCGAACCATGGAATGCTGTTAACCAGCTAATTCAAGGACGTCCTGGCCGCGCCGCAAAAACTTTAGGTCGTTTTACTATTAATACGTTAACAACTTTAGGTTTAGCCGATCCAGCGAGCCGCTTAGGCTTACCTCCTGAAGAAGAAAGTTTTGGTGTAACTCTCGGTTACTATGGTGTTCCTTCTGGACCATTTCTTATGCTGCCTTTCTTTGGGCCAAGCACTTTACGTGATGGCGTTGGCTTGGCTGTAGATGCTCAGGCCCGTCCACAAAAATACATTATGGATGATCAAGATGGCCTGTATTGGTCGACTAATCTATTACAAGCCGTTGATACACGCGCTCAATATCTAGATTTAGACCAAACTATACAAGGCGATCAATATGCAATGATTCGTGATTTATATCTCCAACGTAAAGCATTCCAGATTGCCGAGAAAAAAGGTGATTCGGCAGATGTGTCTTTTATTGATGATGACGAATCTGAAGATGTACCAGAAGATAACACTGATAAAACCGAAAAATAATTAAAGGACAAATCAAGGTATTGCATTTTTCTTATAGAAAGGCAATACCTTGATTTTGGTCATACATCCTCTATGATGGATAAAGTGATCTTGAAAAAGGACTACCATATCTTCTATGTATTTTATTAAACCGACACGCTCTATCCCTTTCGTAGAGCAAGCTCTGGAAGCATTACCAGACTTACAAGTCATTCACATAGATGATCTCGATTTATACGACCCAACAATTATCGCAATTGCTGATGTACAAGATTTCCTAACTTATAAATGGCGTTTACCTACAATCGTGATTGCTTTTGAGCATGAAGGTAGTGCTTTAGCTCAAGCATGGGAAGCGGGTGCTCTTGCAGGATGGGTATGGAACCAGTTACCTAAAGATCTAAATAAAGCTTTAACAAGAATTGATGCACAATATAAACGTAATCAGGATAGCCGTGATTTACCTTCGGCAGCAGAATTACAAAAACGTTTATTGCCAAATCCTATTGATTTATTAAATTATGAAGTTGAAACTTTTTTCCAACCTTCTGCCTATTTATCAGGCGACTGGTACGACTACTGGAAGCTCAATGATAAAGAGGTTTTATTTTATCTCGCCGATGTATCGGGGCATGGTGTAACAAGTAGCTTATTAACTTCTTGGATGGCAGCCTTTCATGGTCGCTCCAAAACACCACGACAGTTAATCAAAAAGTTAAATGGGATGCTGGTTCAAGAGAATATTGAAAAACATATTACAATTGTGGTCGGTATTCTAAATCTTGAAACTCATAGTCTTCGCTGGTCTAGTGCAGGTCATTACCCTCCTCCAATTATTTTTGAACCTAATCAACCTCCAAAAATTTTAACCACCAGCAGCTTTCCCTTAGGGTTAACTGATGAGTTAGAAGTTGAAGAACATGTATGCACATTAAATCGTCATGCACGTTTCATTATTTGCTCAGATGGAGCACTAGAACCATTTGATGGCGGCTTGAATGATCAGTTTCAACAATTAGTTCAACATTTGCAAAATCAATCATTCCAAGCCCCTGATCACGTTGCTGATGACATTGCCATCTTTAGTCTTTGTCGAATGAATTAATTTAATAATCAATTAATTACATAATATACGACTTAAGGACTCTTGAGTCTGAGATGGCACTATGTGATAATTTTTCTATCCTTCTCTGAAAATGGCATTTATATGTCAACAGGTCATGTTGAATATGCAAGTTTAAATGGAACGCATATTTTCAAGCTTATTGGTGAAGTGCGAGCCCATTCTTGTATAAGTCTAGACAAACTTTTAAACAGAATTGAACAGCAAGAAAATGTTGTTGGTGCAATCGTTGATTTAACCCAAACAACATTTATTGATAGTACTGTATTAGGTATCCTAGCTAAGCTAGGTTTAAAACTGAAACAGACTCATCATATTCAAGCTGTGATGCTATCTACCAATCCAGATATCACAACCTTAGCCAACAGCATGGGGCTAGGGCAGGTTTTTGTCATCCTGAATTATTGTGGCGATCCTAACGTTTGTACTTTAACGTTAACTGACGAGCACATTACTCATAATGCGATGCTAAGAACCGTTCTGGACGCACACAAGACATTGATGAAACTCAATGCAAATAATCAGAACATGTTTGAGCCGCTTGTTAAGCAATTGCAAAAAGAACAAGACACGCTTGAACAAGTATCTGATAAGCAAAATGCCTAAACTTTATTGCTAATCTGGATGTGTATATGACTCTTGTTTCAGTTGTTCAAATGAATTCTCAAGATGACATTGAAAGCAACTTTCAAGTGATTGAGTCATTGATTCAGCAAAGCAAGGCTCAAAATGCCAGCTTAATTGTTTTTCCCGAAAACTTTGTTTGTTTTGCAGCTGGCAAACAGCGTGAAACAGCAGAGCAATTTGAGTCGATTCAACAAAGACTTGAGAAACTTGCGCATCAGTATCAAATCTGGATTGTTGCAGGCACTCTACCGTGCCCATTTCGTCCGGATGGTTCCATCATACAAGATGGTCGAGTGCGCACAGTGAGTTTATGCATCAGTCCTGAACGTACCGAAGCACGTTATGACAAAATACATTTATTTGATGTACAAGTTGGCGATGCTGTGGGTGGATATCAGGAATCTCGTTTCTTTGAACCAGGAACAGACGTTGTAGTCACATCTACCCCTTTTGGCAATATTGGCCTAATGGTATGTTATGACTTGCGTTTTCCTGAGTTAGCTTTAACCCTTAGACAGCAAGGTGCTCATCTATTAACTGCTCCTGCTGCATTTACCTATACAACAGGTCAGATGCATTGGCAGCTTTTGCTGCAAGCACGTGCAATGGATAGCCAATGCTATGTTTTAGGGGCTGCGCAACAAGGTTGGCATGGGGAAAAACGCCAAACTTGGGGGCATGCAGGAGCAACTGATAGTCGTGGTCAAGTTTTAAGTATGATTGATTATGAAGGGAACGGTTTAATTACGGTACCTTTTGATTTAGCTGCTCAAGAACTTGTGCGTACATCAATGCCTTTAATGATGCATCGTAAATTAATTCACTATTAAAAGCTTAATTATTCATGTGGAAATACTTATTTAGCATTTTTTGCTTAGGGGCAAATATTCATTGTTATGCGACTGATTTTGGGGCAACAAATAATTTTGTCTCTCCAAATTTGCAGCTTAAACAAAATGTACTTCCTCCTACTCCAAAAAATATTCCTCTGCCTGCTTTTGGTCAGCGGATTATTGGTTGGGGGACAGGAGCAGAAGGTGCCAGACAGCGTTTAGAGAATATTCAGCCTGCCGATGTTTCTATGATTAAAAAACAAGGAACAACTTTAGAAATGATCACGGCCTGGCAAGATTTTTATGAACAAGAGCAACAACGTAATGAAAATAACCCAACCGCGAAATATCGTGCTCGTTTAATGAAAAAAATTGCCGACCTTTGGTAACCATTTTAAATTAGTATTTTTAAGTGATGGAGTAATGTTTAGATTACTCCATTTTTTACGTTATCTTATTTTTATCAATAGCTCTAAATTATGAGCATTTAAGAAATTAAACATAAAGCGATATACTAGAAAAGCACCCATTAGTTTTCTGAGGAATATATGGACCAAGACTGTCAAAATCTAAAGCTTGAGAATCAATTATGTTTCCTCATTTATTCAACAAATTTAGCCCTTAATCAACTTTATCGCAAACTTTTAACTCCATTAGGGATTACTTATCCTCAATATTTGGTGATGTTGGTGTTGTGGGAAAAAGATGAGATTACTGTTTCAGAAATTGGCAGCAAGTTATTTTTAGAGTCTTCAACTTTAACCCCAATTTTAAAAAAGTTAGAAGCATTGCAGCTTCTTAATCGTACTCGATCAAAAGAAGATGAAAGACAAGTCATTATCACGCTTAGCGAAAAGGGGAAAAAACTTAAAGAACAGGCCGTAAATATTCCAACGCATATCTTAGAGGCCAGTTCTTGTGATACGGCTACCCTTCTCGGTCTCAAAGATCAATTAACACAGCTCCGTACAAATATAGCTAAATAATCACCAATTTTTTTACAAAATTGACTTGTTAAAATAATTAAGTCGTGTACGATATATTTGCATTCAATTTAATTTAGGAATAAAAAGATGTCATTAGAAAAAGTTGTGTATCGTGCAAAAGCTAAAGCAACAGGTGGCCGTGATGGTCGTGCAACTTCATCAGACGGTGTATTAGACGTACAACTTGGTGTACCTAAAGAAATGGGCGGCGCTGGTGGTGCCGTAACTAACCCAGAACAATTATTTGCAGCTGGTTATTCAGCATGCTTTTTAGGTGCTTTAAAATTTGTTGCAAATCGCGATAAATTCAATATTAGCAAAGATGCGTATGTTGAAGGTGAAGTCGGTATTGGTCCAATTCCAACAGGTTTTAGTATTGAAGTTACTTTAAATGTTTATTTAATCGGTATGGACCGTGAAGAAGCTGAAAAGTTAGTTGCAGCAGCTCATATCGTTTGTCCATATTCAAATGCAACTCGTAACAATATTGATGTGACGTTTAATATTGTGACTGAATAAGTTTTAATATAAAAAATGCCCGAATCATATCGGGCATTTTTTATATCTTACAAATTATGCTTCACTTGCTTCATTGGTTACACGAAGCACTTCTTCAAGTGTAGTTTTACCTGAGAGCACCTTACGTAAACCATCATCGCGAATAGAACCAGAATACTGACGAGCATGATTTTCTAATTCAAATTCAGCTGCATTACCATGAATGAGACGGCGCATAGGTTCATCAATAGGTACAATTTCATAAATCGCTGTACGGCCATTAAACCCTAAATGAGAACACTGATCACACCCTTGAGCCTCTGGTAACTTTAAACTTGGTTCATGGGAAATATGCTGAAAAACTTGCTTCTCAAAAGTATCGGCTTCACGCCATGTCATACAATGTGGACATAAAGTACGAACCAAACGCTGCGCAACCACCCCAATTAAAGAGCTTGAAAGCAAGAAAGGTTCAATCCCCATATCTTTAAGTCGAGTCACTGCACCAATAGCGGTATTGGTATGTAGTGTTGATAACACCAAATGACCTGTTAAAGATGCCTGCACCGCAATTTCAGCAGTTTCTAGATCACGAATCTCCCCCACCATGACCACATCTGGATCTTGACGTAACATTGCTTTTAAAGCTCGAGCAAAAGTCATATCTACTTTGGTATTCACTTGAGTTTGGCCAATACCTTCAAGCTGATACTCAATTGGATCTTCGGCAGTTAAGATGTTACGAGTATTGTCATTTAGATCAGATAAGGCAGCATATAAAGTCGTCGTTTTCCCCGAACCAGTAGGCCCTGTGACCAAAATAATACCGTGCGGACGATGTACTAACTGAGTTAAACGTTCATAGTCATTTGCCATTAAACCTAGGTGAGTCATATTAAGGCGACCCGCTTGTTTATCGAGTAAACGCATGACCACCCTTTCACCATGAGAAGAAGGCAAAGTTGAAACACGGACATCGACTTCACGACCAGCAAGACGTAAAGAAATACGCCCATCTTGCGGTACACGCTTTTCGGCAATATCGAGTTTCGCCATAACTTTAATACGCGAAACAAGTAACGGGGCTAGTTCACGGCGCGGTTGTACAATCTCACGCAATTGTCCATCTACTCGTAAACGAACTGATAGCTTTTTCTCAAAGGCTTCAATATGGATATCTGAAGCACCAACACGAATTGCCTCAGAGAGAAGCGCATTGATCAAACGAACAATAGGCGCGTCATCTTCTTGATCCATTAAGTCTTCTGTTTCAGGCACCTGATCTGCAAGGCTTAATAAATCCGGATGGTCTTCTAAGCCCGCAGCTACTTGTTGAGATTCGCCTGTATCCCCTGCATAACTGGTACTTAATAGACTATTAAATTCTTGTTCAGTGCATAATTGATAGTGTGCAGGTTTCCCCAAAATTCGTCTTGCTTCCTGCAATGCAATTTTTTCTGTATTTTGACGTCTAACAATAAAAACTTGATCACCGTCATAACGAAATAAAACACCATGACGCTTGGCAAAACTATATGGAACTTGTATTTGTTTCAATATTTGCATCACAATTTATAATGATGAGTAAGATGATTTTGAGTGTACTCTAAGCAGATTACAGCGTGAAGTCTGTTTAACAACTCGGTAGAGGAATTTTACGTCTTGTTTGAAAATAATGAATATCAGCCTCACCCCCAGAATTCTTTAAAATGGTGGGGTGAACAGCACTTTGAAATTAACCAGTCCAAAGCATGGCAATTCGGTTCAATGCTCTTTCGTTTAACACGCGGCATAAAAGAATGGCGTATCGAATATTATCGCCCGACTCTCCAAGATGATAATGAGCAAGATTGGCACATCATAACGGATGCAAATTTTGGTTTTCCACATTCTGTGCAAGTCGAACGTTATATGTTTCGGAAAACTAATCCGAAGTTTCTACTCATGCCACGTTTGGCGGACCGATCAGTGGTAATTAAACCAGTTGATCCAATCTACATTCCAGCGGGTCAACGTGGGACACTTTATATTAGTACCCCTCTATGGATTGCAGGTTTAGTTGAAAGTCAGCATGAACCTTTATTTGAGATTCCTGTAATTCAACCCAAAGATACATGGTTTGGTCCTAATGCCCAGCAAGGTGAAATTTGTTATGCAACCTCTGTTGATGGTCGTACCGATTTAAATCTATTAACCCCACGTGCTTTTCGTGCAGTTACGCCGATCGATTTTCATAATACCAGTAATCATCAATTACGCTTTGATCGTATGAATGTACCGGTTACCGCCCTACCACTATTTTATAGTGAAAGTACGGGACGCTTATGGACATCACAAATCAAAGTCTACTATGAAGGCTCTGACCGCCCAGCCCGTATTCGTATTGAAAACCGCACTCCCCCTCTGGCAGGTGAAGTGACTTATGTTCACCCCCCACGTTCACCGGGTGGTGCGCTATTTAATATGTTTGATTCATTCTTTTAAGGGGGTTTTATGGCCGATTCAAGTATTCCAAAAGATATTGCTGATAGCCTCAAAAGCATATTTACCAATATCAATACCGAACGAATTAGTGAAATTTTAGTCGGTGTTGTGCTTTGTTTTATTGGTTTTGTCCTTGCCCGTATTATTTCAAATACATTTATTAGAACCGTTGGCTCACGTTTTAATGCTCACCAGCGTCTGGTATGGCGCCGCGGTATTTTCTATTTTATTTTCTTACTCTTCATTATGACGAGTTTAAAAGAAGCTGGGTTCAAACTTAGTGTATTTCTGGGGGCAGCGGGGATCTTAACAGTAGCACTCGGTTTCGCATCACAAACATCTGCCAGTAACTTGATTAGTGGTTTATTTTTGATTGGTGAAGGTTCATTTGAGGTCGGTGATACGATTCAAATTACACTTATTCGCGGAAACACGATCGAAGGTGAAGTTATCTCGATTGATTTGCTTTCGGTAAAATTACTTACACTCGACAATGTCTATATTCGGTTACCAAACGAACAACTCATTCGTGCCCCTGTACACAACTTATCAAAATATCCAATACGGCGTATTCCAATTACTTTGGCAATTAACTTTCATGAAGACATTATTAAAGTCCGTGAGGTTCTACTTAACGTCGCAGCGAATTATCCACTCGTATTAGATGATCCAAAACCTGCTGTTACAGTCACTGCTTTTAGGGAGTCGTCAATTGAGCTTTTATTTGCAATGTGGTGTCGTCAAGAAAACTCTTTAAAAGTTCGAGATGAAATGCAAGAACGTATCCGAAATGGTTTTTTAGATAACCAAATTGAGATTCCTGTTCCGAAAATGGGCTTAATTGATCGACCAACTACTGCTTTTGCAGAAGATGATATCGATCAATACAGCAATCAAAAAGAGTTAAAACGAGAGCCTAAAGCTTAGGCTCTTGATTCTTCTGTACAGAAGATGACGGTGGTAATGGCGCAAGATAAGCAATAATCAACATTACCCCACCTGCTCCAATAAAAGAAATGACCCGAGTTAATGTCGCGCTTTGTGATAGATCAAGCAAAATTAGTTTTAATACAACAATCCCTAAAAGTGCAGCACCTACGAACCAGAGTTGACGAATCATTTTTCGACTAGAGTATGTAGTCAAAATAAATGCCAATATAACCCAAAGTAACGTCAAACTTAGCTGTACTACACCATTTGTCCAAATTGAAGCACTCCATAGCGGTGTTGCCCAGTAATGATGTAAGCCCCTAACGACCACACTACTGAATACCAATAACCCAGCTAAAATTGTTGTAATTTTAAAAGTCCACTCTAGTGATTTATCTTGCTCAAAAGCATGTTGATAAATAATAAAGAGCAGACCTGCAAATACTACAATAGAAAGAAAATCAGTTAAGTTAAATAAAGGAACAAAATAAAGGTACTCAGCAGAGTGGCGATCAACGCTCACAACTAGCAACCAAATTAAGCTTAAACACCAAACCGGAATTTGATGTAACAATGCAGTTTTATGAGCCTTATACACCCAAAGCGAATAAACCACAGGGATAAAAGCCAGAGCAACAACTGGCATTTTTGGGAAAATAGCCACGCCAACTATCGCTAACGCCAACCAGCTTAAACCAGCCCAGACATTTAAGTACCCAGACTCATCCGACTGCGGTTGAGCCATAAGAAATAAGGCACTTAGAATAATGGTAGCGACCAAGAAAGTAGTTTGTTGTAATGAGTCTACCCATTTAAACAACGTAAACACTTGACTCGCAAACGCTTCACCCAAAACTAATAACAGTAACAGGCTAATTAAAATTAACTGCAAACTTTGCCATTGCACACGAAGTTTATAGTGAACAATCGCACTAAATATTGCTATTAGAGCAATAGCAAACATCAAATATGGACTTAAAGCATGATGATGCCATGCCATTATTTCTACACCTGCTACGGCGCCCGCATACATGCCTAAACATAAGAAAATACCGCTAAACATGCTTGCGCTAAAATAGCGTTGTTCTTTGCTGTTGTATTGCAATAAATAAAAGGCCGAAATGAATTGGGCAATTGCATAAATGCTAGTGCTTAGTGTTGGAAACTCTTCATTTGCCCAAACCTGATAAAACAGTGCAAGTGAGCTGAGTAAAACTAAAATCACACCAATATATCGGCTTAAACGGTAGCGTTCAGTTACTCCCCATACGATGAGGGCCGTACCTTGAGCTACCCAACCAATCGCTGTCCAATGTGCTCCTTTTGCAAGCGGGAAAATTAAGGCAAAAAAAGCAACCGCGAGAATGAAAAAACTTTTTGCAAGGACTGAAAGCTGAGGATGAGTTTTTTTAATCCAGAACGTTAACACCGCATAAGTGCCTGCTAAAACAACAGCACCAATTGTTAAAGCTTGGGTCGACTCATGAACTAAATAGGCATGAAGCGTAAAGCCTAGTACAGGTACACTAAAAATAAGACCAACATCTAAGAGCGGAGGTAAACGGATCCCCTCTTGTTTTTCATGTTCTGAAACCCGAGAGATATTTTGGCTATAACGAACACTTAACCAAATAAATAGCGCTATATGGAGCCATAAAATCCAGTCTAATGTGTCAAATTTTGCTGGCTCTGCATAAAATGCGATTGCACTACCGCCAATAAACATTGTGGCAAAGAAAGCGATCTGATTTAGGATTTTCCAAGGCTGAATAAAATTAACAGCAGCGACTGCAAGATTAATAACAAGATAGTAACTAAATAAAAAAACCACATCAGGACGATATTGCGGAATAACTAAAGGAGCCGCATACGCCATACCCAGTGCGAGTATTGCCAAATAAATAGCTTGTTGTTTTAAACTCAGGAATACTGTAATTGCTAATAAAATCGTAAATAGAATACTTGCTGTAGTTAGGCTGGTGATTACACCAAAATGATGTGAGAACACAAGCGTTAGAAAGACAACAGCTAACCCTACACCTTGCAGTGCCACAGCAAATAGCTGATTTTTCTTTTGCAAAGTATATCCAAATGCTGTTAATACACCTCCTGCAATCGCAATAAAACCAAGTTTTACACCTAAGCTCAACTGCCAGTGCTCACTTGCAAAACGCAGTAAGAGCACTACCCCAACCATAAGCACAGCAACAGCAACCCTTAAAATTGGATTACCATGAATCATCCAATCGACTGCTGGTTGCCACCATGCGGTGGTCTGTGTACGAACTATTTGTTCTTCTTGATTTAACGCTGTTGTTTCAGGTAAAGCTGGCTCGGTAATATTGTTTGGATCAACTTGCTCTAAAACAGGCGTTATCACTTCTGTATGTATAGATTCATTTACATTTACTGTTTGCTTGGCTGTCTCGAGGAACAATAAACGAGTATGAAATGCACTGATGGTTTGAATCAAACATAACAGTAAAACCAATAATGCCCCACCAGCAATCCACATCCAATGATTGATATAAGCAATTAATGCAACCAAAGCGGCGGTATAAATTACCGTTCTTTGCATATGAATAGAATAAAGTGGCGTTGTCTGGTGAGAAAACTGTTGTTCTAAATGAGTTAAACGTTGATGCAGACTTGATAATGACTGAACCAGTATGACAGTGAGCGCAATAGATAAAGCAACAACGGCACTCTGAAATTTAAAACCAATTGAAATGGCTAAAAACAAAGTCAAAGCGATCAAAACGATGATCATTCCCTGTTTGTCTTTTTTATACATGGGCTTAGCAATATGACACCTTCATTACAGGCCATCTTACTTCAAGCCAATACATGCGTATATTTATACATACAAAATACTGCAAAAATCATAAACCTGCATTCATAGCCGTTTTCACGTAAAATACCCATAATTCAGTTTAAGGAATTGTTCAATGCCACCATTTGTCTTGGTTGATGGGTCCTATTTTTTATTTCGTGCATATCATGCATTACCACCATTGACGACCTCTACAGGGTTACATACCAATGCAATACGTGGAGCAATTTCTGCCATTCAAAAATTGATGCGTCGTATGCAACCGACACATATGGCTGTCATTTTTGATACGCCTGAGCCAACGTTCCGTCATAAGCTTTCACCTATTTATAAAGGTGACCGCCCGACTATGCCGGAAGAATTGTCTCAACAGATTCCATATTTACATGCATTGATTAAGGCTCAAGGGATTCCTTTATATAGTCTTCCGGGTGCAGAAGCCGATGACATTATTGGGACTCTCGCTAAACGCGCTGTAAAAGAAGGTCATCATGTGCTTATCTCAACCGGAGATAAAGACATGGCCCAGCTGGTTAATGACTATGTAAAACTTGAAGATAGCTTTAAAGACCGAGTATTAGACACCGACGGCGTATTTGAAAAATTTGGCGTTTGGCCAAACCAGATTATCGATTACTTAACCCTTATGGGTGATGCATCTGACGGCATTATGGGTGTACCTGGCGTAGGCGCAAAGACGGCTGCCAAATTACTGACCGAATATGGGACATTGGATAATATCATTGCCAATGTAGACCAACTTAAAGGCAAACTAAGCCAAAATATTAAAGATAATTTAGACAATATTAAGCTTGATCACCAGTTGGCAAGCATTGTCTGTGATCTTCCTTTAGAACTCGACTGGCATGAATTAAAACTTACTGATCCAAATGTAGATGCCTTACGCAATCTCTATACGGAGCTTGAGTTTAGAAACCAGTTACAGTCTCTCGATCATCCAAACAATCCAAATAGCTCAAGCTATAAGCAGCAAGCATCACAAACTATTGTCCAAAATGAAGTTAAACCTGCTCAAACGATTGAAACAGAAGATCAAGCAAGCTTGACTAGTCAAGATGACCAGCTTGGAACTGCAAACTATCACACCGTTTTAACACAAGAAGCATGGGATCAGCTCTGGCAACGCATGCAGAATGCCGATCATTTTGCTATTGATACAGAGACCACAAGTCTTGATTACCGTATTGCCGAGATGGTTGGTTTTTCAATCGCATTTGATGCGAAAGATGCCTACTATGTTCCTTTGGCACATAATTACGAAAATGCGCCACAACAACTGGACCGTGAACAAGTTTTAGCGCAAATCAAGCCTGTACTTGAAAATGAAGCAGTTAAAAAAATTGGTCATCATCTTAAATATGATGCGCACATTTTTGCTAATCACGGTATTGAACTTAAAGGTTGGTATTTCGATAGCATGCTGGCATCTTATGTACTGAATGCAGCAGCTACTCGTCATGGCATGGATGATGTTGCTCGTGTTTACCTAAGCCATTTGACCACTACTTTTGAGCAAATTGCTGGCAAAGGTGCAAAACAGAAGACTTTTAATCAAATTGAGATTGAAGTTGCAGCACATTATGCAGCAGAAGATGCACATGTGACTTATCGTTTATATGAAGTACTTTCAAATAAACTTAAAGCACATCCTGAATTAGAAAATATTTTATATAACATTGAGATGCCAGTTGCTCGAATCTTATCGGGTATGGAAGAAGATGGAATCCGTTTAGATCATGCTTTCTTAGATAAATTAAGTGTTGAATTTGCGAAAACTATGGAAGACCTTGAAAATCAGGCCATGGAAATTGCAGGTGAAACTTTTAATATTGCTTCGCCTAAACAGGTAGGTGAAATTCTATTTGATAAGTTAGGCATTAAAGGTGGTAAAAAAACTGCAACTGGACAATACAGCACCAGTGAAAGTGTTCTTGAAAAAATTGAGCACCCATTAACGGAAATTATTTTAGAACACCGTGGATTAGCAAAATTAAAGAGCACCTATACTGACCGTTTAATTGAGCAGTCGCATAATGACACCCATCGTGTACATACCAGCTATCATCAAGCACTAACGGCAACAGGTCGCCTATCCTCTTCTGACCCTAACTTACAAAACATTCCAATTCGTAGACAGATTGGCCGTCAAATCCGTAAAGCATTTATTGCACCGGAAGGACGAGTTTTGTTAGCAGCCGATTACTCGCAAATTGAACTTCGTTTAATGGCTCATTTTTCTCAAGATGATGCCTTAGTTCATGCATTCCAACATGGTCAAGATGTACACCGTAGAACAGCGGCAGAAGTGTTAGGTATTGCAATTGAAGATGTGACCAATGATCAGCGCCGTCAGGCTAAAGCTGTGAATTTCGGTCTACTTTACGGTATGTCCGAGTTTGGTTTAATTCGTCAACTTGGCTTTACTCGTGAAGAATCGCAAAACTATATCAAACAATATTTCCAGCGCTATCCTGGCATTTACGAATACATGCAACGTACTCGCCAAGTAGCATCGGAACAAGGGTTTGTTGAAACTATCTTAGGTCGCCGTCTTTATACACCGGATATTGACGCTCGAAATGTGATGGTACGTAAAGCTGCTGAACGTGCTGCAATTAATGCACCTTTACAAGGTAGTGCTGCTGATATTATTAAGTTAGCAATGATTGAAGTAGATAAAATCCTGCCAAAAGATCAAGCAAAACTATTACTTCAAGTTCACGATGAATTGGTGTTTGAAGTTGATTCAAACATTGCAGATGAACTTTCAAAACAAATTGCGGATGTCATGCAGTCTGTTCTGGAAATTTCTGTACCGTTAGTCGTAGAAGTAGGCCAAGGTAAAAACTGGGATGATGCCCATTAATTTATCGATAAACCAATAAAAAAAGGGCTGTAATACAGCCCTTTTTTTAATCTTACAAAATTAAAGTCCAGTTAATAAAACTTTAGCGACTTCATTCATTAAGATCTCGGCAATATAGAGTGCCAAAAATGCCAGAATTGGAGATAAGTCAATCATCCCCATATTAGGTAATAAACGACGGAATGGGGCGAGTAACGGTTCAGCTAAATCTTGAATCACCTCAATATAAGGTGAACGAGATTGAGTAAACATAACGACCCAACTCAAAATGATTGTTGCAAAAATTAAGTAACGGCAGAAACGAATCAAATCCTGAATCATGGTCACAAAAGTCAGAATCACTAAATGAACCGGACTATTTGGCATGGAACCCGAAAGATACATTACACCGAAAATTTTCAGTAAATATAAAATAATTAAAAGAACCAACGCTGCCAGATTGAACCGGCCTTTTGCGACCGTTGGAAAAATTCGGCCAAAAATATCAACAATCTTAGTCGCCTTTACTGTCGATAAAACCACAGGATTATAAGGACTTACTGCCGCCAATTGCATTAAAAAACGGAAAAAGACCAATAAAATCGCGACGTTAATTAAAATTCCAAAAATTAGCGCAGAATTTGCACCCATAGTTGTCTTATCCTATTAAAGCTATTTTGCACTGTCACTCAGTTCTTGAGCCAATTCTTGGCTACGTTTCTGTGCAGCAGCTAATGCAGATTGAATATTTTGAGAGATTTGTGCACGATCAAAAACTTCAAGTGCAGCTTGGGTTGTACCATTCGGTGACGTCACATTTTTACGCAGCTCAGACGGAGTATTTGAACTCGTAATTGCCATTTGAGCTGCACCTAATGCTGTTTGAAGAGTTAAAGCAGTTGCAACTTTTTCATCCAAACCTAAATTTTTACCTGCACGAATCATACTTTCCATGAGGTAGAAGAAATAAGCTGGGCCTGAACCTGAAACTGCCGTTACCGCATCAATTTGAGCTTCGGAGTTTACCCAAATTGTTAAACCAGTTGCTGCTAAAATCTGACTCGTTAATTCACGGTCCGAGGCACCAACCACATCAGTCGCGTAAATACCATGAGCACCAGTTTGAACTAATGCAGGTGTATTTGGCATAACTCGCACAATACGTTCACTATCAATCAAATTTGATATTGTCTTAATTTCCGCACCGGCAATAATCGAAATAACCAATTTATCCGATAATAAACCTTTTAACGGACGTAGAACATTTGCCAGAACTTGTGGTTTTACAGCAAGAACAACTACATCGGCATTCTGGATAGCAGCCGTATTATCTTGAGTTACATGAACTTCTTTTTCTTGCAATAGTTGACGAATTTGTTCGACAGGATCTGAAACGGTAATACGTGTTGGTGGTAATCCTCTTGAAATGAGCCCGCCAATTAATGCTTGGGCCATATTACCACCACCAATAAAACAGATATTACAATTCACTGCTGTTGCCATAACTATATTCGCCATTTACCAGATTACAAGAATGAGAAATTAAATCTGGTTGCCACCCTCCTTCCTCACAATATGGAGACTGAGCCAACCAAAATCCTTTCGGTGTAAAAACCCCAAGCATAACATTATCTAAGACTAATATTTGAATTGTATGACGAAGCCAAGGCAAAATATGTGCTTCTTGAATTGCTTTTTTTAAAGGCCATTGCCCAACACGACCATATAGGTGAATCTTTTCCCCACCTTGACGTCGAATGATTTTTAATTTTTTATTCAATAAAGAATGACTTAAACCAATTTTTTTACACTCAACATGGAATAGTCCAGCTGCGCCCTGCCATTTTTCTTGTAATTTAAATGAATGCTCTAGTTCAGCAGCAACCGGATTTAAAGTTTCAGCGAGATAAACCTGTCTACTCAACCTATAGAGTATATTTTGATAACGGACATAGTAAAACTGGTTCCAGTGTAAAGCGGCTTGAGCATCTGATTTAGATTCAATAACTTCTGCTCTTAGACGCTCGACCATTTCAAATGCAGGTCGATATTGCCCTTGGCCTTTCATCCACGCAGAAAGTAACTGGCGCTGCCGCGCAAAAGATAACTCGGATAATTTCGTTAAATCTAAATAGTCAGCTGAACCAGAATATTGCCAATCATCTTTGAGAACTTCTTCTAAAATTTCAGAAGCATCTTGCATCAGATAACTGGTTCGACTCAAAGCTTGCTGCATTTTTGGAAAACGGCTTGTTAAAAATGGCCACAGTGCTTCACGACACCACACTCTATCGTAATGGGTGTCATAGTTCATTGGATCGTCAATATATTTAACTTCAAGTTGAGCAGTCCATAAAGCGATTTGCTCACGTGTTAAATCCAAAAAGGGGCGCCAAATTGTCATATCTTTACGGTAATCAATAGCCTGCATCGCAGCAAGCCCATCTACTCCCGCACCTGACAATAATCGCAAAATAACTGTTTCTGCCTGATCTTGTTGATGATGAGCAAGCAACAGAATTTCATTTTCTTGTAAATGTTGCCGATATGCTTGATAACGCGCTTGACGTGCTTTTGCTTCCAGATTGCCGTTTGCGATCTGAACTTTCTGAATAATATAAGGAATACTTAATGTTGTTGCCTGTGTGGCAACCACTTCCGCCCACTCTGCACTTTGATCTTGCAGTTGATGATCAATATAAATTGCTCGGATCTTTCGAGGGAAAATTTGAGCCATTAAATGTAGCAGTAGCATTGAATCCATGCCACCACTACATCCAATAAGAAAGGAACTTTTTTCAGAGAACTCTTGAGCTTGCTTTAAGACGCCATGCCTAAATTTTCGCTGCCAAACTTCATTAAACGTTGATAACGTGCTTCGCATCGTTCATTTGCATCCATTGGTAGCAATTCATCCAAAGCCTGCTTTAAAACTACTTTTAAGTTTTGCATCACACGCTCAGGATCTAAATGCGCACCTTCACCTTCATCTACTACGTATTCAACAATACCTAGTGATTGTAGTTTATCTGCTGTTAAACCTAAAGCTTCACTCGCTTGAGCTGCTTTCTCAGCAGTTTTCCACAAAATAGATGCACAGCCTTCAGGCGAAATCACAGAATAAATACTATGTGACAACATAATCACTCTGTCAGCAACACCAATACCTAAAGCACCACCAGAACCGCCTTCACCAAGTACTGTTGCGATTACAGGCACTTTCAGGCTTGAAAGTTGAGCAAGGCTAGTCGCAATTGCTTCTGCCTGACCACGTTCTTCTGCACCAACACCCGGATATGCACCCATAGTATCAATAAAGGTGAAAACTGGTAGATTGAAACGCTCAGCCATATCTAAAAGACGCTGAGATTTACGGTAACCTTCTGGGTTACACATACCAAAGTTGTGCTTTAATTTTTCACGGGTACTACGACCACGGTGTTGTCCAATGACCATCACAGGTTGACCGTCAAAACGAGCAAGACCACCTACCATCGCACCATCGTCACCAAACAAACGATCACCATGCAATGCATCAAACTCTGTAAAGATTTCACCGACATAATCTAGAAACTGCGGACGTTCAGGATGACGTGCAATTTGAACCGTTGTCCACGCTTTGGACTGAGTAGCTTTTTTCATAGGTCGAATATTATCCCTTTAATCGATAAATTTTTCCGACTGAATATTCAATTCAATGTCCCAATGCTTAAACTGCTCTTGCTCATCATGCAAGTCGGCAACTAACAATGGCCATTGTTTGGCATCACCAGAAACACTAAGTTGCCATTGTTGATCATTTATGATGGTCAATTCAATGGCAGGAAGCATCTGATCACTGCGGCTATGGTTGAGTAAAACTGCTAGGCGAAGTAACAAACTTAAATAAACTAATTTATGACCACCAGCCTTTAAAACTTCATTTTTTACATCATTTCGCAATTTACGGCGGTGATGAGCAACCAAATGTGAAAGATGATTTTGGTCAATTTGTGAGAAACCAGGAATATCGGAATGTTGCAATAAATAAGCACCATGACGATGATAGCCACCATGACTAATCGCTAAACCAATTTCATGCAAATATGCTGCACGACGCAGTAAGTCACTGTCTTCACTCGTTAAATTAAGCGGTTTAGCGACACTGTCAAATAAGTGTTGAGCCGTATTTACAACTCGTTCTGCCTGTTTCGGATCGGCGTTATAACGTCCCATTAACGCTTGTACACTACGGTCGCGGATATCCTCATGCTTAAAACGGCCTAACAGGTCATACATGACTCCTTCACGTAATGCACCATCAGAATATGCCAAACGTTCAATTTCTAAAACTTCAAAAACAGCGTACAAAATTGCCAATCCGGCTGGCAAAACTGCTCGTCGGTCTTCTCGAAGTCCTTCAAAATCAATTTCAGAAATATTTTTGAACTTGAGTAACTTATCTTTAAGTTTATGGAGACCTTCACGTGTGACATTTTCTTGCTCGTCACTTAGCCCCATATTCACCATAATCTGGCGGCAAGCTTTAATGGTCCCACTTGAACCTACAACAGTATCCCACCCTTCCATCTTATAAGTGGTGGCGATTGCTGAAAGCTCTTTACGCGCAGCAACAACTGCTTTATCAAATGCTTTTTGTGTGATTTCACCATCGGCAAAATAGGCTTTTGTATAGGCTACACAACCCATTTGTAATGATTCAGTATAAATTGGCTCAAATTCTTCGCCAATAATAAACTCGGTAGATCCACCACCAATGTCAACCACTAAGCGGCGTCCACCATTGGCCATCGTATGTGATACACCAAGATAAATCAGGCGTGCTTCTTCACGGCCTGCAATAATCTCAATAGGTTTGGGCAAAATTTCAGCGGCTTTTTGAATAAACTCATGGCCATTTTTAGCCTGACGCAAAGCGTTCGTTGCCACAATTCTTAAACGGTTAGGTTGAACTGAGCCTAAACGCCCAACGAAACGAGCCAAACAGGCTAAACCACGTTGCTGTGCTGCTTCTGTTAAGTTTTTATTTTCATCAAGACCAGCTGCAAGCTGTACTTTTTCTGACATTGAAGCCACTTTTTTAACTTCACCGTGATCTACCCGTGCAATGGCAAGGTGAAAACTGTTCGACCCCATATCTATGGCAGCAAGTAATTCTTCATCAATCAGAAAGTCAGACATTATTGAACTAAACCCATAACAATTCACGCCTAGAGTAATTCACAAGAATGCAATTGAAAAGCCATTTTCATCAACAATTAATAGCCTGTGATATTTTTCTATTTGTTAAACGATTGTACAAGCCGATGATGAATATCGTGAGCATCCATTAGACAAATTTACTTAAGCCTTGAATAATAGCATCAAACCCTTACATTGAACTAAGTAGCTATGTAATACTGATAGAGATTATCTCCTCCTATAGTGATAGCACTTTTTTCTAAAAATTGGAGCCGTACCATGTCTGCGACTATTGTAAATACAACTGATGATAACTTCCAAGCAGATGTTCTAGATGCTGAAACACCTGTACTTGTTGACTTTTGGGCAGGTTGGTGTGCACCTTGTAAAGCAATTGCACCTGTTCTTGAAGATTTATCAAGTGAATATGCGGGTAAAGTAAAAATCGTTAAAGTTGACGTGACTTCTTGTGAAGAGACGGCAGTGAAATACAATATCCGTAATATTCCTGCTCTATTACTTTTCAAAAATGGTGAAGTAGTAGCTCAGCAAATCGGCGCTGTGCCTCGTTCTAAACTCGTTAGCTTCATTGACGAAAACGTTTAAGACGTAACGTTACAGATGAAAATACGCTATACCTTTATAGCGTATTTTTTTCGGCTATAAATTGACAAATTAGCTGATCTCACTTATATTGCATGCTCAAGAGGCACTGAAGGGAATCGTCTTCTGTCCGGCTTCTTACAAGACACAAACATAAAGATCGCCACTCGGCAACAGAAATTGTTTTTTCACATTTCTCTTCGAAACAGTTAATCAGACTTCTGAATTGTTATTGTGTAAATACAATTGCGATACTCTTTTTTGTATGCGAGCGATTTTTCTTCTTTTTAAACCACACTCTACTCTTTCCTAATTCTGACCCTTATGAACTTAACTGAACTCAAGAAAAAACCAATCGGCGAACTAATTAAAATTGCTGAATTTATGGGCCTTGAAGGTATGGCTCGTAACCGAAAGCAAGATATTATCTTTGCCATCTTGAAACGCCATGCGATGAATGGCGAAGAAATTTTTGGTGACGGCGTTCTTGAAATTCTCTCTGATGGTTTTGGTTTTTTGCGCTCTGCCGCAGGTTCGTATTTAGCTGGTCCGGATGATATTTATGTGAGTCCTTCACAAATCCGACGCTTTAACTTGCGTACAGGTGACACCATCACAGGTACCATTCGTCCACCAAAAGAAGGTGAGCGTTATTTTGCTTTGCTCAAAGTTAATCAAATTAACTATGACACGCCAGAAAATTCTCGTAATAAAATCTTATTTGAAAACTTAACTCCACTTTTCCCGACCGAACAACTGGTTATGGAACTTGGTAATGGTACAACAGAAGACTTGACCGCGCGTGTAGTCGATTTAGTTGCACCAATCGGTAAAGGTCAACGTTCTATTATTGTCGCTCCGCCAAAAGCGGGTAAAACAATGTTACTTCAAAACATTGCTCAATCTATTGTGAGAAACAATCCGGAAGTTTTCCTTATTGTTTTATTAATTGATGAGCGCCCAGAAGAAGTAACTGAGATGGAGCGTACCGTACGCGGTGAAGTCGTTGCTTCAACATTTGATGAAGCACCAGCACGTCACGTACAAGTTGCAGAAATGGTCATTGAAAAAGCAAAACGTCTTGTTGAGCACAAAAAAGACGTTGTGATTTTACTTGACTCCATTACACGTTTAGCCCGTGCATACAACACAGTAATTCCTTCATCAGGTAAAGTATTAACTGGTGGTGTGGATGCACATGCTTTAGAACGTCCAAAACGTTTCTTCGGTGCTGCTCGTAATATCGAAGAAGGCGGTTCTTTAACAATCATCTCTACTGCTCTTATTGAGACTGGCAGTAAAATGGATGATGTCATTTACGAAGAGTTTAAAGGTACAGGTAACCAAGAAATTACACTTGATCGCCGTATTGCTGAAAAACGCGTCTTCCCTGCCATGAATATTAAGAAATCTGGCACACGTCGTGAAGAACGTTTAATGGATGAAGATAAATTACGTAAAGTTTGGATTCTCCGCAAACTTCTTCACCCTATGGATGAGTTGGCGGCTATGGAGTTCTTACTTGATCGTATGAAAGAAACCAAAACAAATGATGATTTCTTTGATCAGATGAAACGTAAAGCTTCAACATAAACATATTATTTATTCTAAAAAGGCCGCTCTATTGAGTGGCCTTTTTTATTTGGTTGACAAGCTTTACACAAAAATACATTTTGCTGATTTTTATGTAAAATTATTTATAAGCTTTTGAAAACAAATATTTTTAGTATAAAAAAGCCATGTTTTTTAGTAGCTTACTTATACCTTTTCCAATATATCTCAGCTGATTAATTGTTTTTTTCTGTTAAAAAACAGGCTTTTTTCACTCTTTTCCCGATCTTTTTTGACAGCCAACAGTAGTATTTCAACATTTGCAGTGATAGCATAGCGGCAGACCAGTTAGACTGCTCCATGCGTTGTTACCTAGCTACGTTTTAGGAATAATAAAAGCAAAACAGTCCAACTTAGGTTTTTTTAATCTCAAATCTTTTTTGTGAGAGTGATGCCATGTTATTCAAAAAATTCGCTGTTGCTGCTGCTGTTGCTGCTACTTTAGCTTTCGTTGGTTGTTCTAAGAAAGAAGAAGCTCCAGCTGCTGCTGCTGCATCTGAAGCAGTAGCTGCTGCTTCTGAAGCTACTGAAGCTGCATCTGAAGCTGCTGTAGCTGTTGACGCTGCTGCTGCTGAAACTGCTGCTGCTGCTTCTGACGTTGCTGCTGCTGCTTCTGACGTTGCTGCTGCTTCTGCTGCACAATAATCTAGATTCTAGATTAGATAAAAAAGAGGACATTTTGTCCTCTTTTTTTATGCCTAAATTTTATGTTTACACATCAAATAGATCTGATGTATTAATGGCTAAGTATACTTTTCTAATATTAAGAAAAATTTATTCTAGATTTATTTAAAGTCATAAATAAAAAAGCAGATCAATCGATCTGCTCATTTCCAACGCGTTGTCTAAATTTCTGACCCGCTCTGAAGGTAACTACACGGCGTGCAGAAATCGGAATTTCTTCGCCAGTTTTCGGATTACGTCCTGGACGCTCGCGTTTATCTCTAAGCTCGAAATTACCAAAACCAGAAAGCTTAACCTGCTCGCCCGCAATAAGCGCTTGGCTAATTTCGTCAAAGAACAACTCGACCATTTGTTTTGCTTCACGGCGATTTAAGCTGGTTAACTCACTTAAATGATCAGCCATGTCTGCTTTAGTTAATGCTGTCATGAGGCCCTCAATGTCGCTTGATAAGTGTTTTCCAACACTTGGATTATATTGTCCATACCAGATTTAATTTCAGCATCTTCAAGCGTACGTGAAGGATGTTGCCATAATAACGCAAACGCTAATGAGCGTTTACCTTCTTCGACACCCTGCCCCGTATACACATCGAATAACCAAGTAGAGTCTAAAAGCTCTCCACCAGTTTTTTCGATTAACTGCTGAATATCTCTAACATTTATATTATCAGAGATTAAAAGCGCAATATCACGTCTAACCGAAGGAAAACGTGATAATTCTGTAAAATTAG
Source organism: Acinetobacter sp. UC24323 (assembly GCF_024151445.1). NCBI lineage: Bacteria > Pseudomonadati > Pseudomonadota > Gammaproteobacteria > Moraxellales > Moraxellaceae > Acinetobacter > Acinetobacter sp. UC24323. The sequence goes on along the minus strand of NZ_JAHIBY010000003.1, from coordinate 338,991 downwards.
ATACATAAGATTGCAAAACAGCAGCCTGATCAAGCTCGGCAACCCAAGTTGTGCTCAAATCTAGTTCGTTTTCTAAAGATGGATGCAAGCGGCCTAGGTAACCAATTGATTGGCCATCAACTAAAATTTCAGCAGATTGCCCTGGATGCAACCATGAACGCTCTGAACGTACATACTCAACTTTGACACGTCCAGCAGCTAAAATCTCTTCTACTTCACCTTTAAAATCGAAGAAATCCATTGGCTGTGGCTTAGCATGCCATGATTCAGGTTCACGAGAACCTACGGCAACTAAAGCCAATGTAGGAATTTGCTTCAGATCCTGAATAGAATTAGCATTTTGATAATCAAAACGCAAACCTAGTTCAAAGAAACGTACACGGCTTTGCTGACGGTTTAAATTATATTGTACACAAGGGATTAAACTCGAAAGCAATGTGCTGCGCATTGCAGCCAAATCACTAGAGATTGGATTTGCCAACATTAACGGACTTACTTGCGGGTTCAATTGCTTTTCAAGTTTTGCATCAGCAAAGCTAAAGCTAATCGCTTCTTGATACCCTAAAGTGACTACCGTTTGACGTAACTGCGCGATTTCAAAACGATCTTGGTACTTAGCAAGTTGAACATCCATACTTGGTAAACTGATCTGAATATTGTCATAACCATCAATACGTGCAACTTCTTCAATCAAATCTTGATAAATTGCCATATCGTAGCGATGTGATGGTGGAACTACGCTCCATTCACCATTCGCTTGAACAGTGACTTCACAACCTAATCGAGTTAATGCATCTGTAATGAACTCTGCCGCTACTTTGTAACCCAACAACTGGTCTACTTGAGCTTGCTTAAGTTCAATCGCTTCACGTTTCGGAAGTAAATTAGATTTTTCAACTACAGTAATTGGACCGAACTCACCACCCGCCAACTCTTGAATAAGCTGAGAAGCACGGTTCATCGCAATTAACGGCAATTCAAAATCTACACCGCGTTCATAACGTTGTGAAGAATCTGTATGTAAACCAAAGCGACGAGCACGTCCAGCAATCGCAAGCGGAGCAAAAAATGCGCTTTCCAAGAAGATATCAGTCGTATCATCAGTTACGCTTGATGCTAGACCACCCATGATACCAGCGATTGCTAGTGCTTTTTGGTCATCTGCAATAACCATCACATCATCTTGTAGTTCAACTTCTTGATCATTTAAAAGCTGTAACTTTTCTTGTGGCTGAGCTTGGCGAACATGTACAGTCCCTTCGATTTTAGCTAAATCGAAAGCATGCATTGGCTGACCCAATTCCATGAGGACGTAATTCGTTACATCAACTAAAATACTATGAGTACGAATTCCTGAACGTGCTAAAGCTTGTTCCATCCACTCTGGGGTCGAAGCTTTAACATTTACATTTTTAATGACACGTCCTAAGTAGCGTGGAGCACCATCCGTGTTGATGACTACTTTTTTCTCATCAGTAATTGTCGCATCAACTGATTTGATTTCAGGCTCATTCATTTGCAGTTGGTTAATCACTGCAACTTCACGTGCGATACCACGAATACTAAAGCAGTCACCACGGTTTGGTGTAATACTAATATCGATGACATTATCATCAAGTTTTAAGTATTCACGGATGTTTACCCCTACTGGAGCATCGGCAGGTAACTCAAGTAAACCATCGATTTTATCTTCAAGGTCAATTTCAGAAGCACCGCACAACATACCTTGTGACTCGACACCACGAAGCTTACCTTTTTTGATTTTAAAATCACCCGGTAATATTGCACCAATAGTTGCCACAGGTGCTTTCATCCCAGCACGAACGTTAGGAGCCCCACATACAATTTGTAAAGGCTCACCTGAACCAATATTCACTGTTGTTACACGCAGACGGTCTGCATCAGGGTGCTGCTCAACTGTTAGAACTTCACCAACCACAACTCCAGTGAATGGCTTAGCAACAGGTGCCAGTTCATCTACTTCAAGACCAAGCATAGTCAACTGATCAGATAATGTATCACTATCAATTGCTGGGTTAACCCATGTGCGTAACCAATTTTCGCTAATCTTCATCTTTATAAAACCTTATTTAATCCTGAAAAAATGTTAGGCAAATTGGCGTAAGAAACGCACATCATTTTGATAGAACATACGCAAGTCATTAATGCCATAACGCAACATTGCAAAACGTTCTACCCCTAAACCAAAAGCAAAGCCTTTGTATTTATCAGGATCAATACCCGCAGCACGCAATACATTTGGATGCACCATGCCACAGCCTAATACTTCTAACCAACGTCCACGCTCATCCATGATATCTACTTCTGCACTAGGCTCTGTAAATGGGAAATATGAAGGGCGGAAACGTACTTTTAAATCTTTCTCAAAAAATTCATTCAGTAGGTTAATCAATAAACCTTTTAATTCAGCAAAGCTGGTGTTCTCAGCAACGTATAAGCCTTCGATCTGATGGAACATTGGCGAATGCGTTTGATCCGAATCACAACGGTAAACACGGCCAGGGCATACGATACGAATTGGCGGCTGGCTTGTTTCCATAGTACGAATTTGCACACCAGAAGTATGCGTACGCAACAAATGGTTTGCATCGAAATAGAATGTATCATGCATAGCACGTGCAGGATGGTGCCCAGGAATATTTAATGCTTCGAAGTTATGATAGTCATCTTCAACTTCTGGTCCTGTAGCAACCGTAAAGCCAGCTTTAGTAAAGAACTGGCAAATTCGTTCTTGCACTTGAGTAACAGGATGAACTGTACCAACGCGCTGTCCACGGCCTGGCAAAGTAATATCAATGGTTTCACTTGCTAATTTTTGCGCCAGTGCAGCTTGTTGTAATGCTGTTTGACGTTCAGTTAAAGCGTTATTAATTGTTTCTCGAACAGCATGAATCGCAGCACCTTGTACTTTACGTTCTTCAGGGTCCATTTTCCCTAATGCTTTCGATTGTTCTGCAAGCTGGCTTTTTTTCCCTGTAAATTGCACACGCACCTGATCAAGTGCAACAAGGTCTTGAGCTGCTGCAATGGCAGCAAGCGCTTCTGTGGTCAGGGCTTCCAGTGACATAGTAACTCTCAAAGCAACAAATTTAAAAATATAATAAAACACTGCATTCTAACAGTTTTTCACCGTATTGATGAAGTTTATCCATCATGAAAAATGTATTAGGCAACAAAAAGATAAAACGTATAAAATAATAGCATCGTCAATGAGATCAATTATTATGGCGCTTAATCAGATTTGGAAACAACAACTTACACTTGTGACCTATGGTAACGAATACCTACGTCAAAATTTAAGTTTTAGCCAATGGCGACAACATCATATTTTTGACCAGCATAGTTTTCAATTTCGTGACTTAATTTCACAACATTTACTTGCTCAACATTTCCAAGTTTGGTTAGAAGCACTCAAAAAACAAGGGACGACTCAAATCTCTCTTCACCTATCTACTATTTTAAATGAAGAGCAAAACCCGAATAGTAATGTCGAACTTTTACCTTATGCTCATTTTATTGTAAGTCATCAAAACAATAAGAAAATCGCATGGATTTTTGGACATGAGCTTGCCGAATGGTACAGCAGCGATAACGAGTTTGAGCCGCCTCTGACTCAACGCAGCGATTTACGCTTAGAGACTTTCTGGCGTTTTGAATTGAATGAAAAATTATCTAAAAAAGTTGAAGCTGACTTAAAAGCACCTCAATGGGATGAAATTGCAGACTTTATGGAAACTGAGTTATTTCGAAGTAAGTATGCAGCAGGTTTTGAAGAACCAGAATTTCAGAAAAAATATTTTGATGGGTCAACACATCAAATTTCGGTAGAGCATCAACCAACTCTTGCTCTTATTCCTGAAAGCTACCCAGCAGATTATGCACATCAACTCCTCTACCGCACTCAGGCTTTATCAGATTATTTAGAGCAGAAAAAACGCACCGCAAATGATCCTTTAGGGGAAGACTTAGACCAAGAACAAATTATTAACTTAAGAAACTTTACCCACAAAACTGACGACCTATTTGCAAAACTTATTGTGAAAGCAGCAAATCATTATCAAATAGCTCAATTAAAACCTGTTGAGAAACCTTCTCCTTTTGATGCAACGAATGAGTCCGCAGCTCATTTAAAAGTACCTCATCACAAAGCTGGAGGAACAGGGGTAATCAAGCTTATTGTTCTGACAATAATTATTTGTGCTTTAGCCTATTATTTTGGGTTATAAATTTAGGGCTTAGCTTTATATCATGATTAGCGATTATTGGAAATTTGCATTTGGCTTTCAATACAACACCCAATTATATTTAGATCATAAAATTGATTACCATGAGCTTCGACATTATTGGAGCATTCACACTCATCAATTATTTTATGTACGTGATTTTAATTCCAATAAATTACTTTATGATTCTATTGATGGCTTGGTAATCGATCTTGCTCGGCAAGGTTTTAAACAATGTAAACTCTACCCTTTTGACATTCTTTTTTCAGCAACAGCTTTAAATCCTCATCCTATTTTTGAATTTTCTCAACATAACTATCCTGTCATCACATTACAAAACAATGATAAAGTGATTGCCCTTGCTCAGATTGAATATGAAAAATATTTAGAAATCGAGCCTATTGGTGATCCTCGTGAATTTTGGGGTATAGCCTCTAGTCAACGCTATACAAATCAACTACTCTGTATGAGTATCATTGAACTAAGTCCTCAACAACAAAAAGCCTGTAACCAATTTGGGCAAATGCACCATTGGGATGATTTTATTGAAAATATTGTAAAAAATCTAAAACAACACCCTATGGCACAGTACATTTATTTTAATTTTAAAATGGTAAATAACCTCTATTTAGATCAGTATGATGAAGAGAGTTTTCCTCTACTCGAACAACCTATGCCTCAACCCAATTTGGGCTTTAGCCTTATTCATCTTTTTGAACAAGTCCAGTCGAGTTTTAGCTCTCTTATGCATCCTCACAATGATAGCTCGCCCTATCAAAACTTTAGTCATGAACAATATCTTCAACTCTCTGAATATCAAGAAATCATTCATCAACAATTCGTTGAACTTATTTGCTATACAGCAAATCATTTACAATCTGCCACATCAATCACAGTACAACAAAAAGAATTGTTAAATCAGCTACATCTTGCTACGTCAGACCTTCCAAATGTTGTTTCTACATCAAGGGATTCAGATCAAATACCAAATACCGCGATCGAAATGCAAGAACCATCTATGACTACATTACAAGCAATCACCTCTATCGCACTATTTTTATTGATTGTCTTCGTATTGTTGTATGTACTGTACTGGTTAACCATACAATTTAAATTTGTGCAATTTGTATTAATAATCTGTGGCGCTATCAGCTTTTTATATATTTTATCAAAAAAATAGATATAAAAAAGACCGCTAAAAAGCGGTCTTTTTTTGAATCTCTAAGCTTATGCAGCTAATGCGCCTTTAGCTTTTTCAGCTAAAGCAGCAAATGCTACTGCATCATGCATAGCGATGTCAGCTAATACGCGACGGTCGATGATCACTTGAGCTTTTTTCAAGCCATCGATCATACGGCTGTAAGACAAACCGTTTTGACGAGCACCAGCGTTGATACGCGCAATCCATAGAGCACGGAATTGACGTTTCTTCTGACGACGGTCACGGTAAGCGTATTGACCAGCTTTGATTACCGCTTGGAACGCTACGCGGTAAACGCGTGAACGAGCACCGTAGTAACCTTTAGCGCGAGCAAGAATTTTTTTGTGACGGCGATGAGCCACTACACCACGTTTTACACGAGCCATTTATAATCTCCTTAGATGTATGGGCACATACGACGAACTGAAGCAACGTCACTTACGTGAACCATTACACAGCCGCGCAATTGACGGATACGCTTAGCAGATTTTTTGGTCAAAATGTGGCGCTTGAATGCTTGTTTGCGCTTAAAACCGTTTGCAGTCGCTTTGAAGCGTTTAGCTGCACCACGGCGAGTTTTTAACTTAGCCATAGTAACCTCTTTTGGGCACCTGTTCGGCACGACTGCACCATTGCAAAATCGACCTGCAGGTAAGGAAGCGCGTATTTTATAGTATGCTGACTAAAATTAAAACTATTCCTAGAATTTTTTTAAATTAATCCCTTTAGAAATGAGAGAAACCTATCTCTTTTTTAGATGAATATAATCGGCAATAATTTCAGCATCGCTGCTTATTTACCCCTATAATATGGGCAAATTATCAACATACGATATTTCAAATGCAGAAACATGATGCATTCGCTGCCCTGCGCTATAGAGATTTCTCAATTGTCACCATTAATCAATTTTGCTTAACATTAGCAATTTTGATTCAAGAAATTATTGTTGCCTATTCACTTTATCAAATTACCAAAGACCCTTTAACTTTAGGTTTAATTGGACTAGCAGAAGCCATTCCATTTATTGCCCTATCGCTTTGGGGTGGTTACTTTGCTGATAAATTTAATAAACAGGTCATCATGAAAATCTGTTTATTTTTCTCAGTACCTCTTCCTTTAGTTTTATGGTTACTGTTCCATCTGCATGGGTTGGGTCATATCAGTGTAAATTTCCTTTCTTGGGGTATTTATGCGGTTATTTTTGGTTTGGGCACCATACGTGGTTTTTATAACCCTTCTGCTACGTCCCTAAAACCATTTTTAATTCCACGTGAGCTTTATGCAAATGGTGCAACATGGACAACTATTGGTTGGCAGAGTGGTGTAATTATTGGGCCTATGCTCGGTGGGTTCATGCTCGCTTATTTAGGCAAAGAAACCAGTCTTTTTAGTGTTGCCGGTCTACTTAGTATCTGCTTTATTCTCATTAATTTATTACATAAGCGTAGCTTTCCTAAAATTGAAACTGCCAATGTTCTAGAAAGCTTAGGCGATGGCTTTCGCTTTATTTGGAAAACCAAAATAGTTCTTTGGGCGATTTCTTTAGACCTTGCCTCTGTTTTATTTGGTGGTGTAATCGCTCTACTCCCTATTTTTGCCGAAGATATTTTAAAAGTCGGTCCTGAAGGCTTGGGTTACTTGCGTGCAGCTCCTTCTATTGGTGCGCTCATTACTATGATTGCTTTAACTCGTTTTCCGCCAACTCAGCACGCATGGCGTAATATGCTACTTGCAGTTGCAGGGTTTGGTGTATTTACAATCCTTTTCGCGTTCTCGAACAACATGTGGTTATCACTATTTGCGTTGGCGATGACGGGTGCTTGCGACAGTATTTCGGTGGTAGTTAGACAAACCATTTTGCAAATATTCCCACCAGAAAATATGCGTGGTCGCGTAGCGGCTGTAAATGGAATGTTTGTCTCATCAAGTAATGAGCTGGGTGCATTTGAATCAGGCTTGGCTGCCAAATATTTGGGTACTATTGCAGCGACTATTTTTGGTGGTTGTATGACTCTTGCAGTGGTGACATTCTGTTGGCTAAAAACCAATGATCTTTTTAAAGTCGATATTACTAAAAGCTCAGAAAATTAGTTAAATCATTTTAATAAAAGCATCTTCGGATGCTTTTATTTTAAATAAAACCTGTAATTACCCAATAAATGAAAATATAACGCCCAGCTTTAGCAATAAGGACCATAAATAAAAAACGCCAAAAATTTTCTTTGAATAAGCCAGCAACCAAAGTAATAGGGTCTCCAATCACAGGTGTCCAACTTAAAAGCAGCGAATAAAAGCCATATTTATGATAAAAGCGTTGGGCTTGTTCTAAACGTTTTGCAGAGACTGGAAACCATTTTTTATGTTTAAACTGTTCTATTTTTAAACCTAACCACCAGTTCACACATGAACCTAGTACATTTCCAAAAGTAGCAATCAAAATGAGAAGAAAAGCTGAATGCTCACCTTTTAATAGTAAAGTAGCGAGTACAGCTTCTGATTGTAGCGGTAATAAGGTAGCCGCCCCAAAAGCACTCAGAAAAAGTAAAAAGTAACTTAGCATGTTAAATTAGACCAAATCACCTTTCACCTTATTCATTACCCTACCAATAAACTTAGATGACTTTAATTGATAATGCTTTTTGTACTGCAGGGCGTGCTGTTAAGCGAACAATGTATTCTTGTACATACGGGTAATCCTCTAATTGAATCCCCTGCCATTCATAACGCAAAATCCAAGGTAGAATTGCCATATCAGCAATTGAGTATTCCCCTGCAACAAACTTCTGACCAATGAGCTGTTTATTCAACACACCATATAAACGCTTAGTCTCATTTACATAGCGGTCTATAGCATAGGGAATTTTCTCTGGTGCAAAGCGGTTAAAATGATGATTTTGTCCCAACATAGGACCTAAGCCACCCATTTGCCACATAAGCCATTGTTCCACTTCAACTCGCTCTTGCTCGTCTGTCGGGTAGAACAATCCAGTTTTTCGTCCTAAATACTGCAAGATCGCGCCTGATTCAAATACTGAAATTGGCTCACCACGTGGACCATCTTGGTCAACAATGGCAGGAATTTTATTATTCGGAGAAATTTTCAGGAAGTCTGGTTGAAATTGATCATTTTCTAAAATATTAATTGGGTAAAGGGTGTAATCCAGTCCCATTTCTTCTAAGGCAATTGTGATTTTATGTCCATTGGGTGTGCCCCAATAATATAGATCAATCATTCTATTTTCCTATTCATCGTTATCATGACTGCGTCTTGCGTTATATCATGTTTTGGGTAATACAATGATATTTCCAACACCAAAAAACACATAAAATTTGAGAATAACTTTGGCTTAAAACGATATTAAACGTCAGTTTAAGAAAATAGGACTAAAAGATGAGAGGCATAAAAAAGCACTGCTTTTGCAGTGCTTTTTTTGAGTGTTACTTTTTCTTTTTCGGTCCAAGTAACATACCCATTTGTCGACCTTCCATTTTCGGTGCTTGCTCTACAACCCCTAACTCAGCTACGTCTGCTTCAATTTTTTGCAATTGAGCTAAACCAAGTTGTTGGTGAGCCATTTCACGACCACGGAAACGTAAGGTGATCTTAACTTTGTTGCCTTCTTCAAGGAACTTCAGAATAGCACGAAGCTTAACTTGATAATCACCTACATCAGTTGCTGGGCGTAGTTTGATTTCCTTCACTTGCACTTGATGCTGTTTTTTCTTGGCATCTTTTTGCTTCTGTTTCAGGTCAAACAAGTGCTTGTTGTAATCCATGATTTTACAAACAGGCGGCTCAGCGTTTGCGACAATCTCAACAAGGTCAAGATCTGCATCCTCAGCAGCACGCAGTGCTTCATTTAATGAAACAATTCCTTTTTGCTCACCATCAGCGCCGACAAGGCGTACTTCTTTTGCACGGATCTCATCGTTAATTGCTGGACGGTTACTCTTTGCACCTTGTTGTTGGTTACGGTCAGGCTGTTTAATCTTTCTTACTCCACAATATACCGGCCACGTTCGGCGACGGCAGATTTCACTAAGTCAATGAAAGCATCCACTGACATAGTACCTAAATTTTTTCCTGAGCGAGTACGTACATTCACTGTACCTTCTTCAACTTCTCGATCACCAAGAACTAACAGGTAAGGAATGCGCTCTAGAGTACGCTCACGAATCTTAAATCCGATTTTTTCATTTCTCAAGTCAGAAATAGCACGAAGACCATTTTCCTTGAGTTTTGCCACAACTTGCTCACTTGCTTCAGCTTGAGAATCAGTAATATTCATGACACATGCTTGTACAGGTGATAGCCAAGGCGGCATAAAACCAGCGTAGTGTTCAATTAGTATACCAATAAAACGCTCAAAACTACCAAGAATTGCACGGTGCAACATGACAGGTTGATCACGCTCGTTTTCTTCAGTTACATAAGAAGCATCTAAACGAACTGGCAAGTTGAAGTCACACTGAATGGTACCACATTGCCATACACGACCAAGACAGTCTTTTAAAGAGAACTCAATCTTTGGACCATAGAATGCGCCTTCACCCGGCTGCAATTCCCATTCAAGACCAGCTGCATCTAAAGCATCTGCCAAAGATTTTTCAGCTAAATCCCAAAGTGCATCATCCCCTACACGCTTTTCTGGGCGAGTAGATAATTTCATTTGAACTTCTTCAAAGCCAAAGTCTTTATAAACATCTAAAGTGAGTTTAATAAAGTCTGCAACTTCTTTACCGATCTGTTCTTTAGTACAGAAGATATGCGCATCATCTTGAGTAAAACCACGAACACGCATAATACCGTGTAAAGAACCAGATGGCTCATTACGGTGACAAGAACCAAACTCAGCTAAACGAATTGGTAAATCACGGTAAGACTTTAATCCTTGGTTAAACACTTGAACGTGACAAGGACAGTTCATTGGTTTTACAGCATAGTTACGACTTTCAGAATGAGTCGTAAACATGTTTTCTGCATAGTTTGCCGCATGACCAGATTTCTCCCAAAGCGTAAAATCTACGATTTGCGGAGTTTTGATTTCTTGGTAACCATTGTCTTGCTGAACTTTACGCATGTACTGTTCTAGTACTTGATAAATAGTCCAGCCATTTGCATGCCAGAACACCATACCCGGTGCTTCTTCTTGCATATGGAACAAGTCTAACGCTTTACCAATTTTACGGTGATCACGCTTTTCAGCTTCTTCAATACGCTTGATGTAAGCTGCTAACTGTTTTTTATCAGCCCAAGCAGTACCATAGATACGTTGAAGCTGTTCATTCTTCGCATCACCACGCCAGTAAGCACCAGAGATTTTAGTAAGCTTGAATGATTTTAAGAATTTTGTGTTCGGTACGTGCGGACCACGACACATATCTACATATTCTTGGTGGTAGTACAAGCCCATTGCTTTTTCTTCAGGCATGTCTTCCACAAGACGTAATTTATATTCTTCGCCGCGGTCAGTGAATACTTTGATGACTTCATCACGCGGTGTCATTTTTTTGATAACGTCATAATCTTGATCGATGAGCTTTTTCATACGCTCTTCAATCGCTGCCATATCATCTAGTGTAAAAGGACGTGGCATCCAGATATCGTAATAGAAACCTTCTTCGATGACCGGACCAATCACCATTTTTGCTTCAGGGAAAAGCTGTTTTACTGCGTGCCCTACAAGGTGTGCACAAGAGTGGCGAATGATCTCAAGACCTTCTTCATCTTTTGGAGTGATAATTTGTAAGGTCGAGTCTTCGGTAATTAAGTCACATGCATCAACTAAGCGATCATTTACTCGTCCAGCAACGGTATTTTTTGCTAAACCAGGCCCAATACTTTGAGCGACTTCCATAACAGATACAGGGTGATCAAAACTCTTTTGATCGCCATTTGGCAATGTGATAATTGGCATAAAAAAAATCCTTAAGGAGTGATGCCCTATACGAAGGAGCATTTCACCGCGAGATTATGATCGAGGCAAGCCTCAAAATATAAAAACGGTGTAAATCAAAATTAAAAAACCTGAAAGATTTTACACTTGTTCAAGCCAAGTGAAAACCTTTGTACTCATAAAATCATAAATACATTTTGCTTATACGGTAAACAGCAATAAATGACTTTAATAAAGACCTAGCTAAATTTTCAGAAATACATAAATAGGATAATTATTCATCAGAACTGATTTAAGATGTTGAAAATAGCATTTCTGCTCATTTTCTGACTGGGAGGTATTTCTCTTTAAGACTAAAGCATTAATGCTTTGATTACTATTAAGCCATATTTTCAAAGAATGAATTAAAAAATAGAACACGGAGTTGTTTCACATGGTTAGTGCCTATAACGAATTACCACGCACACCCGCAAACTTTGTTGCGTTATCCCCTTTGCGCTATTTAGAGCGCGCAGCTTATATCTACCCAGACCAAGCTTCTATTATTCATGGCAACCGTCAGATTTCATGGAAACAAACTTATCAGCGCTGCCGTCAATTTGCATCTCAGCTTCAACAATTAGGCATAGTTAAAAATGATACGGTTTCAGTTTTACTGCCAAATGTACCAGCAATGATTGAAGCACATTTTGCTGTACCAATGGCGGGTGCTGTTCTTAATACCCTAAATACCCGTTTAGACGCTAAAACCATCGCTTTTATGCTAGAGCATGCTGAAACTAAAGTACTTTTAGTTGACCCCGAGTTTGTTAATTTAGCAAGAGAAGCTTTATCGCTCATTCCTAACCAACATATTATTGTGATTGATGTTGCGGATGAAGAGTATGAAGGCGAAAACCAATTCCTTGGTTCTTTCGAATATGAGGAATGGTTAGCTCAAGGCGATGCCAATTTTGAATGGCAATTACCTGAAGATGAGTGGGATGCAATTAGTTTAAATTATACCTCTGGAACCACTGGAAATCCTAAAGGAGTGGTTTATCACCACCGAGGTGCATATTTAAATGCAGCAAGCAATATTTTAGCCTGTGGTATGAAACCCCGTGCTGTTTATTTATGGACACTTCCTCTTTTTCACTGTAATGGTTGGTGCTTTGCATGGAGTATTGCAGCAAGTGGCGGAACCAATATTTGTCTACGTAAAGTTGACCCAGAACTGGTGATGCAGCTTATTGCCAAACATAAAGTTGATTACTTCTGTGGCGCTCCAATCGTCCTATCTATGATTATTAATCTGCCTAAGGAAAAGCAGCCAAGCATAGAACATCATGTTGAAGTTATGGTAGCAGGTGCTGCTCCACCTGTCGCTGTCATTGAAGGTATGCGAAATATTGGGATTAATGTCAACCATGTGTATGGTTTAACCGAAACCTATGGACCATCTGCGCTTTGTGCTTCTCAAGCGGGATGGAGCGACCTCTCCATTACCGAGCAAGCGCAACTACACTCTCGTCAGGGTGTACCTTATCCTTTACAAGATAGTATGCGGGTGTTAGATCCTGAAACGATGCAGCCAGTTCCAAATGACGGTGAAACCATGGGAGAAATCATGTTCCGTGGCAATATTGTCATGAAAGGATATTTAAAAAATCCAAAGGCAACTGAGGAAGCTTTTGCAGGTGGCTGGTTCCACACTGGAGACTTAGCGGTTTGCCACCCAGATGGTTATGCAAAAATTACTGACCGCTCTAAAGATATTATTATTTCAGGTGGAGAAAATATTTCATCTTTAGAAGTCGAAGACGTTTTATATAAACATCCAGCAGTTTTAACAGCCGCTGTTGTGGCAAAACCTGACGAACGTTGGCAAGAAGTACCATGCGCATTTATTGAATTAAAAACTGGGGCTAGTGTCACGCCTGAAGAAATTATTGAGCATTGTCAAAAAGAACTTGCGCGCTTTAAAGTTCCTAAAGATGTGGTGATTACTGAAATTCCAAAAACCTCAACAGGTAAATTGCAAAAATTCATCTTGCGCGAATGGGCAAAAGAACGTGCTTAACCTGAACTCTATAAAAATAAAAAAGCGGCTTATCTAACGCCGCTTTTTTATTAAAAACTGTATTAACCTTGATCGGACAATAGAGCAACCTGTTGTACATAGTTAATAAATTTCATTTTAGTTGCTTCAAGATCTGCTTCTGCAACTTGCTGGGTTTTATCACGATTAATTCTTAACACATGCTGGCGTAAAGTATGTCGCTCGGATGCATTATAGATTTTGCTAAACTCATTGATTGCAGGATCGCCCTGCTCGATCATACGATCCACCCAACGCATGAGTTGAGCTTGTTTCTTCGCGCCTTGCTGAGGGGTCAAATAAGACAAAATGACTGTTTCATCTTCATTGCGCAAGAGTTTACCAACACGCTGAAACTGACGACGGCGCGCTTCGAATGAACTAATATTCTGAACTTCCAAAAGAGCATCAATTAAACGCTCATCAACAGGAAGTTTTTGAATTTGTTTGATAGAAAGTTGTGCTAACTGCTCACCTAAAGCAGCCATACGTTGAACTGCTTTTTTCTGTTCGGTTTTACTTGCACGTCCTTCTAAAGAATCAAAATCTTCTTCAGTATAACGCTTGGGACGACGTGCCACGATTAATCTGCCTCATAAAATTTTGCGGCGAATAACGCCTGTACTTCATTTAATGCCTGTTCTTCGTCAGTGCCATCAATGACTAAACGTAAAGTAGTCCCTTTACCTGCACCTAACATCAGTAACGACATAATATTCTTTGCATCTACTAAATGATCGCCCTTACCAATTTGAATTGACGAACGAAACTTTGTAGTGACCTCTATCAGTTTTCCTGATGCACGTGCATGTAAACCGAGTTTATTAATTACATCAACAGTTGTGTCTATCATGACCAGTGCTTCATTTCTCTGTGTAAGACCTGAACAGACCATTCTGCCTCAAGTGCTTGTTTTAGTCTATCTACCATATAAACTGAACGATGCTGGCCGCCTGTGCAACCTATTGAAATCGTCATATAGTGACGATGCCCTTCAGCAAATGCCGGCAGCCATTTTTTTAAGAAGTGGAGAATGTCCTCAAACATTTCATTTGCTTGTGGACTTGCTTCTAAAAATTGTTTAACTGGCTCGTCTAAACCAGAAAAGCGGCGTAATTCTAAATCCCAATGCGGATTTGGTAAATGCCGTACGTCAAAAACATAGTCGGCATCTAAAGGAATGCCATGTTTATAACCAAATGACTGCAATATAACAATCAGATTATCTGACTGCCCTAGTTTTGATAGCAAGATATGTTTTAAATCGTGAACACTTTTATCTGTGGTATCAATGTGAACAGTGGCACGAAACTGAATTGGAATCAGCAACTGCTTTTCTTCATGAATACACTGTAAAAGGCTTTTGAAACGATTTGCTAACGGATGTGGACGACGTGAAGCACTAAATCGTGCAATCAAATCTTGATCTTGTGTCGTCAGATAAATCACATCAACCGTACCATGTTTTTGTAATTGCTCAAAAACATGGTCGAACTCTTGCATATCTGCCCGAGTACTTCGTACATCCACCCCTAAAGCAAGCTGCTCAAGATTATTTTCATGATCTAGCTTTGCCACGATCTCAGGCAGCAATGCCAAAGGTAAATTATCAATACAGTAGTAGCCCAAATCTTCTAATACTTGAAGAGCTGAAGATTTTCCTGAACCAGACTGTCCTGTCACGATAAGTATACGCTTCATGGCATGGCTGTCCTTTTATATATTATTGAGGTGTAAAGGCAACTTGTAGATTATCAATTAAGCGCGTTCCACCTAACTTTGCCGCGACAAACAACACAATATCACGATCAAATTGAGAAGCAGCTAACAAATTAGGTTGACGAGCCTCCACATAATCCACAACAAAACCATTGTCTGTCAACAGTGTTTTCAAATCTGCCAAGACTTGTTGTAAATCTTTACCTTGGTGTAATTGCTCTTCGGCTTGTTTTAAACCTTGATAAATGACTGGTGCAACCTGACGCTGTTCAGGAGTCAAATAACCATTTCTTGAACTCAGTGCCAAACCATCTTCTGCACGAACAATTGGTACGCCAATAACTTCTAACGGAATATTCAAATCCTGTACAAACTGGCGAATCACTGCTAATTGCTGGTAGTCTTTTTGACCAAAGAAAGCATAATTCGGTTGCACAATATTAAAGAGTTTGGTGACAACCAGTGCTACGCCATCAAAGTGCCCCGGACGTGAGCTTCCACATAAATCATCAGTAATTTGACTGACGCTAATGTTAGTTAAGCGAGGTTGTGTACCGTACATTTGCTCAACTGATGGTGCAAAAATAATGTCACAGCCAACATCTGCAAGTAGACGACTATCCTGCTCTAACGTACGCGGATAATTATCAAAATCTTCACCCGGACCAAACTGTGTTGGGTTCACGAAGATACTCACAACCACAACATCACATAACTTTTTCGCTTCACGAACAAGAGTGAGGTGGCCTTCATGTAGATTTCCCATCGTTGGGACAAAACCAATGATTTTACGTGCAGCTCTAGCAGGATTTAAAGAAGCAGCTAAGCCTTGTATAGTGGTTTCTGTTTTCATGAATTACAGCTCAACTTGGAAAGTGTGTTCTTTAGCTGGGAACGACTGATCTTGTACAGCAGCATGAAAAGCTTTAAAAGCATCTAAAATCGCTGTTTCACCAGATTGTTCTTTCATAAAGTTACGTACAAAACGCGCAACTCGACCAAACGTTAGACCTAACATGTCTTGTACAACCAATACCTGGCCATCAGTCGCATTACCTGCCCCAATACCGATCACAGGAGTATTTGGGAACAATTCAGCAATTTCTTGACCTAATTGTGCCGGAACGCATTCAAGTAATAAAACTGCCGCGCCCGCTTCAACCACCGCTGTACAATCGGCAATAAGCTGATCGGCTGCTTCGCGCGTTCTAGCTTGTAACTTGTAGCCACCAAATACATGTACAGACTGCGGGGTTAAACCTAAATGTACACATACAGGCACACCATTACGTGTTAACACTTGGACAGTTTCACTTAGCCATGCACCGCCTTCGATTTTGATCATTTGGGCACCAGCTTGCATAACTGTTTTCGCATTCTGCAAAGCATCGTTTAAAGTGGCATAACTCATAAATGGTAAGTCAGTCATAATTAAAGCATGCTGATTACCGCGACGGACTGCCGCTGTATGATAGGCCATGTCTTCAACAGTTACAGGTAAAGTTGAGTCACGCCCCTGAATTGCCATTCCAAGAGAATCACCAATTAAGATCGTATCAATTTCAGCAAGTTCCATTGCTTTTGCCATACTTGCATCGTAACAAGTTAGGCAAGAGAACTTACGTCCTTCGGCTTTAAATTTTCTTAAGTCACTTAGACTAATCATGATGGTATCCTCTACAGGAGTTTGCAGAACGTAATAAGTCCGGCTTTAAGCCCAAGACTCATCAGCAAGTACAGTCAGCGTTGGCTGCTGTATGAGTTCTAAATTTTTAAGTGGCTGATCATTAATATGTAGATCAGCATCTAAATCTAATAAAGGAATCACAACAAAATCTCGTTGTAATATTCCTACATGCGGCACCGTTAAGCGCTCATTTTGTATTTTTTCATTGCCATAAATCAGTAGATCAAGATCTAAAGTTCGCTCCCCCCAATGACGGAGTCTCACCCGCCCAGCTTCCTGCTCAAAACGCTGTAACTGGTCAAGTAAGTCCAGCGGAAGTAACTCGGTTTTTAGCTGAGCGACTGCGTTTAGATAATTCGGCTGATCTTGGGGACCCATAGGGGGACTTTGGTAAAGTTTAGATACTTTCACTTCACCAAGAGATTTAAGTTTAGCTATCGCTTCAGACAGAATCTGGCGTGAGTCCCCTAGGTTACTTCCTAAGCCAATATATGTGGTTACTGTCATTGTGTCGGCCCAAAAATAACTTGGCTCAAATCACGTTGTACCCGCTTGCGCTTTAAAATTGGATGATCACTCATCACATTCGTTTGTGCTGCGGAAGATTTTTCAATAAAACGGTCAATAGACTGCTCTTGTCGTGCACGCTCTTTTTTACCACGACGGCTTCTAGGCTCTGGAACATCAACTAAAGGCTCAATTTCCGTATCAACCTTATTGCTTTCAACAGGCTCAGCAGCAACCTTACGACGACTTTTCGCCTTCTGACGATTATATTGGCTAATCGCAGCTTCTTTTTCGTCGTTTGACATTTCTTGGTAAGCTTCCCACCAGCTTCCCATTCCCTGTGTTGTGTCATCACCTGACTTTTCACGAAGTAATAAGAAATCAAACCCAGCGCGGAAACGAGCATGGCTTGCCAATGCTTCAATTTGCTGTGGTTTTGGATTAAGCAAACGGGTTTGCATTTCCCAAACTTCACGAATAAAAGTTTCGGCAAAACGAGGAATAACTGTGCGTGTTGCTTGACGTTTTAAAACATCCAAACCTGCTTGAGCACGTGCTTCGGCCGGAACAACGCCTTTTGATAAATAAAAATCACAACGCTCTAAAAATGGCTGCCACAATAAAACCGCATAGAAAAATGCCGGATTAATCGTTTTACCCACCTGAATACGTTGATCAGTATTTTTTGCTGCACGTTGAATAAATGGAGTGAGATCCGGACGAATATCAGCAAAAAGCTGTTTCCACACGCCAAAGTCAATCAACATTGGTAATACGCGTGCCAAATGTCCCATTGTGAAAAGCTTTTGAGACTCATCGTATAAACGGTGTGGTGAAACATCACGAAGTAATTGCGTCATCTCAACATCAAAAATGTCGAGAATTGCCGGATCAATTTTAAAGTTGAGCTTAGCTGCAAAACGTAATGTCCGAAGCATACGCACCGGATCTTCTTCAAAACGTTGCACAGGATCGCCCAATAAACGTAAAGTCTTACTTTTGACATCATCAATTGCTTTACAGAAATCGAGCACAATACCCTTACGCGGCTGGTAGTACAGAGTATTGATAGAAAAATCGCGTCGAGCAAAGTCCTGTTCGATGGTTCCCCAGTTGTTGTCACGTAAAATCATGCCCGAAGCACTGGTCACCGCTTTTTTAGGAGGAGCACGGAAAGTGGCAACTTCGATTAGCTCACGTCCTGAATAGACATGTGCCAATTCAAATCGTCGGCCAATAATTCGGCATCGACGGCCAAAAACTTCTTTAATTTGAGAAGGTGTTGCATTGGTGACTGCATCGAAATCTTTAGGATTGAGTCCTAGCATTAAATCACGGACACCACCCCCAACAATATAAGCTTCATAGCCTGCTTTAGTCAGACTATCGATCACATCTAAAATCGAAGAAGGAAGTTGGGCTGTGGACAAACCACATTTTGACGCTCGCAAGGTTTGCAAAAGACGCTGTCTCCTACGTCAGGACGTAAATAACAAGTTGTCGCTAATCATAGCTCTAACACACACAAAGGGCAATTTGATTCTCTTAGATTGCGCAGGAAATGATAATTGACGAATAGAACTTTTATAAGGCTAAACGCGATTTATTTTTTTCAAAAATAGCTGGTCCAATTCCTTTAACGTTTTTAATTTCGTCAATATTTTTAAAGCTACCGTTCTTTTGTCTGTATTCTACAATAGCTTGAGCCTTTTTCTCACCTATACCTTTTAACTGCTGAAACTCATTTACATTCGCCTGATTCAAATGAATTTGCCCTGTAGAGTCATTAAAATTTTTAGTTTGAGAAATTTTAGAACCATTAGAATGAGAAGACTTAGTGATGTTTAACTTTTGGTCATACATCTGCTGTTTAGCCTTCCATTCTTGAAAGTTTTGATCAAAAGATTGTGCGTAAACCGAAGGTGAAATTACTCCCAAGCACAAAATTATTAAAACAAAATACTTATTTTTCCAAAATCTCATGCTGTATTGCATGTGGTTTTTCCCCTGATTTTAATTGTCGTTTTGCCTGATTCCACAATTCATCCATTTCGGACAAGGTCATGTCTTCCAATGTTCTTTGCTGTTTTATGGCTTGCTCTTCAATAAAAGCAAAACGACTTCTAAATTTATGTATGGTTGATAAAAGTGAACTTTCACTTGAAATGCCAAGTTTACGTCCTACATTGACTAATGAAAACAGGCAGTCTCCAAATTCATCTTGAATTTCATTACTATTTTGATTTTCAAGTGCTTGTTTAAACTCATCTAATTCTTCTTCTAATTTTGTATAAGCATCTTCTACCGTTTCAAAATCAAACCCAACTTTTGCAACATTTTTTTGAATTTCCTGCGCCTGAGATAGTGCTGGTCCATGTTTAATTTCATCTAATCTTGATTGTGGTTTTCCTTGCTTTTCTTGTTGTTTAATTTGTTTCCATAACTCACTTACTTGTTCTGGTGTTAAGTTGTTAAATTGGTCTGCTTGAAAAACGTGCGGATGGCGTCGTACTAATTTTTCGCTAATTGCCTCAACCACATCTTGAAAATTGAACGCCCCCTGCTCGCTAAACATTTGCGATTGAAATACCACTTGTAATAACAGATCACCCAATTCATTCCGAATTTCATTAATGTCACCTTGACGAATGGCAGCCTCGACTTCATATGCCTCTTCAATCGCATATTTAGTCAGTGACATTGGAGTTTGCTCTTGGTCCCACGGACATTTTTCACGTAGCTCTTGCATAATTTTAAGCAATTTATCCATGTAACCCTCAAGTTCAAAAAATTGGTCAGTAACTTTAAAATCTTAATTTGCTATGATCAAAATTAAAGCGGCAAATCATTCGTCATATTGTAACGATAAAGAGAAAAAAAGATGAAACATAGCATTCTGATTAGTGGCGCAGCTCAAGGTATTGGAGCAGAAATTGCACGGGTATTTTATCAGCGGGGTTATAAAGTCGGCATTTATGACATTAATGAGTCGCTTGCTCAAAATTTAGCGCAGGAATTAGGACCAAATGCATGCGCAGGCTATCTAGATGTCAGTGACTACAGTCAGTGGCAACATATATTAAAAGAATTTACCGACTGGGCTGGCGAGCTTAATATTTTGGTGAATAACGCAGGGATTTTATATTCCGGAGCCTTTGAAAATATCGATATCAAGTCACACCAAAGAACAATCAATATTAATGTAAACGGCGTAATCAATGGCTGCCATGCTGCACTCCCTTATTTAAAGCAAGCTTCTTTTGCACGAGTCATTAATCTCTCTTCAGCTTCTGCAATTTACGGGCAAGCTGACCTCATTTCTTATTCGGCCAGTAAATTTGCAGTGAGAGGAATTACCGAAGGTTTAGATGTGGAATGGAAAAAATACGGTATTCGTGTTTTAGATGTGATGCCTTTATTTGTACAAACCGCAATGGTCAACAATATGGATGCAGGTTCTATTCAAAACATGGGAGTCGATTTAACGCCTAATGATATTGCTCAACAGGTGCTTTCACTTGTAGAGAAAAAAGCTCATTTCTGGACACCGACTCACACTCCAGTTGGTATAAAAACCAAATTGCTTTATCAACTCTCAACAATAAGCCCCCAGTTTTTAAATCGTTTAACTAATATTTATCTATCAAGAAAGTAGCTTATAAAAAAGGCCGTCAATTGACGGCCTTTTTCTCAATTTAGTTAAACACCTTGAATCATGCGTCGTGCGCTAATAATCCCCGGTTGTTGCTCTAAACGAGCTAACAAACGTGAAAGCTGAGCCAAGCCTTTCACCTCAATGAGCAACTTCATATTAGCAATACCATCTGCCTCAGAAATTGTGTTCACCTGACGGATATTAATCTGGTCAGAAAAAATCACTTGAGTTAAGTCTTTGAGTAAGCCACGACGATCATAAGCCTCAACTACAATTTGAACACTTTGACCACGAGTTGGCTGCATTTCCCAATCGGCTTCAACAGCACGTTCTGGCTCTTGCTTGATCATGCGTTGATAATCAGAACACAAGACTTTATGAATACTTACCCCACGGTTCAACGTGATATAACCGGCAATTGATTCACCATGAACTGGTTGGCAACACTGCGCAATATGTAGCTCAACATTGTCTAAACCATCAATTAAGATGCCATGCGCAGACAGAGTGTGGCTGGCACGTGGGTTTAATGTTGGTTTAAGTACCAGTTCAGGTTCATCCTGATCCAGATGCATTTGACGATTAATCTGATTAATCAGGGCATGCAAACTAATATCGCCGCTGACCAGACTAACCAAAATATCATCCCCTGTTTTCACATTAAAATGTGACGAGTAATCGTTGAGATCGATACTCTTAGGGTGAATCGCCAATCGAGACAATTCTTTGTTGAGTAATTCACGACCAACTTCAAGGTTCTTACTACGGTCTTGCTGTCTGAACCAATGACGTAATTTGTCACGAGCACGAGCTGTCTTGATATAACCTAAAGAGTTCACCAACCAGTCACGGTTAGGCTCACGATCCTTCTTAGTTAAAATCTCAACCTGCTCACCTGTTTTTAACGTATAGGTTAATGGTACATAGCGCTGGTTAACACGCGCTGCATAACACTTGTTTCCAACCTCTGTATGCACATGGTAAGCAAAGTCTAAAACTGTTGAGCCACGTGGTAGTTCTTTAATATCACCATCACGACTAAAGACATAAATCTTTTCAAAACCTTCAAAGTCTTGAAGTTGATCAAAACCTTCCGTCTCATCTTCATTTTGATGTACTGTTGTTTCATTACGTTCTTGGTAATGTTCCAAAACAGCACGAAGCGAATGCAAACGGTGGTTAAAAGAGTGGTCGGTATTCTTTGAACCTTCTTTATAGTTAAAGTGCGAACATACCCCTAACTCTGCTTCGTCATGCATCTCATGAGTACGGATTTGTACCTCTAAAGATTTATTCTCAGCAATAACAGCAGTATGTAATGAGCGATAACCATTGGCTTTCGGGTTAGTAATATAGTCATCGAACTGATGTGGGATATGACGCCAAATCTGATGAACAATACCTAATGAGTGATAACACTCAGGTACGCTATTCACCAATACACGTAAAGCACGAATATCATAAAGCTGATCGAAACTTAGGTTTTTGCTTTTCATCTTTCGATAAATCGAATAAATGTGTTTTGCTCGACCTGTAATTTCAGCTTCAATACCATGCGCCGCCAATTCACTTTTTAAACGGTCTATCACGAACTGGATATAATGTTCACGCTCAAGACGTTTTTCATTGAGTAATGAAGCAATCTCTTTATAACGGTCTGGCGCCAAATAACGAAACGCTAAGTCTTCAAGTTCCCACTTCAGCTGTGCAATACCAAGGCGATGCGCTAATGGTGAATAAATAGTTAAAATTTCACGCGCCACACGCTCTTGACGTTCACGTGATGAGTTTGCCAACTCACGTAAAGAGTAAGTACGTTCAGCTAACTTAATTAAAACGACACGAACATCTTCGGTCACTGAAATCAGCATTTTATAAATGCCGCTTAAATGTTCCCGTTGGTTGTTATTAAAATGGTCTTCTAGTCGTTTATTTTTTTCAATAAGCTCTGAAAGCTTACCCATTGCCAAAGTACCTTTGACAAGGTTATAAACTTGCTCACCAAACTTTCGCTTTACTTCTTCTATATCAGTAATGTCCTCACGAACACTACGATAAAGCATTGCAGCAGATAAAGTATCTTCATCTACATGTAAATGCGCCAGAATATCAGCCATTCCAACACCAGTAGCAAATGTATTGGAACGATGATTAACCGTTGAATCTAACTCTTTTTGTAGGGTTAAATGCGCAACCTCTTCGAGTTGTTTAAGCTCTGCCCCATCTAATATTTCACGAACCCGATCCAACCATGAGGCTAAACCGACTTGTGTTTCGGCGGCATGCTCTACAGTCGTTTCCTCTGACAACTCAGTTAGTTGTTCAGGTAACTGTTCACGTACTGTGACCATACCATTCTCCTGGATATGTAACTCATGTTTTTAATCGTTTATCTCTTGAATTTTCTCAAATAAAGCAATCGATTCAACATGTTCTGTGTGCGTAAACATGTCCATAACCGCTGCTTTTTTTAACTGGTAACCATGTTGAACCAAAACACCTGCATCCCTTGCTAATGTTGCTGGATTACATGATACATAAACGATTCTTTTTGCTCCAAAGTTCGGTACATACTGCATAATTTCATATGCACCAGCACGAGGAGGATCAATCAATAATGCATCAAATCCTTGATTTGCCCAAGAATGATGCGAAAAATCTTTTGTTAAATCTTGTGAAAAGAAGCTTGCTTGCACCAGATTATTACGCTTTGCATTATCTGTTGCCCGCTGCACCATTTCTTCACTTGCTTCCACACCTACAACCTGACCCTTTGCACCAACACATCGTGCAAGTGGAAGCGAAAAATTACCTAACCCACAAAACAGATCTAGTACTCTTTCACCCTGTTGCAATTGAAGCAATTCACATGCCAATTGCACCATTTGTTCATTTACTGTGGCATTGACCTGCGTAAAATCCAATGGCGAAAAAGCAAAATTTACATCAAATGCATTTAAAGCATAATGTAATCGCATAGCTCCTTGTTCTTCATCAATACGACGAAGACTTTCGGGTCCTTTAGGTTGCAAATACAACTGCCAGCCTTTGTGTAACGCAAATTGTCTTAATTGGTTGACATCAGCATTGTTTAGTTTTTCGATATGACGAACTAATAAAGATGTTTCATGATCACCTTTTGCTAATTCTACATGACCAATATGCGCTTTGCCTTTTAGACTTTGGAGTAAATTACGCAATTCCGGCAGACTATCTGATAACTTTTTATCCAAAACGCTACAAGTATGGATAGATGTTAAACGATTACTATGATGCTCACGAAAACCTAGAATCAAACGGTCCTGTTTTGGCAAATAGCGCACACCTATTCGAGCACGACGGCGATAATCACTTTGCAAAGAACGAATTGGCTCTAACCATTGTTCAGGCTGAATACCAGCAAAGTGTTGCAAGTGTGACTGAAGGACATTTTGCTTTAAACGGATCTGTTCATCAGGGTGGATGTGCTGCATGCTACACCCCCCGCAAATACCATAATGAGGACAAACTGCCTCTACACGATTTGCTGAAGGTTCCGCTAAAAGCTCTACCATTTCAGCTTCTTCAAGCCGCTTAGCCTCATGCGTAATTTGGGCTTTTACTGTTTCTCCAGGCAACGCATAACGAATAAACACTTTTTTACCATGCTTATCTGCCGGATGATCTGGATGAGAACCATAATGCGCAATTCCCCGCCCCTCATGAGAAAGAGTTTCAACCTGAAAAATATATTCGGGTTGTTGAGGTTTACGAGATTTGGCTTGCTGTTTCAAAGAATGAACCTAAAAATTTAAAGGGTTAAAATAGTGGGACGTAAACTCGGTATGCTTCGATGTACGTTGCCACACCTCAAGAAAATCGGCTTGCTGAGGCATAGTCTGTAAATACTCAATACTCGAACTAATCCAGTGGTTATGCTCATCTACATTCATTTGGCCTTTGAGCAATAGCCAACGCAAATAAATAAACCATGTATTGAGCACATCACCTTCACAATAACTGGTTAACTTTAACCATTGTTCTGTACGTACATATTCAGGCACATGATAACCCGACTCACCACGTTTACCTGGTAAACCTAAAATACAGGCTACATCATCGAGTTTCTGGAAATTACGGCCATTAAACATTGCCATAACATCCATTAAATCAATATGACGGTGGTGATAACGGTTTTGGTAATTATTAAAACGCTTCTGACTATCAAGCTCGCCTTGATCAAATAACCCGGGTGCCGAAAGACCATGATACATGGCACGGAACAAAATGACGGGCAAATCAAATTGCGAACCATTCCAGCTCACTAAGGTTGGATGGCGCTTATCAAAAATGGATAGAAATTTCTGTAAAATTTCAGCTTCCGAATAGTATTCCCGACTAAAAGAAAATAATCTGAAACCTGATTCATCAATCCACAAACCAGAAATACAAACGATTTCATGTAAAGGCAAACGCTGAAAATCCATGCCGGATTCTTGGCGGCGGATTTTTGTGAGTGCCTGTTCAACATCTGCCTCTGGCAAATCAAGATGATATAAATGCGCTCCCGCTTTTAAATCAGTTAAAGTTTCAATATCAAAAACTAAAGTAGGAAAACGCATTTTTTCTCTCAATTATGAGTCATCAGTCCTGTACTGAGAACAGGCCTGTAGACAAGTAGCGATCACCACGGTCACAGATAATGCAAACAATCACAGCATCCGGATTTTCTTCTGCAATTTTTACTGAAGCCCATACCGCCCCCCCAGAAGATGTACCTGCACTAATTCCTTCTTCACGTGCTAAACGGCGAGCTGTTTTTTCCGCTTCAATTTGCGGAATATCCATAATTTGATCAACACGCTTTGGTTCGAAAATTGTAGGTAAATATTCTTGTGGCCAACGGCGAATACCGGCAATATTTGAACCTTCAGAAGGTTGTAAACCAATAATTTGAATATCTGGATTTTGTTCTTTTAAATACTTAGAAACACCCATAATGGTACCGGTTGTACCCATTGAACTTACAAAATGGGTAATCTTTCCACCTGTTTGTTTCCAAATTTCAGGGCCAGTCGTAAGGTAATGAGCTTCCACATTATCTGGATTACCAAACTGATTGAGGACTAAACCTAGGCCTTCAGCTTGCATTTGCAAAGCCATATCTCGTGCAGCTTCCATATTCGGCGCTTCAATCAATTCTGCGCCATAAGCACGCATGGCGTCCTTACGCTCCTGACTTGAATTCCCTGGCATAATAAGTTTCATTTTATAGCCGCGCATCGCCGCAACCATAGCTAAAGCAATACCGGTATTACCACTGGTAGCTTCAACCAATGTATCACCTGGTTTAATTTGACCACGCTTTTCAGCCTGCATAATCATGTTATATGCAGGACGATCTTTTACAGAACCTGCTGGATTATTACCTTCCAATTTTGCTAAAACCGTTGCCTGCGTATGACAAGCCAAGCGCTGCAAACGGACCAGAGGTGTTTTACCTACATAGTGATCTAACAAAAATTCGTCGGCTAAAAAATCAGGTTGTGTATTACTCATGATCAACACCTAAATCGGGGTGGCACTATTGTATGAAAAAATGATCGGTACTGCATCCATTTCACTATGCTTTTTAATGAAAGTGATTAAAGCCCAGTCAGTTATAAAATGCCGTCTGTTTTAAAATAAAGCGTGATAATATGCCCTACAGAGAGATCAATCTGATGTAGCTATGTCTAATTTCAATAAAACCTTATCGAAACGCTTACGTCTGAATCATGCATATGGGCAATTAATTGCTCTTATTTTTGTGCCCATTATGATTTTAACGTGTGTTGGGGCTTTTCTGGTTTTAACTGAAACATCACGTTCTGCAAAGCAACAACAATTGCATCATGCCTCAGCGATTTTGGCACGCTACAATCAAATTGCTAAAGATCTCTACACATTAGTAGAACTACAACCAGATGAATATGATCATGCTCAACATATTATGCAAAGTATGTTTAGCGAGAAAAATCTAAAGCGTGCTGCTTTAATTGATAGTAATGGTCAGACTTATTTAAGTATCGGTTATCGAGATAATCGTTACTGGCCTAACTTCACACAAAACAATAACTTTTTTGGTCCGATCTCTTATAACCATAATAATATCTATGGAGTCCGTATCATTGATACCGCAGGAAAGCCCCCTGTCTGGCTCTTGATTGAAATGGATAATCAACCACTTGAATTAGCGCATTATCGCATTTTGATTGCTTTAGTCATTACTGGCCTGATGACTTTATTATTACTTTTGCTCTGTCTTAACTTTTATTCTCGCCGCTGGATTGCACCCATGTATGAAATACGTATGCAATTACAGCGTCTCAATGCAGACACTTTAGACCAACACATCGTGATTAACAGTTCCGGTGAGTTAAGATTACTCCAGCGCGATATCGCAAACGTGGTGAAACGCTTACACTTTAGTTTTTTAGAGTTAAAAGAACATACCGAGCAAACAGAAGAAGACTTACGCAGAACTTTAGATACTTTAGAAGTTCAAAACATTACTTACCGTCAAGCACGCGACCAAGCCATTTCATCTAATCAGGCAAAATCGGTTTTCCTGGCCAATATCAGTCATGAACTTCGTACACCGCTTAATAGTATTGATGGCTTTATTCATTTATTACTTCGCCAACAAAATTTAAGTAACGAACAGAACCTTTATTTACAAACTATTCGCAAGTCCTCCGCCCATTTATTAGCATTAATTAATGATGTATTAGATTTCTCAAAAATTGATGCAGGTAAACTGGAACTTGAAACAGCACCTTTTGACTTAGAAGAAGCTGTATTTGATGTCATGGATATGTTGTCACCTTTGGCTGCACAAAAGCATATTGCCATGGCTTTTTATTATGCAGACAACATTCCTCAACAAGTGATTGGTGATGCTTTACGCTTTAAGCAAATTTTGACCAATTTGATTTCCAATGCCATCAAGTTCACGCCAGACGGTGAAATTATTGTTCGTGTACGTATGGAACATGATGACATCGGTCAGTGCTTGCTTCATTTTAGTGTTCAGGACAGTGGTATTGGTTTAAGCGGTACAGACCGTAAAAAATTATTTGAGTCGTTTTCGCAAGGCGATGCATCTGTTACCCGCCAATTTGGTGGTACAGGCTTAGGTCTGGCAATTTCTAAACAATTGGTTCATCTCATGCATGGCCAAATTGGCTTTGAAGATAACCAAGAACGTGCTCCAACAGAAAAAGGTTCAACATTCTGGTTTACTGCACAGTTTGCTGTAGATGAAGAACATGAGATTGAACATCCTCACTTCGAACATTTACAAGTAGTGTCTTATTTAGCTCACCCTGCAACAGCCAGTGTTTTGCGCTACTATCTTGAAAATTATCAAGTACCACATATCGAAACTCAATCGATTCTGGACTTGTTTAGCCGCTTAAAACATCTCGACCAGAAAGACAATACATGGCTCATTGTTGATCATAGTGGTGATACTGAAGCTCTACTCAAAGAAATCCGTAGCCGTTATCAAGGTAACTTAGCAGTTTACGGCTATCAAATGACGCTTGAGCCAAACATGCTCACCGAATATCGCGCTCGCCCACTTTATCAACCATTAAGCCGCAGTGGCCTCATTCAATTATTAAGTGACCAACCTATCTTTGAAGAGGAACAACAAGACTTTAATGGGCAGGGTTTACATATTTTGGCGGTCGATGACCATTTACCTAACTTAATTGTTTTAGAAGCATTATTAGGTGAGTTAAATGTCAAAACCACTAAGGCCTTAAGTGGACAAGAAGCGCTGAATATTATTCAAGAAAGAATTGATCAGAAGCTTAAACCATTTGATTTGGTATTTATGGACATTCAAATGCCGGTTATGTCGGGCATTGATACCACACGTGCGATCCGATCTTTAGAATCCACTTTAGATGGGGAAATGCAACTTCCAATTATTGCTCTAACAGCCCACGCGCTTGCAGATGAGAAACAAAAGCTTCTTAAAGTTGGTATGAATGACTATGTCACCAAACCAATTCAAATGGAGCAAATCATTCAAATTTTAACGCAATGGACGAAAAACAACTTCACTGCGCAAAATCTAGCTAAAGATCATCATGTGGTTGCAGAAGCGTTAGATCCAGAAATTTTAAATTGGCAGCAAAGTTTACAACTGGCAGCAAACAAAGAAGATTTAGCTCAAGATCTTCTCAAAATGTTGGTAGATAGCTTCCCAACCGAGCTAGAAGAAATGCAACAACTCATTGAGCTTGAAGACTTTCCTCAGCTTGAGCATGTACTACACCGTCTCTATGGCGCAACACGCTATGTAGGCACACCAAAACTTCAACAAGTGACGGGTGACTTTGAACAATTTATTTCTACGCTACGCAAAGAACGCCGTAGAGCTGACGATGGCTTCATTGAAGAAGTCATGAGACGTTTCGATGAATTAGGTCTCGTCATTAAAGAAGTTGAGAGTGCAGCTCATCAAATTTTAGTCATACCAGATTAAATAACAGTTGCTAAATAGGCATGACTGACCTGTCATGTTTCCAATTTCCAGCCATGCTATGCTCCGCTTATCGATAAAAAAATAAGCGGGAATTTCATGGCACTTTTACGTATTGAAAAAAATAATGGCATTGCAACAGTTTATCTAAACCGTCCTGATAAACGTAACGCTATGAGTTTTGCTCTACTCAAAGAACTTGTAACAACGGCTAAAGCTATACAAAAAGACCGAGATATCCGCTGTGTAATTTTGACAGGTGAAGCACAAGTGTTTAGTGCTGGTATTGATTTATCTGACTTAAACAATCCTAAGAACTCTGCATTTGCCATTTGGGAACTTATTAAGCCAGGGCAAAGCCTTTTCCAAAAAGCTTTTCTTATTTGGCAAAATTTGCCCGTCCCTGTTATTGCCGCTCTTGAAGGTTATTGTTTTGGGGCAGGTATGCAACTTGCACTAGCTGCCGATATCCGCATTGCCCACCCAGACACCAAAATGTCGATTATGGAAAGCCGCTGGGGTTTAGTACCAGATATGGGTCTTACCCGTTCGCTCAAAGGCTTGATTGGAGTTGACCTTGCAAAAGAGCTGACTTTAACTGCCCGTGTTTTTGACGGAAATTATGCAAAAGATATTGGACTTGTGACTCACTTAAGTGAGAACCCATTAGAAAAAGCAAATGCGATCGCTTCGGAAATGTTACAGCGCTCACCTGATGCATTGACTGCTGCAAAACGTGTACTAGATGCAATGGAACATCAACCAGAAAAATCATTACGCTTAGAAAAAATCTGGCAACTTAAATTATTACTTGGTAAAAATAGCAAACTTGCTCGTAAAAAAGACAAACATCCGGAAGTTAAATTTTTACCACGCCAATATAGATAAGAGCTTTATTATGAATTTTGATCGTAATACTCCTATTGCTTTTTTAGGCATAGGACTTATGGGAAGCCGTATGGCAAGCCGTCTTATACAAGCCGGCTTTCAGGTCGCAGTATGGAATCGAACAGCATCTGCTTGTGAAGAACTTATTGATATTGGCGCGCATGCACTCGATCTTTCCAACATCGGACAGTACCCTCTCATTTTAACTTGCCTAGCCGACGATAAAGCTGTGCAAGCAGTATTTGATCAAATTCAAACAAACTTAAAAGCGGGTCAGGTCATTGTCGACTTCTCAAGTCTCTCTGTTGCTGCGACAAAAGTACTTGCTCAGGCTGCTGCTTCACAAGATGTGATATGGATTGACTCCCCCGTTTCAGGCGGTACAGCTGGGGCAGAACAAGGCACGCTAGTGATTTTTGCAGGTGGCGATGCTCAAACTATTGAAGCTTTAAGTCCTGTTTATAATGTTCTTTCCCAACGTGTCACACGAATGGGAGATACAGGCACAGGACAAGCAACTAAAATTTGCAATCAACTCATTGTGGCAGCAAACAGCGCCCTGATTGCCGAAGCAGTTGCACTGGCAGACCGCGCGGGCGTAGATACCACTTTACTCGCTCCTGCCCTAGCTGGCGGATTTGCCGACTCAAAACCTTTTCAAATACTGGCACCACGTATGGCGACTCATACTTTCGAACCTGTTCAGTGGAAAGTTCAAACATTATCGAAAGACCTTAACAACGCAGTAACATTGGCTAACAATGTTAATTTAGACATCCCCGTTGCACAAAAAGCTCTATTACAGCTACAAACTCACCAAAAAAATGGCTTTGCTGAGAAAGATTTAGCTACTATGATTCAAGTAGTAGAGCAATAATAAACGGAGTTTGTGTATGGGTCGTCTTGCCGTTAACTTATCCATGATTTTTACCGAAGTTCCTTTAATTGAACGCTTTGCATTAGCCCATGCAGAGGGCTTTGAACATGTAGAAATTCAATTCCCATACGAGCTTGCCATTTCTGATATTCAAGACCAACTTGAACGTTACAACCTAAATTTATGTTTAATTAACGTTCCTGCTGGTGACCTTATGCAAGGTGGAAATGGCTTAGCAGGTATACCGGGTCAAGAGGCAGCATTTCGTGAGGCATTACAGTTAGCGATTCGCTATGCCACAGCATTAAAAGTACCTCGTGTTAATATTTTGGCAGGTAAGCAACCTCAAGACTCTGACTTACTTCCTTGCCTTAAGACACTTGCAAGCAACTTAAAATTAGCCTGTGATTTACTGACAGAACACGATATTGAACCTGTGTTTGAAATGATTAATGGCACAGATATGCCACGCTTTTTGGTACAGAACATTGCCCAAGCCCAAGAAATGCTAGAAGCAGTCAATCACCCTGCCTTAAAAATGCAATATGACTGTTACCATATGGCAATGATGGGTGAAGATGTACTTGAAGGGTTACAAGAAAATATTCACCAGATTGGCCATATTCAGTTTGCAGATTGTCCGGGACGCCATGAACCCGATACAGCTCAAATACCGTATGAGCAAATTTTTTCATGGATTAAGCAAAGTGCTTATGAGGGCTATATTGCGGCAGAATATAAACCTAAAAATGGCTCAAATCAGTCATTTACATGGAAAAAGAAATATTTTTCCGATGATGTAAATATATAAACTGTTACTAGTTTTGTTTGAAATTCTGAGTGAAAACCACTATATTAGATAGTGAGTAATTGTCAGGAAAATATACCCTATATGAATTTAGAACCATCGCCCAGCGTGTCTAATTCTCACGATTTCGCAATGAACACCTCAAATAAAGACGTACAAGCTTGTCTTAAAGTCGTCCATGACGCTTTAGTTGATGTAAAAGCAAAAGATATTCTACAGTTAGATGTTAGTTCTATTAGCAATGTTGCTGATGCTATTGTCATCGCGAGTGGTACTTCTACTCGTCACGTCAAAGCACTTGCTGACAATGTTGCAGAAGAAGCTCGAAAAGCTGGTTTCCGCCCGATTGGCGTTGAAGGCGAACGAGATGCCGAATGGATCTTAATCGATCTTGGCTTTGTTGTAGTACATGTGATGCTACCAACTGCCCGCAAATTCTATGATTTAGAAAGCTTATGGCGTACTGCTCCAGAGTCGGTCGCATAAAATTTTGCTTTTAAAAAAAGCGGCTCTTTTGAGCCGCTTTTTGTTTATACACTTACTGAAACTTTTATTATTTAAACACCCACCTTTACCCTCATGTTCTATGAAAAGCTGGTAACTCAACAAAACTTTAATAACACTAACAAGCAAGTCATCACTCTTATTTAAAATTGACATGACAAATTGTCAGAATTCCAGCACTATACCAATTCTTATAGTCTCATCAATAAATAGCATAACCGGAGCACTAAAAAGTGAAGATACTCATTACTGGCGCCAATACAGGTATTGGTTTTGCCACAGCAGAACAACTTGTAAAACAAGGACAACATGTCATTTTGGCATGCCGAAATCCTCAAAAAGCACAAGAGGCACAAAACAAACTACGCTCACTCGACCAAGGACAAGTCGATGTCGTTTCTCTCGACTTAAACAGCCTTGAATTAACTCAAAAAGCTGCAGAAGAAATTGCAGATAAATATGGCAGCCTTGATGTACTTATTAATAATGCCGGTCTATTTTCAAAAACAAAGCAACTCACCGTAGATGGGTTTGAACAGCAATTTGGCGTTAACTATTTAGGTCACTTTTTATTAACTCAAAAACTACTCCCCGCTCTAAAGCAGTCTCCTCAAGCACGTATTATTCATCTAGCGTCTATTGCTCACTGGGTTGGTTCAATTAAGCCTAATAAATTTCGTGCGGAAGGTTTTTACAATCCCCTGTTCTATTATGGACAATCCAAGCTTGCAAACTTATTGTTCAGCAATGCATTAGCTGAACAACTAGCAGACAGTTCAATTACCAATAATGCATTACACCCCGGTGGTGTTGCTTCCGATATTTATCGCGATTTACCAAAACCAGTTTATGCAGCCATGAAAGTAGGTTTAGTTCCAACATCGGTTCCTGCAAAGCTCATTACAGAAATGGCGACTGGTGACACATGGCAAAACCGCAATGGTGAATATGTCAGTGCGCATATGCCAGACTGGAAATCTTCCCATGCCAAAAACCAGCAATTAGCACGCGACCTCTATCAGCAATCTATGTCTCTAGTGGAAAAGTTCCTCTAACCTTCAAAAAATAAAAAACCACCCGAAGGTGGTTTTTTTATATCAAAGCAACTTAGTGGCCTGTACCGTTAATTGCTTTCGTCATATCTTCAACAACTTTCTTAGCATCACCAAAGATCATCATTGTTTTTTCGTTATAGAACAAATCATTATCAAGACCAGCATAACCTGTCGCCATAGAACGCTTAATCACCATGATTGTACGTGCTTTATGTGCTTCAAGAATCGGCATACCATAAATTGGTGAACCTGGGTCATCTTTTGCAGCAGGATTCACAACGTCGTTTGCACCAATAACAAGTACTACGTCAGTTGCCGGGAAGTCTGAGTTGATCTCATCCATTTCCAAGATGTCTTCATATGCTACGTCTGCTTCAGCAAGCAATACGTTCATGTGACCAGGCATACGACCTGCAACCGGGTGAATTGCGAAACGGACGCGAACACCTTGTTCTTTTAGAATTTCACATAACTCTTTTACAGCATTTTGTGCACGACCTTGCGCCATACCATAACCCGGCACAATCACAACGCTGTCTGCATTTGACATTAAGAAGCCAGCATCATCAGCAGAACCTGAACGGTAGTTACGTTGAACTTGTTCACCTTTAGCAGCTGTAGAAACTGCTGCACCACCCATTGCACCACCAAACAATACGTTGATGATTGAACGGTTCATTGCTTTACACATGATGTATGACAGAATCGCACCAGATGAACCCACAAGTGAGCCCGCAACGATCAACATGTTGTTTTCAAGGGTAAAACCAATACCTGCTGCTGCCCAACCAGAGAACGAGTTAAGAAGCGATACCACTACAGGCATGTCACCACCACCTACCGGTGCAATCCATACCCAGCCAAATGCAAGTGCAAGTGCGGTCATTGCCCAGAAAGCAGTCATGTTGCCAGTTGTGAAGAAGTAGAAACCACAAGCCAACATCGCAACAAAGATAAGTGCTTGAACAGGTTTAACCCATGCACCAGAGATTGTTTTAGCCCATTTTTTCGCAGCCAATTTACCGTAAGCAAACACAGATGCTGTAAAGGTAATCGCACCAACGAAACAACCAACAAACAATTCAAATAGGTGAACCTTACTCATGTGTGCATGTTGCACGCCAGCCGCTGTTAATGCTGCCTCATTTTGAGCAAACAATGCTGTAAGCTGGTTGTTATGCAAAATTGCTGCAACTGCAATCAAAACCGCAGCCAAACCCACCAATGAGTGCATAAGTGCAACAGTTTCAGGCATTTGAGTCATGGGTACAGTACGTGCACGTGCAATACCCACAATCGCACCAAGCACCATTGCACCACCAATCATCCAAATAACTGGGTTATTGGCAACAAAGAAGGTTGTTACAACTGCAATCGCCATTGCGATCATACCGTAACGGTTACCTTGAATTGCTGTTTTAGGACCAGATAGGCCGCGAAGCGTCAAGATAAAGAGAATTGCGCCTACAAGGTACAACCAGTTTGCATTTGCTTGAATAAATTCCATGTCAAAGCCCTCTTATTTCTTTTGCTTAGGCTTGAACATTTCCAACATGCGTGCAGTTACTGCGAAGCCGCCGAAAATATTAATGCTTGCTAAAAATACTGCAATCGCACCAAGTACGCTCACAACATTCACACTTTGAAATGCAACATTTGCATCTACACCAAGTACAGGCAGGCCAACTGTTTGCAACATCGCACCAACAACAATAATCGATGACAATGCGTTGGTTACCGCCATAAGTGGCGTGTGCAAAGCTGGTGTAACACCCCAAACAACGTAATAACCTACGAAGATGGCAAGGACGAAAATTGTAATAGTTTCAACCATGAGAAATCTCCTTAACCACGCTTAAGCAGCACTTGACCGCCATGAGTGACCAATAGGGCTTTTTGGATTTCGTCTTCTTGATTAATCGCAAAGTTTTTCTCTTTGTCGAATAAAGTCTCTACGAAATTAAAAACGTTACGTGCATATAATGCAGAAGCTTCTGTCGCAACAGTGGCTGGAATATTTGGAATACCCAAAATTTTTACACCATTTTCAGTGACAACAGTTTCGCCAACTTTAGAACCTTCAACGTTACCGCCTGTTTCAACTGCCATATCTAAAATGACAGAGCCTGGTTTCATTTTGGCAACAGTTTCAGCTTTGATCAGACGCGGTGCATCACGGCCTGGCAACAATGCTGTTGTAATCACGATATCGGCATTCGATACAGCTTTATCTACAATCGCAGCTTGGTCTTTGATGTATTGCTCACCCGGCATCCAGCCATAACCATTTTTTGCTGCATCTGCTGCACGTTGCTGTTCTTCTTCAGACATTGGTACGTCTAACCACTTACCGCCTAAAGACTCAACCTGATCTTTTGCTGTTGGACGTAAATCTGTTGCTTCAACAATTGCACCCAAACGTTTTGCAGTAGCAATCGCTTGAAGGCCTGCCACCCCAACACCCATAATCACAACACGTGCAGGCTTTACAGTACCAGCAGCAGTCATAAGCATTGGGAACATGCGTTGATATTCAGCAGCTGCAAGCAAAACTGATTTATAACCAGCTAAGTTTGCTTGAGAAGACAACACATCCATGTTTTGTGCACGAGAAAGCGTACGAGGAAGCAATTCCAGAGCAAAAGCAGACACTTGCTGATTCGCAAATTGGTCTAGCTCGGTATTACGATAAGGATCAAACATTGCTACAACAGTTGTATTTGCTGCAAGTTTTTGAATTTCCCCGCCTTGTGGCGCACGAACTTTCAAAATAATTTGACTACCTGTATAGGCATCATCCGTAATGGTTGCACCGACCTGTTCATAAGCACTGTCAATGTACGCAGCCTTTACACCAGCACCACGTTCAATCACAACGCTATGACCAGCGCTAATCAACTTCTTTACTGTCTCTGGCGTAGCAGCTACACGATTTTCACCGACGACAGTTTCGGTTGGGATTCCGATCTGCATGAGCGTTCCTCAAGCTAATTTCTCATTGTCAAAAACATTGCAACCCGCAATGTTTCCCCCATGTGTATTCTTTGTACAGAATTTGGATTCTAATTGAACTTTTTGAAAATACCACCCACTATTTATTTAATAAATACCCATATTTTGAACTGATGATTCATGATGTTTGACATGAGGTGTAATATAGGAGGATTTTTCTTTTTTTGCAGACAATAGTCTCTCTTATACAGTCCTGTATATGAAAATTTCTTTATCTTCGTTTCAAATTGGGTCTTTTTTTGCGCTTTGCTCTGCTTTTCTATTCAGCACAAAAGCGATTTTCATTAAACAAACTTATGCCCTTTCTCCATTAGTAGACGGTACAGTCCTGATGGCTTTACGGATGTTAAGCGCTTTACCGTTTTTTCTATTAATTTGCTGGTTCAATAGGCATCATAATCAGGGCATAAAAAAGAAGGATTGGCTAATTTTAATTTTTGCCGGTCTGTTAGGCTACTACTTTGCCAGCTGGCTCGATTTCATGGGCCTCATGTTTATTAGCGCTTCTTTAGAGCGAATCATCCTATTTTTATATCCCACACTTACCGTGATCGCTTCAAGTCTGCTCTACAAACAAAAATTAGATGTAAAAAGTTTATTCGCCATTTTTCTTAGTTATGGTGGAACCGTGTTAGTGATGCTGCAAGAGCACAACAATGCACCAATTCAGGGCAACTTTTGGCTCGGAACAAGTTTTGTATTTGCTAGCGCTGTAGCTTTTGCCGGTTATTTACTGCTGACTCCACCATTAATTAAAAAATTTGGTTCTTGGAATTTCACAGGCTTAGCTTTAACAGTTGCCTGTATAGGTACATTAACCCATTACACTTTAAGTACCCCTCACCCGTTTCAACTCCTATTACAACTTCCCTCAAGTGTAATTTGGTACGGGATTGGCTTAGGCTTTTTAGTCACTGTCTTACCTACCGTTATGCTTATGCAAAGCATTGAACGATTAGGTGCCTCTCAATCTGCAATGATTGCTTCGATCGGACCAGTTTTAACGATTTTGCTTGCCGTTGCTTTTTTAAATGAACACCTAAATATATGGCAATGGGTCGGTTGTTTCCTCAATATAGTCGGTGTAATGATGATTACTTTAAGAAAGAAAAGACTAAAACACTAAATGCTCTTGACCTCAACTTAAGTTGAGGTTGGATACTCATCTAAATTTTATTAAACGGTTGAGTTCCATGAACAAAGAAATTTTTAAAATCATAAATCCTTCTACTTTATATGACCCAACACCTAACGCTTATAGTCATGTCGCTGTAGTAAGCAATTTTAACAATATTATTCATATTGCAGGTCAAGGTGGCGAAGACCAACAAGGTCAATTAAGTTCTCATTTCAGCGAACAAGTCCTACAAGCATTTGAAAATATTAAATATGCGTTAGTAGCTGCCAATGCAGAACTTACGGATATCGCCGTTTTAAGAATTCTAGTTGTTGACCATTCGGTAGAAAAACATGAGATTTTGATTAAAATTATGAAGGATTTATGGAAAAATCACCCTTTTCCAGCCTGCACACTCATTCCTGTGCCGCGTCTTGCACTAGAACATATGCTCATTGAAGTCGAAGCAACGGCATACACTTAATAAAATCGAGAGAACATCATGTCTACCCCTGAAGATATCAGTCAAAATAAACCTTTACTTTGGTTGATGGCAGCAGCATGTGGCCTATGTGCAGGTGTGAATTACTATTGCCAACCACTTATTCACTCTATTCAGCAAGATTTTGCTGTAACTCAAGCACAAGCTGCTTTAACAGTAACATTCGCTCAGGTGTCTTATGCCTTAGGTTTACTCTTTATTGTTCCGATGGGTGATATTGTCAATAAAGCCAAAGCTATTCCGTTTTTAATGATGCTTTGTGCAGTTGGCCTATTTACCTCTGCTTTTGCTGTTAACTTACCTATGCTCTGGATCGGTACAATTTTAGCGGGTTTGTTTTCAGTTGCAGCTCAAGTGCTTATTCCTCTTGCAACAATGACGGTTAAACCTGAAAAAACTGGTGAGATTATTGGCTTCTTAATGAGTGGCTTATTGGTCGGGATTTTACTCTCTACCAGTCTGGCTGGCTTATTTTCCAACCTTTTCCACTGGAAAGTCGTTTATGCCATAAGCGGTATATTAATGCTTTTGTTGGCCTATACCTTAAAAAGCCGCCTACCTTATGTCATGCGTATGAAACTGAACTATGGACAAATCTTTATTTCCATGGCTCAGCTTTTAAAAGAGGAAAAGCGTCTATTATTAAGAGCGCTTACAGGTGCTTTCGCCTTTGCAGCAGTAAGTATTCTATATTCCACCATCGCATTACTTCTCACCTCGGCACATCATTTACCCGATCTATTTATTGGACTGGTACCTTTAGTCGGTATCTTTGGTGCGTTATCAACACGTTATATCGGCAAATATGCCGACCAAGGCTACACACGTTTACTCACCTGGATGGGTTGCGGGCTATTTTTGGTAAGCTGGATTTGTTTCTATTTCGGACAAACTCTACTTTCAGCTTATGTTATTGGTTTTGCTTTAATTCAATTGGCACTTGCCCTTGTCCACACCAGCAACCAAAGTATTATTTTCCGTTTACGTCCCGATGCCAAATCTCGTATTAATGCTATTTATATGACTACTTATTTTATTGGTGGTGCAGCTGGTTCGGCATTAGGGATTTTTGCATGGAATCGTGGTGGATGGACCATGACTTGCCTTGCAGGTGTAGGACTCGTTGTGTTTTGTATTTTATTTAGCATGATTGATGCTTTCTTACAAAAAAAGCAAATGGCTTAGCTATAAGGTAATTTGTTAAAAATCATCTTACTATATCTAACATTAGGGCGGTTATAAATTACGCAGTTAAATGCCACTGTCGATTCAGGGTTAAACCCCGTATAATGCTGCCCTTTCTTTAATTTAGCGACTTTTGGGTCTTTCGGTTATGCAATCACTTCAATCGTTACAACCTCGTATTTCAGTAGCCCCAATGATGGACTGGACTACAAAGGATTATCGATTCTTTGCGCGCTTGTTTAACCCGAACGTTGTGCTTTATACAGAAATGGTGACTACGGGCGCGATTCTATTTGGTGATGCGAAACGCCATTTGGACTATAACGCTCAAGAACACCCAATCGTATTGCAGCTTGGCGGCTCAAACCCACAAGAGCTTGCCACTTGCACAAAAATGGCTGAAGACTGGGGTTATGACGAAGTCAACTTGAATGTAGGCTGCCCAAGTGACCGTGTACAGAACAATAAAATCGGTGCATGTTTAATGGCAGAACCAGACTTGGTCGCTGAATGTATTCACAGCATGCAAAAAGCGGTGAATATTCCGGTAACGGTTAAGCACCGTATCGGTATTGATGACATGCAGTCTTACGAAGAAATGCTGCACTTTGTAGATACTGTAGCAGCAACAGGTTGTACTCACTTTGTCGTACATGCCCGTATTGCAATATTGAAAGGTTTGTCTCCGAAAGAAAACCGAGAAGTACCACCGCTACGCTATGAAGATGTTTACCGTTTAAAGCAAGAACGCCCGCATCTGACTATTGAAATTAATGGCGGTATTAAAACTTTTGCCGAAACTCAAGCTCATTTACAGCACGTTGACGGCGTCATGATTGGCCGTGAAGCCTATCACAACCCTTACTTACTTGCTGATCTCGGCCAACTTTGGAACCTAGAAGCGCCAGATCGTTTCGATATTATGGAACAAATGCTACCGTATATTGAACAACGTCTAGCTGAGGGTGCGCCACTCTCTATCATTACGCGTCATATTTTAGGTTTATTCCAAAATTTACCGGGCGCTCGCAAATGGCGTCAGGCGCTAAGTGGTGGAAATGCAAAAACTTTAACTGATGTCGAGAATGCAATCCATAATATGCAAGCTGCCATTATCCGTACTGAAGAGTATTTAAAGGAACACCAATTTTAAGCCAGCCCATGTTTCTAAAATTGTAAGAAAATGTGGCATTTTAAATCAGAGACTTAGATTTTGAGTATATTCGCAAATGTTGGCTTGAAATATTCAAAATTAAGCTCTGATTAATTATTTATATTCAATAATATCAAAAACTTAATTTGTATGATTTCAAAAACTCTTTTAATTAGCCCTTTTTTCCATGGCCAGAAATAAAAACTGGCAAAAAGATACGTTATTACATAACATAAACAAAACTTTTAAGTTTGGGCCATTAGTATCTCTGAACGCCACAGGTAGGTGGTGATTTTCTAAATACGGATATAGGTAGTACGGGTAGAGATTTCACGATGATTATTTATGACGGACAAGTAGCTGATAACTATATGTATCAGGATTCAAATCAGGCAGCCATTGTTGTATCCCACAGCACACCAAGCCTACCTTATCCATTCACCATGAAACCCAATAATCACTCCACTGAAACCAACACTCCTCCAGCCATTGATGTAGAAAAATTCGTAGCTAAATTAGAAAGTATTACCTCTAGACGCAGTAAAGCGCGTTGTGCACGTAGCATCCGTATTGCGCTTGAGTCTGCTGGTGCCGATGTTGAAAATCATCCGATTGCAGCATCTGATTGGGGCGATACCCTCAAGAAAATTGGCTATAAAGAAATAAATCCAGCCTTTGATGAGCCACAAGAAGGCGACATTTATATCATTCACAGAACCCGCAACCATATTTACGGTCATATCGCTGGTTACACAGGAAGCGAATGGGTGTCGGACTTTAAACAAAGTAGTTATGACGTCTATAAAGATGATAACGTCACCTATACTTACTATAGATTAGGCTAATTCACTTCTAAGATAGAAACATTTGATGAATTTGCTCGGCACAATGCTGAATGATTTCATCATGGCCTTTTCTATAGACCAGTAAAACTTCCGAAAGAGATAGGGAATCTCCCAAAGGTATTAGTTTTACATTGGCAGGTAAGATTTGTTGAAACTCCGCAGGAACAATACCTACCCCTAAATTTGCCGCCACGAGCTGTAACTGTGAAATCTTACGCGACTGAATGGAGGCTTTTTGTGGGGTAAATCCTGCGGCTAAACACAGATTTGCGACCAAATAACTTAAGCCTCCTCTTTCAGCATGAGGCGTTGATACAAAACACTCATGTTTTAAGTCTTTTAAATAAACCTTTTCTGATTTAGCAAACTTGGCATGATCAATATGCACAGCCACCATTAAAGGCTCTTCATATAACTTAAAAGTATTTATACCATCTAAAGTATGCCGAACTGGTGGGCGGATCAAACCGATATCAATTTCACCATTTAATAACGCTAAGATTTGCTGCTCGGATGACAAGGTATTAATCTCAAAGCTCAACTGCTGCGTTAAGCTAACTTCTTTTAATATCTGAACCTTTGTATTATCCACGACAATACTGCTGGAATGAGCAATTTTAATCTGTCGATTTTTCCCTTCCGAAACACTTTTAGAAAGATCAATAATTTCATTTAAATAAAGCAAGTTATCTTTTATTTTCTTATAGAAGACCTCTCCCGCTGGCGTGAGTCTTACTCTTTTATCCGTGCGATCAAACAACAGAAAATCAATTTCTCCTTCTAATAGTTTCATTTGTCGACTTAAAGCAGACTGGGCAATAAATAACTTTTCGGAAGCAGCGGTAAAGCTCCCCTCTTCAACAATTTTTATGAAATATTGGAATTGTTTTAATGTGAGCATTACCATCTCAAAATTAGATCATTTGGTCTATTTTCTATATTAGATTAGATAGATCTCCTTCGCTAGAATTTTAATCAAGACCATTCACTTAATTGAATTCTTCATGAAGTACTTAAAAGGTTTCGCAATATGCACCATCGTTATTTTAATTTTATGGTGCTTTAAATTTTATGATCAGCAATTACCCACACAGCCCAAACAAGACAATATAGAGCTATATGATTAAATAGTTTTTCCCAAAACAAAAGGCATGCACTCACATAAGCACATGCCTTTTCAATATTTAAATTAGGCTTTCTTTAAATCGAGTTTTTTCAAAACTTCGGCTACAGCAATCATAGCAAAGCTTGAAGTCACCACCACCGCTGAACCATAGCCACCACAGCGCAACCCCGCCGATGGGCAGACATCTGCGCTTGAAAATGGATTGTCGATTGAGTAAATACAAGTAATGCCAAATTTCTCTTTTGGCTTTTTACAGATGCCACGAGCGCGAAGCTGACTACGTAGCTTTGCTAACATTGGGTCCTGTTCTGTTTTTGATAGATCCGCCACGCGAATTTTAAGTGGATCGAGCTTACCCCCTGCTCCACCCGACACAATTAAAGGAATTTTATTAAAACGACAATGGAGCATTAAAGCCAGTTTTGCTTTAACGTCATCAATGCAGTCTAAAACAATGTCCGGTACAGGGTTTAAAAGTTCTGCAACATTTTCAGGTGTTAAGAAGTCATCAATAATATTGACTTTAATGCGTGGGTTAATTTGGCGACAACGCTCCGCCATAATTTCAACTTTTTCACAGCCCAGAGTTGAGGTCATTGCAGGTAGCTGACGGTTTACATTTGATGCCGCAACCACATCCATATCGACTAATGTGATCTTACCAATTCCTGTACGCGCTAAAGCTTCTACCGCCCAACTGCCGACCCCACCAATACCAATCACCATCACATGACTTTGTTCATAGTGCTGGAACGATGAATCACCATAAATTTTGGCTACACCTGCAAAACGGCGGTCATATTCATCTTGTTGGAGATCGGTCATTGCTACTCTTTGAGGGGATATAAAACACGGGGAGTATTTTACTGCTTTTCAGAAGAAAGTGTATTTCAGATCAAAGAAAACTTGAGATAGCGATATTTGAGTTCACGACAAGTCTTATCATTATAAATCAAATTATATTATTTAAGATTTAAGTCATTATTTACTAACGTGACAGGCGGCATGGATGCCGCCCAGTTGGGCTGCGGTATAAGGATATACCGTCAGCCCGACAAAGGATTTTTGTTACTTTTTATCCTTAAAAAGTAAGGATACGCCTATATAGTCAACATTAGCTCATACACATTCATTATAAGGCTGTGCTAAGTTTATCGATTTATGAAGCAATCAAATTCCGTAGTACATAATGCAAAATACCACCAGCCTTAAAGTACTCCACCTCATTTAACGTATCAATTCGACATAACACATTAAAATGACTGGCTACCCCATTTGGCCCTTTCACATCAACCTCAAGAATTTCATGAGGCTGAATACCATCCGATAAACCACGAATCGAAATGACTTCATGACCCGTTAAGTTGAGGGACTGTCTGGTTTGGCCATCAACAAACTGTAATGGCAACACGCCCATACCCACCAAGTTTGAACGGTGAATACGTTCAAAACTTTCAGCAATGACAGCTTTTACACCTAACAAGTTCGTTCCTTTGGCAGCCCAGTCACGTGAAGAACCTGTTCCGTATTCTTTACCAGCAATAATCACAAGCGGTGTATGTTCTTGTTGGTAACGCATTGCCGCATCATAAATAGCAAGCTTCTCACCACTTGGCACATGTATGGTATTACCGCCTTCTTCACCACCGAGCATTTCGTTCTTAATACGAATGTTAGCAAAGGTGCCTCGCATCATGACTTCATGGTTACCACGTCGTGAACCATAAGAGTTGAAGTCTTTTGGCTCAACACCTTGCTCTTGTAAATAGCGGCCAGCTGGACTGTCTTTTTTGATATTACCCGCTGGTGAAATATGGTCGGTTGTTACCGAGTCACCAAGCACTGCCAAAATACGTGCCTGTTCAATATTCTTGATTGGTTTTGGTGGCTCACCAATACCTTCAAAGAACGGCGGATGGCGAATATAAGTCGAGTCATCAGCCCATTCGTAAGTTTTACTTTTTGGAATCTGAATCGCTTGCCAGCTTTCATCACCATCAAACACCGCAGCATATTCTTTGTGGAACATGTCGGTATTTACTTTTTGTAAGACGGCATCAATTTCTGCCTGACTTGGCCAGATATCTTTTAAGTAAACAGGTTGCCCATCTTTACCTTGCCCGATTGGTTGAGTCGTTAAATCGGTACGGATATTCCCAACTAAACCATAGGCAACCACAAGTGGTGGTGAGGCAAGCCAGTTGGTTTTAACTAATGGATGCACACGCCCTTCAAAGTTACGGTTACCCGAAAGTACAGATGCCACG
The DNA here is from genome assembly GCF_024151445.1 of Acinetobacter sp. UC24323. Lineage (NCBI taxonomy): Bacteria > Pseudomonadati > Pseudomonadota > Gammaproteobacteria > Moraxellales > Moraxellaceae > Acinetobacter > Acinetobacter sp. UC24323. The sequence goes on along the minus strand of NZ_JAHIBY010000003.1, from coordinate 294,147 downwards.
TTTAGATCATGACACTGAATTGCATCTTCAATTGGTTCAGGTAAAGGACCTGAGTTACCAATACACGTTGTACAACCATAACCAACCAAGTTATAGCCCAACTCATCTAAATACGGCGTAAGCCCAGCCGCCAATAAATAGTCGGTCACGACTTTAGAACCAGGCGCAAGTGAACTTTTTACCCACGGTTTACGCTGCAAGCCTTTTTCAATGGCTTTTTTAGCAAGTAAACCGGCTGCCAACATGACACTTGGGTTAGAAGTATTGGTACATGAAGTAATTGCTGAGATGACGACATCACCATGATTCAACGGATATTCTTGCCCTTCAATCACACAAGATGGGCTTTCATGCTGAATATTGGCTTTGGTCGCTTCTACAGCCGTACCGCCACCGCCTTCATTTTCTAAACGTTCTTTCGCTTCTTTGGCTGGCTTAAGGGTTAATTCCATGAGCGCATTAAACGTTTTAGGTACTTCCGATAAAAGCACACGGTCTTGAGGGCGTTTTGGACCTGCCAAACTTGCCTGAACCGTACTCATATCTAAACTTAACGTATCTGTAAACACAGGTTCATCACCCGCATTACGCCATAAACCTTGCGCCTTGCTATATGCTTCCACCAATGCAATACGGTCACTTTGACGACCTGTTAATTTCAAATAACCCAAAGTCACTTCATCAATTGGGAAGAAACCACAAGTTGCACCATATTCAGGCGCCATATTGGCAATGGTTGCACGGTCAGCAAGTGGTAAATCGGCTAGACCATCGCCATAGAATTCTACAAATTTACCTACCACACCTTTTTGGCGAAGCATTTGAGTAATGGTCAGCACTAAGTCAGTTGCCGTAATCCCTTCTTGTAATTTGCCAGTCAGTTTAAAACCGATCACCTCAGGAATGAGCATAGAAATAGGTTGGCCTAACATGGCAGCTTCTGCTTCAATACCCCCAACGCCCCAACCTAATACCCCTAGACCATTAATCATGGTGGTATGTGAATCTGTACCCACTAAGGTGTCAGGGAAAGCAAAGGTCTGTCCGTTGTCTTCACCTAACCACACTGCTTGAGCCAAATACTCTAAATTGACCTGATGGCAAATACCAGTACCCGGTGGCACGACACTAAAGTTATTAAATGCAGATTGTCCCCAACGCAAAAATTGATATCGCTCGCCATTTCGCTGCATTTCAATTTGAACGTTTTCTTCAAAAGCCTGATCATCGGCAAAATGGTCTACCATCACAGAGTGGTCAATAACCAGATCTACAGGTGATAACGGATTAATTTTTTCAGGGTCACCCCCCGCTTCAGCCATTGCAGCACGCATTGCGGCCAAGTCAACGACTGCCGGAACGCCGGTAAAATCTTGCATTAAAACCCGTGCAGGTCGATATTGAATTTCTTGATCTGAGGTACGGGTTTTTAGCCACTCAGCTAAAGCATAAATGTGTTCTGTTTTAACACTGTGCTGATCTTCAAACCGTAATAAGTTTTCCAACAGTACTTTTAATGATTTCGGCAGTTTGGCAATGTCACCTAGCTTTTTCTCGGCTTGGGTTAAGCTAAAAATCTGATAATTGCTGGAACCTACTGTTAGCGTCTGTAAAGCATTAAAACTATTGATATTGCTATACTTAGCCATTGGGTTATCCTCCCATGTCTGGCAATGTTATTTTTCACGTTTTTACATGTTGTTTTCTTACTTTAAGCTTCTTTTTTAATCGCTGTGTTTTGTTTTAGTTACTATTTCTAATCTTTGATTTTTATTACGATAATTTCAAAGCAGATAAAGAGTTTTTCCACAGCAAATCTGCTAATTCTGACTCTGCCATATTTAAATTTTCAGCCAAACTTTTTAGTACATAAGGTAAATTCACAGGCGTATTTCGAGTACGCTGCTCAGTTGAAGTTTGACAGCAAAGTGGCGTCATATCAGGACAGTCTGTTTCAATCACTAAATGCTCGGCACCTATAGTCTGCACAACTGTATGAAGCTTTTTCGCATTGGGGTTCGTGATTTGTCCCGTCACACCAATTTTAAAACCAAGTTTAATCAGGCCTTTTGCCTCCTCCACTCCGCCACTAAAGGCATGAGCAATGCCACCGAGTTTAAACTTATGCGTTTTTAATAGTGCGAGCACATCACCATGTGCTTTTCGTATATGAAGCAACACCGGTTTTTGGTATTGAGTTGCCAGATCTAACTGATCAGCAAAATACTGTTTTTGCTTGGCATATATATCGGGCTGTTTGTGTTCCTTTAAGAAGGTATCTAAGCCGATTTCTCCTACTGCGACGCAGTCTTCTTGCTGCAAAGTCTGTTCAAGATGAGAAAGATGCTCTGGTCTGTGCTGCTCAATATAAAACGGATGCAACCCCGGCGCTAAATAAGAAGTAGGTACATTCTCCCACTGCTTGAGCTGATGATGAGTGTGTACCAACTCATCAAAACGTGACTGTAAAAAGCCTATTAACACCAGAGCATCCACACCCACTTTTTTAGCTTCAAGTGCTAATTGCTGCCGATCTTCATCAAAATCGGCAACATCAAAATGGGTGTGAGTATCAAACAGATGCATTAGCTGGTACTTTTTACGGCAGGTGTCGAAGCTGGTTTGGTTTTAGGCTGCGGCAAATATTCTTCTTTCAATACATCTTGTAATTGGTCATATGGAATGACTAAACGAGGTAGTCCGACCACATAAGGTCCAATTTCATATTCGCCATATTGAAGAATCAAGCCTTGGTCACCTAACAGGAAATTTTCTGTGAGTTTAAACGGCCAAGCTTGCTCATATTCACTCACACTATTTGCAAGTTTTGAGTCTGTCACCCAAGCTTTAAATGCTTCATGTGCTAATTTTTCTAAAGCCGCTTTTTTCTCTGGACGTAATAAGTCTTCAAGCTTGACCTGCTTTTCTTTCTTTAAGTCAAAATTATAATATTGCTGCGCTGCCGAGCCATGTGCCCCGCCTAAATAGCTACTACTATTTACAACAACAGTTACGACTTTACCTTGAGACTGTATGATTTTAGGTTTCACCAACAGATTAATCTGGTGATTACTACTTAGAGCCTTTAACTCATTGTCCAAATCAATAAATGAATTTGCATAGCGCTGAACCTGAGCATCGAAACTATCTTGTTGCTCTGTAGCGGCAGCTGTTGAAGCTTCTGTCTTCTTATCAGCTTGTGCTGCTTTTGCATCTGGTTCTGCAATTTCAAGAATCTGTCCGAGTGCTTTTAAAACTTGTTGATCAATAATCTTATCAATAAAAGGGAAATTACTTTGTAGGCGTTCTACCGTAAATTCAGGACAAGTTTTACCATCACAATCCGGTAAAGTCACTTTACTTGGAACTGTTTCCCCTTTCAAAGTCAGTTCTACAGGCTTTTGTTCAACCACAGCCGGTTTTTGCTGATCTTCCGACTCTTTAGGATCACTTTTAGGCTGACATGCCACCAAAAATATCGCAGAAGCAAGTAGCGTTAAACGTAGCGAAGCCTTAGAAGTTAACATCATATTTTGCCTTTATTCTGAGAAGATTATGCATAACTCATATGAAGTTAGCGCATCTACAAGTAGGTTGCAAATTCTGCTACTAACTTAAAACATTTGTTCATAAACCTGAGGTTGCAATATTTTTTTCGTTTGTTCTGTTGTTAAATAAATATCAAGTTGAGGCGCATCTTTCGTAATCTGATTTGCCTGATAGTGCAAACCTACCCCTTCACCATCAAAGAACCAGTCAGCTTGTCCCCAATATAAAGTTTTTGGGGCCTGTTTTTTGACATCGGCAGTTTGCTTTTTCAACCAGTCCTGATACGCGGTTTGAACAATTTGATGTACTGTCGGTTGCTGGTCTTTTTTAAGCACATCAAGCAACGTTAAGTTTTTATGCAGTTTACGATCAGCCACGAAAAAATAATAACGGTCTTTTATGGTGATTTCTTCTTGTTTACTGTCTAAAGCCAGTTGCAATAACACATACTGGTTACGCTGCGAGGCAATGCGTGTACGAATGTGTAACTCATAAGCACGATTTTTAGAATACTTATCTTGCCATTCATCCGACTTTTTCACGTAAGCATTAATCGCTTGTTGAAGGCTTAAATCTTTTTTCAAATTAATTTGAGCCTGAATAACTTTCGCCTGATTTTTTTCAATCCAGCTATTTAACCACGCGTCTTGGGTTTTTATGGTTTGAATATCGACATCAATACAATTTTTCTTTTCACAAAACGGCACTGCATAACTTGCTTTGGTTTCGGTCAAATTTAAATAAGGTAAAACCTCTGCTTTCTCAACCGGATGGTCTTGAGTAGAAGCTGAATTTTCTTGAGAAGATGATGAAGACTGAGGCTTTTTCCAGACAAATACACAAATAGCCAAAATTAGAGCTATGGCTGCAACCACAAGCGCAATAATTGTCTTTTTACTCAAGTTCATTTCATCATCCTTTCTTATTTTTCAAAACAAAACAGCTTCTATTCGAAGCTGTTTGTCACATTTACATGATTAGTGTTCACGTGTGCTACGGAACTCAATATCAGGCCAACGCTCTTGCATAATCTGCAAATTCACTCGGCTTGGCGCAAGATACGTTAAGTGTCCGCCACCATCAATAGAAAGTTGGTCATGTGCCTTTTTCTTAAACTCGTTAAGAATCTTTTCATCATCACAATGAATCCAGCGTACCGTATTTACACTTACTGGCTCATAAACACAGTCAACTTTATATTCTTCTTTCAAGCGGTAAGCAACAACGTCGAACTGAAGTACACCCACAGCTCCCACGATCAAATCATTGCTAATTTGTGGCATAAATACCTGAGTTGCACCTTCTTCAGACAACTCTTTCAAACCTTTTTGCAACTGTTTTGACTTTAATGGGTCTTTCAAACGTACACGGCGGAACATTTCCGGCGCGAAGTGAGGAATACCTGTGAAGTGCAAGTTTTCACCGCTAGTGAAAGTATCACCAATCTGGATTGTACCGTGGTTGTGTAAACCAATAATATCGCCCGGCCATGCTTCTTCTAAGTGCTCACGCTCGCCTGCAAGGAAAGTCAACGCATCACTAATACGAACTTCTTTACCAATACGTACGTGATTCATTTTCAGGCCTTTCTCGTATTTACCTGAACAAATACGCATGAAGGCAATACGGTCACGGTGTTTAGGGTCCATGTTGGCTTGAATTTTAAATACAAAACCAGAGAAACCTTCTTCTTTTGCTTCAACCACACGTTCTTGCGTTGGGTGAGCTTTAGGTTCAGGTGCCCAGTTCATAAATGCATCTAGAACGTGGTCAACACCAAAGTTACCTAATGCCGTACCAAATAGAACAGGCGTTTGTTTACCTTGTAAGAAAAGCTCGCGGTCTAATGGCTCATTTGCCATTTGTACAAGCTCAAGTGACTCTTCAAAAGAAGCCCAAGCTAACTCACCAACTTTTTCACGAATATCGGCGTGATCATAGCCATCACGTACTTCAATATCGGTAATGGTTGAACCAAAACCTGCTTTGTAGACATACAATTTATCTTCAAGAATATTGTATACACCAGCAAAGTCACGACCCATACCAAGTGGCCATGTAATTGGTACACAGCGAATGTTTAAGACATTTTCAATTTCATCTAACAACTCAAGTGGCTCACGAATTTCGCGGTCCATTTTGTTGACGAATGAAATAATTGGTGTGTCACGCATACGACACACTTCCATCAATTTGATGGTACGTTCTTCGACACCTTTTGCACCGTCAATCACCATCAGTGCAGAGTCAACAGCAGTAAGGGTACGATAAGTATCTTCCGAGAAGTCTTCGTGCCCCGGTGTATCGAGTAAGTTAATCGTGTGACCTTTATATGGGAACTGCATAACAGACGTGGTGATCGAAATACCACGTTCTTTTTCCATTTCCATCCAGTCAGATGTAGCTGCACGATCAGATTTACGGCTTTTTACCATCCCTGCAACCTGAATCGCTTTACCCCATAACAACAGTTTTTCTGTCATGGTGGTTTTACCGGCATCGGGGTGGGAAATAATAGCAAATGTGCGTCGTTGAGCGACCTGTGCCGCTAACTCATCTTTAAAACTCATGAAATACACCTACTGCGGAGATTGCAGTGCCAAAGATCTAAAGTCGATCAAAATAAAAATTGGCGTAATTGTAGCAGATTTATAAATTGTTTTTATCGACTTTGTGGACAACTCCAGACTTGTCCATATATTTCAAAATTTGAAATCACTACTTAGGTGTTTAAGTTCACGACTTCTAAATTTTTTCACATTATAGTTTATCAATAATCTCTTCTAGTTCTAGAACTACTGTACAAACATATTTAAATGACTTAGGCAGTGATGATAGATAGCTGAGAAACAGACGCTCTATGCTTCAATGGTATGCAGACTTTTTAGATGGAAAAGTTGAAATGCCTATGCATGATGAGGGATAGTATCGACCAAATTTAAGTAGTAAAATTTATCATATACTTAGAAGAAGTAGCAAAAAAATCATTTACAATCCGCTCTCATATTTATTGAAAATTTAAGTAATTATTAATAAAGTTACCAGAATAAATTCTATCGCTATTAATTTTACATTTAATGAAGATTTCGTACCTGACAAGTATCTAATTTCTCTAATCGTATTTCATCAGAAAAAGCTAAAGTATCTCCCCACCAAAATTTTTTCTTGGTATCAAATTTAGCACTTGAAAAAGCATTCTTAATACTATGGTCCAAGCTCTCTGAACCTGTACTTGGGGTAAGTCTAATGTTATAAGCTCTTTTATCCATCTTCACATCAAAATCTACTTTAATGTTTAACTCCCTTGGTGCTTGCGCCGTTGAGCCATTTTCCATATCAGTTTTCAAACTTGTAGGTAATTTATCCCTAGAATATGTTTCTCTATGATAAACACTATGCAACAATTTAGTATAAATAAATGGTAGATTTTTATAGGCTACTTTTTCATTTTCAAATATTTTCTGCTTTTCATAATTAGTATAAGTTATTTTATATTCACATGAATAAACTTTACCAGTAATAAAAGCAGCTACTGCATGATATTTAGTATTATCAGCCTTAGCAAACAAAGATGTTATAGGAAGAAGAACTGGTACAATTAGCAAAAATTTAAACAAATAATTCAATTATTAATACTCCATACTACTTTCTTAATATGTACGCTCAATTTTTTCTCGACAAGAGAATCAATATTATTCTCCACCGCCTTCTGCAATCACACCTGCCAACTGAGCACTAAATGCCCTTTCGGGCATCTATTAATTCTCACCATCCCAATACCAATACACTTCCCCCCAGTCTGTTTCTGAAAGTATTGGCAATGTCGTACCTTGCGTAAAATAAAGTCGTGTATCAGGTCTAGCAGGAGTAATCCAATAACCTGTTTTAATACAAACTTCACCACCTTTTACTTTTATACGTTCGGACTGTTCCTTATCTGAAACCATATTTGATTGTGACCGCGCAAAATCCACCAAGTCTTTTGGGTAGAACTCATGATCACGATATAAAATATCATCTATTTCTAATAGCCACGTTACTGCTGCTGCCTCCCATGACCAATAACCATAATAACTTCTTCCCGAACGGATATCTGTTTGCGGGTGCTGATCGTGATAAGGTTCTCGACGACTTGCCTCATACCAGCTTTCTAAATATTGCAGCATTAAAGCTGGGCGCTGCTCAGGTGCAGCATTAAACACCTTGATTAACTTTCGATAAGGTAAATGTCGTCTAGCTTCATCAGGTGGAGTTCCGCGATCTGCTAAAAACGGAGCAACCAAGCGCTCGATTAAACCATCTTTTTCTTGCCCTTCTGGTGTAGCTTCAACATAGTCAATAATCGGCATAATACGTGCCATTTGGTCGGCATAGCCCGTTAACAAACCAAAACAGATCAAACGTAAAGCAATATACCAGTAGTCCTCTGTACCTAAACTGATATGCCATACATAGCGACCATCAGCATCAGGGCTTAAATTATATAAATGACTGGTTTCAGCATATTCTTCAGTCCAATGCAGTAAGTAAGGATAAAGCTCTTTAATAAAGCTAATGTCCCCACCAGCAGAATACTGCAAAGACATTAAGTTCAGAGCATCGTATAAACGTTGGTGACCCGCAGCAATATAACCACCAAACTTCTTTTCTTTTTTATAATTACTAAAGCCATCAGTAACTGAATACAAACCATTTATAAATGTATCAAACCTTTTGTGATACATTTTTTTTCTAAAAGATTATCTCTAAATAAATTCTCATCGGTAACCTCTAATCCTAACCATTTCTGCCAATCTATTTTCTGCTCATTGACTGTTATTGACATTCTTAACGCCCCAGCATTTCATTTGGCATTACAAATTCTAAAGTAATCGCATGTGCAGTCACTGTACGGGTACATTTCGGCTTATGAATTATTTGCAAGTAAAAATGCCCTCTCGGGCATTCAATTAATTCTCACCATCCCAATACCAATATACTTCCCCCCAGTCTTGTTCCTTAATTTCAGGAAGAACTTCACCTTTCTTACAATAATGGCGTGTATTGGGTTGTGCAGGCGTTGTCCAGTAACCTGTTCTAGGACAAACTTCTCCAGCTTGAACAGATTCTTGATATTGTGACTCAGTATCTTGTCCACTTGTTAAATCGTCCACACTATACGATGTACCATATAGAGCAGCCGTAAGATCCTCAAAAGTTCTCAGTCTTAATGGAGTCACCTGTTTTAGCAACTTCATGTGAACAGGAAGATTTACTTTTGTCAGATATGCTAATGACTCTTCCCCACCTAATGCCAAAGCAGGCTCAAAAGCATACATTTCATCTGCCTTTAAAACCCCTAATTTTTTTACAGCTCGCTCAAATAGCTTTTTCCCATTTTTATCAATATGGTCTAACGAATCTTTATCTGAATAGAAGAAAAAGAGGTTTCCATAGAACTCAGCACCTTCCTCTTGCAACCCATTATCATGCAGGATACCTTCCATAGTTTTGATGTAATATCTACCATAATTACGTTCACCCCAAATTAATAGTTCACCAAATGCAGAACGTGCTAACACATGGTAGACATCATCATCTGGTAATGGCGTCTCTTCCAACCAGTCATAAATCACTTCAGCATAATCATCTGGGTTTGTAATCCAGTACAAACCATTCAAATAACCTGCAAAACCAATAATTCGCCACTGTTCTAAAATACTTTCAGGCAGTTTACCCCGATATTTTTTTATGAAGTCCTCTGTGACTTCAACTTTATCAATTGGCTCACCAAACAATTCTTTAAAATCTTTTGCATAATCTGGATGTAACATATTTAGAATCCTCTTATTTACAACGTTTTAATTCAACATCCATCGCATCTTTCCCCATTCCCTTCGCTTTAGCTGTACTTATATTTATAAATCCGAGTAGAAATAAAAATGCCCTTTCGGACATTCTTTTATTCATCACCATCGAACTGCCAGTAAACCTCTCCCCAATCTGTAACAAAATTAGGAAATATTTCACATTCTTTAAAATACTGACGTGAATTCTCTTTGGCTGGAGTAAACCAATAGCCAGACTTAGTACATGGTTGACCACTTTGAATACTAATAACTTGAGAATGAGTTTTTTCTATCTGACTGACCTGCTCAATAGCTTTACTAAAAGAAGCATTCTCGCCATATAATATTTTCCCTAACCCCTCCAGATCAGTCTTATAAACATTAGTAAACTCTTTGAGTATTGCCATATGAACATGAATATCCAGTTTTTTCAGGTTCTGTAGAACGGACTTCCCACCGAGTGCCAAAGCAGGTTCAAAACCAAATACTTCATTGCTTGAGAGTGGACCATACTTTTTTACAGCACGGTCAAATAAGGGTTTAAGATTTTCATCTTTTCTATCAAATTCATCTAAATCAGAGAAAGCAAAGAAGTTTCTAATAATTTCATCGTTTTTATGCTTTTCATCGTTAAAACCTACACTATTCTGAAATACTTCACCATTTATAATATTTAAATCAAATTTTTGCCAATTTTTTTCACCCCATAAGTAAAGTTCTCCGAATGCTGATCTAGCAATAACATGCCAAACATCCTCATCTAGAATATCAGTATTTTCTAACCAGTGATAAATATCTTCAGCATAATCATCAGGATTGGTAATCCAAAACAATCCTTCTTTAAAAGTACAAAAACCTACCTCTTTCCAGTATTCCAATAATTGATCAGGGAGTTTTCCTTTATATTTATTAAGAATATTGTCTGTGACTCTAACTGCTTGCTGCGGTTGCCCAAACTTTTCTAAAAAATATTCAAAATCTGCATCGATCATTTTTAATCCTATGTAGGGCAATGTTCGAACTCAACATCCATCACATCTTTCATGCGCTCTTACAGAACTTTTGCTTTACCCAATTTATAAACAAAGGCAAAAACAAAAATGCCCTTACGGGCATCTAATCAGTTCTCACCATCCCAATACCAATACACTTCACCCCAGTCTTGTTCCTTAATTTCAGGAAGAACTTCACCTTTCTTACAATAATGGCGTGTATTGGGTTGTGCAGGCGTTGTCCAGTAACCTGTTCTAGGACAAACTTCTCCAGCTTGAACAGATTCTTGATATTGTGACTCAGCATCTTGTCCACTTGTTAAATCGTCCACACTATACGATGTACCATATAGAGCAGCCGTAAGATCCTCAAAAGTTCTCAATCTTAATGGAGTTACCTGTTTTAGTAGCTTCATGTGAACAGGAAGATTAACTTTTGTTAGGTGCTGTAATGATTCTTCCCCACCTAATGCCAAAGCAGGTTCAAATGCATACATTTCATCTACCTTTAAAACCCCTAGTTTTTTTACAGCTCGATCAAATAGTTTTTTCCCATTTTTATCAATATGGTCTAATGAATCTTTTGTTGGAAAGAAAAAGAAATCCTCTCCATAAAAGTCTGCTTCTTGATCCCGTACCCCATAATCATATAAGACACCTTCCATTGTTAAGATATAATAACGATTAAAACTTCTTTCCCCCCAAATCAACAACTTACCAAATGCAGAACGTGCCAATACATGATAGACATCATCATCAGGCAATGACGTATCTTCCAACCAATCATAAATCACTTCAGCATAATCGTCTGGGTTCGTAATCCAGTACAAACCATTCAAATAACCAGCAAAACCGAATAAACGCCATTGTTCTAAAATACTTTCAGGTAGCTTGCCCTGATATTTTTTTATGATGTCCTCTGTCACTTCAATTTTATCAATTGGCTGACCATATTTCTCATAAAAGTAATTAATATCTTCCTGGTTCATTTCACTACTCTCTATTATTTACAACGCTTCAATTCAACATCCATCGCATCTTTCCATGTGTTCTTACAGAGTTTTTTTACCCAACTTTTAAACAAAAATAAAATGCCCGTTCGGGCATTTTATTAATTCTCACCATCCCAATACCAATACACTTCACCCCAGGCAGTTTCTGAAAGTATTGGCAATATGGCACCTTGCGTAAAATAAAGTCGTGTATCTGGCCTAGCTGGAGTAACCCAATAACCTGTTTTAATACAAGCTTCGCCACCTTTTACTTTTATACGTTCTGGCTGTTCCTCATCTAGGACCACATTTGATTGTGACCGCGCAAAATCCACTAAGTCTCTTGGGTAGAACTCATGATCACGGTATAAAGTATCATCTATTTCTAACAGCCATGTCACTGCTGCTGCTTCCCATGACCAATAACCGTAATATGTGAAACCGTCATTTATATCCGTTTGTGGATGTTGATCATGATAAGGTTCTCGACGACTCGCCTCATACCAGCTTTCTAAATATTGCAGTATTAAAGCTGGGCGTTGCTCAGGCGCAGCATTAAACACCTTAATTAACTTTCGATAAGGTAAATGTCGTCTAGCTTCATCAGGTGGAGTGCCACGATCTGCTACAAAGGGAGCAACCAAACGTTCAATTAAACCATCTTTCTCTTGCCCTTCTGGTGTAGCTTCAACATAGTCAATAATCGGCATAATCCGGTACATTTGATCAGCATAACCCGTCAATAAACCAAAACAGATCAAACGTAAAGCAACATACCAATAATCTTCTGTACCTAAACTGATATGCCAGACATAACGCCCACCAGCATCAGGACTTAAATTATATAAATGGCTAGTTTCTGCATATTCTTCAGTCCAATGCAGTAAGTAAGGATAAAGCTCTTTAATAAAGCCAATGTCCCCCCCCTGCTGAATACTGTAAAGACATTAAATTCAATGCATCTTTTAAACGCTGATGACCTGCGGCAATATAACCACCAAACTTCTTTTCTTTTTTATAATTACTAAAACCATCTGTAACCGAATACAATCCATTAAGGAATATGTCGAACCTTTCATGATATATATCTTCAGGCAACAAGGTATCGCGATATAAACTCGTATCCTGTATCTCCAATTCTTGCCATCTTTGCCAATCTATTTCTTGATCATTGACTGTTATTGACATTCTTAACGCTCCAGCATTTCATTTGGCATTACAAATTCTAAAGTAATCGCATGTGAGGTCACGGTACGGGTACATGTCAGTTGAAATTGTAAATATCTAAATAGAAATGCCCTTATGGGCATTTAATCAGTTCTCACCATCCCAATACCAATACACTTCACCCCAGTCTTGTTCCTTAATTTCAGGAAGAACTTCACCTTTCTTACAATAATGGCGTGTATTGGGTTGTGCAGGCGTTGTCCAGTAACCTGTTCTAGGACAAACTTCTCCAGCTTGAACAGATTCTTGATATTGTGACTCAGCATCTTGTCCACTTGTTAAATCGTCCACACTATACGATGTACCATATAGAGCAGCCGTAAGATCCTCAAAAGTTCTCAATCTTAATGGAGTTACCTGTTTTAGTAGCTTCATGTGAACAGGAAGATTAACTTTTGTTAGGTGCTGTAATGATTCTTCCCCACCTAGTGCCAAAGCAGGCTCAAATGCATACATTTCATCTGCCTTTAACACCCCTAGTTTTTTTACAGCTCGATCAAATAGTTTCTTCCCATTTTTATCAATATGGTCTAATGAATCCTTTTTGGGATAGAAAAAAAATAAATCGCCATAAAACTCACCATCTTCTTCCTTAGCGCCTTTATCATGTAAAATTCCCTCCAAAGTTAAAATATAATAGCGATTAAAACTTCTTTCACCCCAAATCAACAACTTACCAAATGCAGAACGAGCCAATACATGATAAACATCATCATCAGGTAATGGCGTCTCTTCCAACCAGTCATAAATCACTTCAGCATAATCATCTGGGTTCGTAATCCAGTACAAACCATTCAAATAACCTGCAAAACCAATAATTCGCCACTGTTCTAAAATACTTTCAGGCAGTTTGCCCCGATATTTTTTTATGATGTCCTCTGTCACCTCAACTTTATCAATTGGCTGACCATATTTCTCATAAAAGTAATCAATATCTTCTTGGTTCATTTCACTACTCTCTATTACTTACAACGCTTCAATTCAACATCCATCGCATCTTTCCCCATTCCCTTCGCTTTAGCCTGAGCTGCTGCCGCATCCATACCTGCAAGACGCTTATGTGCTGACATTTGAGAACCAATGGAACGGTTTACGCCACTATGCCCGAAATCATCTAGTGTCGGTGGCTTTTTAGGATCATATTTGACATCAAAGCCACCCAATTGCATATCCGGATTATGTAATACATCCAAGCCTTCAAGAGTCTTTTTAGCATTATCCTCAGCCATTCTTTCTACTTGGCCTTTCGATAATTTAGGCTGCTCTCTTGCCAATTTATCAATTTCAGATTCCTCCAACTGTTCTAACATTTTTGATCTGATTTTTTGCTGCTCTGCCCCCGTTCCAGCCCGTTTATACTTTTCATAAAGTTGTCGGTTCTGTTGATATTCATCTACGGTCAGACGGTTAAGCCCTTCCTCTTGCCGCTTAAGCTGACGATCAAACTCGGCATCTAGTTCAGCCTGAGACTTACCAGTCTTTTTACCCCAACTATTCTTCAACCCTTTTTTCGGTTCCAAACAAGGTTCAACCACATGCTTCGGTTTCATTTTCCTTGGCGGTGGAGGTGTTTCTTTCTTTTGACGATGACTAGCTTCAGTTTTTTTACCGGAACTAACATTAGCCTCATAACGTCCTGTAGGTGTGTTCTTACCACCGCCACCAGCATGTGCCATTGCTAATGGTGGTTGAGGTAATAAACGACCGACTGCCTTATCTACTTCATCACACAACTGATCAATATACTTTTTGATGGTGCTTAAAACATGGTTCAAGGTTGCCTGAAATTTTGCTAAGGCAACTTTCAATGCACCATTGAACCGTATCAAACACTTATTAATGACAGATAGGATTCGGTCAATATTATTTTTTAAAGTATTAAAAGCTTGTGTCGCTATGCCTTTCCATGGTCGAGACCTTAACCATGCCTCTGGTGCCTTACCCCATGGACATTTAATTTTGAGCTTTGTTAAAGCCTCCTCAAAATACTCCATGAACTTAAATAACTTGACCTTACTAACATCTTTTGCCCGACTCGATTTCACAATCGTTTTGATTGCTGAACCAACTTCAGGAATGATACCCACACTTGTCAAAGCAAGTGCCATATAGTTATCTTTCGTTCGGGCTTTCTCATCCGACAAGGTGATAAAATTGGCAATCAAATCGCGGATATCACACACCTGATCAGCTACAGGTATAAGACTTATGAGTCCACCAACAATAATCTGAGACATTGAAGGATCTTTATTAAAGTCACCTTTGAGCATGCCCCACAACCAGCTCCCTTGATCAGCGATTACTTTACTGGTGTTATAGTGGGTCACCGCCTCATTGTAGTGAGCTTGTCCACTGTAAAATAATATCTTTTCCCACCATGACAGATTAGGATCAGGCTTACTTGTATCATAGGTCATATAACCTTTATACATAGCTGGATTATCATTGAGATACTTTGCTAATTTTTCAGCGCCATACCAAAACTGCTGTTGTATTTCCGTAGGTCGTTCTGCGATCTTTGACCAGAATTGTTGATTTTGAGGATCTGGCATAATTCTTTATTCCTCTTTTCCAGTCTTTGTACTGCTTCCAAGTTGAGTAAACCAGTCATCTACTTCTAAAGCTGGAAATTCATCTTTACTTTGGTCTTCTCCATATTGGATTTTGGCTCGTCCAGCAGGTACACCACTCACAATAGCCTTACCCGAAGCATCTAGTTTTCCTTTACGGATGGAACCATCAGATAATAAAACCTCATAATCAGCACCTTTAACAGGTGTGCCATCACTATGTAAATATTCCAGTAATAAGTCATCGGTCTTGATTTCTTGTGTTGGTAAAGAAGGCAAAACATAATCTGCCTTTGCTCCCCCCATAAATAAATGCTGCCCAGCCTTCACCTCAAACTTCCCGCCAGTGACTGGAAAAATACCTGAGCTATTAATCTTGATTTGGGAACCACCCGAGGTAATCACAATTTCTTTAGAAGCATTAATTTCTATTTTGTCTTCTGTAGAAATAATCTGGATACCTTTACGGGCAATTAAATCTGCTCCATCGCCTTGCGCTTGTATCTCAACTTTACCTTTGCCTGCATAGAGCCGTGCTCCCTGTTGAGCGGCAAACAGGCTAATCTTGTTTTGTGCATGTGCAATCAGGTTCTTTTGAGTGCTTAGGCTAATGCTGTCCCCAGCATTTTGGCTTAACTGACCATCTGCACTTAAATGAATATCTTCATTACTAGCTACTGCAATACTGTTTGGTGCTGTTAAGACCATCAAGGCTTGCTTAAAAATGGCAGCTTTGTCCTGATCTTTTTCTTCAATTTGCTCTATGAACGTTTTTAAGTTCTCAAGCATTTCCAATGGATCAGTTTGCTGGTTTTTAGCAACTTCACTCAGTGCCTTAGCATTATTAAGACCACCTTCGATTTGTTGCTTGGCATCGGCTGCATCTAAATGTGTGCCTTGAGCTTGGTCCTGTTTATGGGTACTAACAAGTAAACCTTTACCTGCTCTAACCGCGCCCCACTGGTCAGTTCTGAGTTCAAAGCCCTCTCCACGACCATCACTCTCGGCCTTATCTTTTGGATGGCTTAAGTTGCCTAAGTTTAACTGACTGACCGCATGGCTACTTTGTAACTGTGCACTAATTTGCCCAGTCGTATCATCAAAACGTAGCTGGTTAAAGCCTTTGCCATCAACTTCTTCTGAACGAATACCGCTGAGTTTTTTAGTGTCAGGTAGCTGCCCTTTCTGGTCGAACTGGGCTGGATGACGTTCGGCTTCATGAATACGTCCCACTACAAACGGACGGTCAATATTGCCGTCAAAGAAGTCGATAACCACAATCTCACCAACACGTGGCAAGAAGCGTGCACCATACCCTTTTCCAGCCCACGGGGTTACAACATCGACCCAAGCAGAGTCTGTGTCATTATCGTTACTTCCAGCGCCTCCATCATGACGATGGTCATCAGCTCGGGTAAACAAGAAACGAACTTTAATGCGTCCCCACTGATCGACATAGATACTTTCACCTTCAGGTCCGACTACACGGGCACGTTGTACAGAGGCTTGAGGACGATCTTGTAAGGGCTGATATTCAGGAACTGTCTTAATATGGCGACGTTGTAAAATCAGTTGATTGCCTTGACGCTCTTTTGTATGACTAGATTGCCAATGGCTTTGTGTAATTAAAGTTTGTATTTGCTGGTTTAAGTCTTTCGGTAAGTTATTTTGGTTGTAGTAATGCTTACCAATGATCAGAAACTCTTTATCTGCCCCACTATGCAGATCAATTTCAGGGTGTTCATTCAGTTCAAACCAGTAACCAACTTGTGTATCCCGTACTGTGGTTTGAGCAACAAACTGTTTGGATTGGGCATCATGGTAAGCGCTTAAGTTCTGGTTAAATTTTTCCAGTTGTTGATTACTTGCTGAGGTTGCCCCATCTTCGCCGTTTAAATCCTGCATCCATGCCGGACTGAAGTGCCATGCATCTTCAAGGCTTAAGCTTTGGTTGTCATAGTTGGCACTATGCTGATGTGTACTTTGGACACTGCCTGCCCCATCTGTTTGTTGTAGTACATCTGACTGCCAACGCTGCACAAAAACAGAAGTCGGCTGTAAACGACGGCCAGCGATTAGACTGGTCATACTGTCAAACTGTTCAGTTGCACTGCTACGATGGTAACGGATTGTCCTTCTAGTCAGTGCCTGATACTGGCTATTGTCATCAATAAGGCGTAATTTTTGTGGCTGAATATTGTCCGTATTGCTCGCCACGGTAAGCTCTGCTTCATCAATGAGCCAGCTAATACCTTCACTACGCCATAAGCGAGTTAAAAAGTCATAGTCGCTTTCATTGAGCTGCATAACAAAAGGACGGATATCGTATGCCTGTTTCAATCCACTTAAATCTAGAGTCAGACTAGATGCAAATAATGGACTTTTCCCCTGCCATTCTTGAAACAGAATTTCACTAATTTCTTTCACACTCTTGTTCATAAACACACGGCTATTTCTGCGTTTATGCCAGAGATAAGTTGGATCACTTATGGCAAGTTTATATAAAGTTAAAGCACCATCACTTTGCCCTTGCGATGCTCCAGTAATAATACCTGTAGTACGGAAAAAACTTCCTCGATCTGTTACTTGATCAACAGCAACCTGCAACCCAATAAATGTTTTGAGTGGAATATGAGCATTGGTTGATAAACAAATCAGCTCGGCTGTCATGCCCTGATTAAGATAATGTTGCCCATCTATACGTTGTAAAAAAACCTGACTATTCAGGGATGCATCTGAAAACTGGAGATACACCGAACGATGCTGTGAGAGAAAACCTATACTCTCTAAAACTTGGGAAATATTATTAAACATTACGTTTGTTATAAATTGAGACTTAATCGATTATATTTTATAAAGTGCGTACAGATCTGTCTATTTTTTATATCAATTGCAATGTTAATGGCTAGTCGGACACCCTATCCATACACTAAAATAAAAAGCTCAATACTTCAGCGACCTGTGCCGCTAACTCATCTTTAAAACTCATGAAATACACCTACTGCGGAGATTGCAGTGCCAAAGATCTAAAGTCGATCAAAATAAAAATTGGCGTAATTGTAGCAGATTTATAGGTACTTTTTAGAGATTGTTGAGTTGTCTATCCGTGTTTTCATATTTGAAATATTTTTGGTGAAGCCCTAAAGAACTCATAGCTTTCACCATTAAAAAAGCCTGTTCAATATCAACAGGCTTTTTACGAATGAACTGAACAGCTTATGCCAATTTCTTTTCTTCAATAAATTGGACATCGGCAATTTGTGCATCCCAAAACTCAGTCCACAATGCACAATAATCAAGACATAGTTGAGTCAAGTTTTCATAGTCATCTTTGGTAATGGCTTGAGCCAACGCAAACCAAAGGTCATCTTGATGGTCATCATCAGCAGCTTCAGCTGTTTCATCTGTTGAAACGCCATGTACATGGTAATAACCACCACCCTCAACATCGATATTTACAAACTTGGTTGCTTGTCGCAATGGTGGGCTAAAAAGAATAACTTCTTCTTCTGCCACCGCCAATAATGCCACCACATTAATATAACTATCATAAGAAGCTTCTAAAAATGTTCTCACCTGATCTGCAATTTTTGAAGGTTTATAATTACGGCGGTCAGCCTCAGTCAAACCATAGTCATTTAGCAAATCTTCATATAATGGATAATGTGCATATTCAGGGTTGCCTAAATAATAATTATCTTTATCTAAACCAGGGCGAAAGCCAAACTCATCTAATATATTTAAGCTCAACAACACCCGTGGAAACATTTTAGCGCCCGAGTGAAGCTTTGGCTCCAATTGTTTTGTCAGAAACTGCGCCTTTAATAAAGCATCGGTAAAAATCTGAACAATGGCATGACGATATTCTAAATGAATACGAGTCAGGGTTTGTTTATCAAGATAACCGTTATTTAATATTTCAATTGCAGGGTGTTTACTTACTGGCAATTGCGCAATTTTATTCCTTAATTGTTTGAGAAACTGTAAGTTTTCTTCCCATTGTGAAGCGGGAATACTATCTTTCATCCCCTGCAATGCTTTTTCTCTTGGATTATTAAAGTCTTCAAATTTTTTTGACATAATCATTCTCAATAAAAAGTTTTTCTTATAGTTAAGCTAAAGGCTATCCCTCTATTTCCATTACGTATTCGAACGTAAAAAGGATAAATTCCGTATACCCATACTTAACGAATTGATATTATGTTTATTATCTCAACAAATCAATGGATTAATTAATATTATTTAAAAAAGTAAACTATTGCCAATAAAATATTTATTTCTTTATTTATCAAGGCAAACCAAGCTATTGAATAAATATAATTTTTTAAATATCATTAAATAAGTTTTATTTAAGCTTTCATACTTTACAATAGCAAAGTTAATCAAAAAATATCTATGACGGGGCAACCAATGTCAAAAAGAGAAACGATTATAACAACAGCAATGACCCTTTTTAATCAGAAAAGTTATACCTCTATTGGGGTAGACAAAATTATTGCTGAATCTAAAGTTGCAAAAATGACTTTTTATAAGTACTTCTCTTCTAAAGAAGTTTTAATTGAAGAGTGTCTTCGCCGAAGAATTTTAGAAGTCCAAACTTCTTTATTAGATAAAGTTAATAGTGCAGATGACCCATTAAATAAACTGAAAAGTATTTTTAATTGGTATATCGACTGGATTAACACTGAAGATTTTAGTGGTTGTTTATTTAAAAAAGCAACGATAGAAGTCCTGCAGCTCTATCCTTCTATTAAAAAACAAGTAAATAAATACCGTGAATGGATTTACAGTTTAGTTTTATCTATATTTTTAGAGTTAGAAATTGAAGATCCAAAAGTATTAAGCAGTCTTTTTCTTAACATTATAGATGGGCTTATTATTGACGGGACTATTAACAAACCAGAAATTAACTCTGAAGAAACATGGTCTTATATAAATAAACTCATTGAGCTTGAAACAAAACAAAAATATGAAGCTGCTTAAAAAATTTAATTATTACGGTTCTTTACCATATTATAAGTTTTATTTTGAAGATGAGAGGATCTGTAATACATGCTCTATCAGGTGATCAGATCTGTTTTTTATCTGGTTCAATATAAAGTTCAGGCCGATATGTTTTAAAAGCACAACCGCCTGAACTCTATATAAATTTAGTTATTCTAAATATATCAATTAATAAACATATAGATTTTAATAAGTTAATCTTTAAGAAAAATACCCTTTAAAATATAAGCGAATAACAGTTCTCTCGTATCACCCCTAGTTTCATCTAGCAGCTGAATAATGGCACCATCTAATGTAAATAAAAACATATCGCTATCGCTTTTCGTAGTGTCTTTCTTCACAGTTAAAAGCAATTTATAAACTTCAGTAGTTAACCAATGCCGATATTGTACAACCACTTGATAGGCTGCGGGATAGAGTTTCTCAATTTCAAAAATAGCCCTAAATAGCAAGTGGTAATAACCATCCAGACTGGTATGTAAAAAGAAAATCTTCTTGAGTTTTTCACGCAAGATTAAATCTTTTTGTATGTAAATGATTGAGCGTACTTGCTCTTTTAAGACGTCTTTTTGAAAGTTTAGGCACATTTCAATAAGCCGTTCTTTAGAGTGGAAATAGTTATAAAACGAAGCTTTTGGCACCTCTGCTTCTCGTACAATGCGGTCTACTCCTACGTTATGAAAACCATGTTTATTAAAAAGATATCGAGACTTATGGAGTACGCTTAACGCGCGAAATGAGAGATCTGAATATGGCATATAGTTACCGTTATAAAATAATTTCTTGTTGTGTTTAAAAGAGATAAAACGGCTGCAACTTTTGCTCTAAGCAAAAAAGCATGCAAAGGCCCTAAAGACTGCCCTAACGCATCTCAAGTTTTATTGTTGATATGATTTTTTAGTCGCGAAGAACTGACGCCTGAAAACCTAAAGGTGATCAAACTGCATAAAGACTAATTGGGAGGTGTAAAAATAGTATGCATAGCAAACTCCTTATTTGGGGAGTTCTGCCAAAGCATTAATAAAAGATTATGGTGGCAGAACGAGCAAGGGTTCGCAGACTGATAGTAAAGAATCAGCACACCCAAAGGTGTCCCTCACTCGTCCTACCGCAACGAGCGAGGGACGATTGTACACACAAGACTACTCCTCAGAGGGAATAATCTGATGCCTTTACTAATCGGTCTGCGACAACCAGCTGGCAATGTAGGCCAGCAGGCAAAGGATAATCTGAGAGTTTAGAAGTGTCAATGTAGAATTTATGACAAGTTTTAAAAATTCTTATTATTTTTCATTAGATTAACTAAATTATTATTTTAGATATTATATTAATTAGTATTTTCAAATTTAACTAATATCTAGGTTAAACAAAATGAGCACCTTGCGACTGAATCAGTTGCCCTACATTTACAGGCATACCCAACAAATAACCTTGGAACTGCTGACAGCCCAAGCGCGTTAAAATCTCAACTTGTTGCTGTGTTTCCACCCCTTCGGCTGTTACGGTTAAACCTAACTTTTTCGCCAAATGAATAATACTTTCTAAAATGACCTCTTCTTTTGAGCCAGGTTTTAAATCGACAATAAAACCACGGTCAATTTTAAGTTCATCAACTGGTAAATCTTTTAAATATAAGAAGCTTGAGTGCCCTGTCCCAAAGTCATCAATTGCCACCCGAATACCCATATCGCGCAGTCGCTCACAAGCACGGATGCTTAAGTCGATATGCCGCATTGCGGTTGATTCGGTAATTTCAATAATGAGGTGATGAGGCTGAATTTGATATTTTTTTAGCAAGCCTTCGAGAGTACTAAAGAGCTTTTTATTTTCGAACTGCAAGGCCGATAAATTAACTGCGATTGGATAAAACTGCGTATTGCTACGTTCCCATTCCTGAATTTGTTGGCAAGCTTGCTCAAGTGCCCAATATCCCATTGGAATAATTAAACCTGTCTTTTCTGCGCCACCAATAAACATATGCGGTGTCAGCATACCTAAAGATGGATGGTTCCAGCGAATGAGTGCTTCTACCCCACAAATCTCAAGATTGGTATTAAATTTTGGCTGGTAGTAGAGAACAAATTGTTTTTCTTCGACTGCTTTGTATAAATCATTGATCAGTTTTGACTGACTTCTTGTTTCTTGTTGATGGGTAGAATAACTAAAGACGGTATAAGTATTGCGGCCCTGCTCTTTAGACATCAGCATGGCAGCATCGGCATTCATTAGCAGGTCTTGAACATTTTGCCCATGTTCAGGGAACAGTGCGATACCTAGACTTGCTGAAATATTAATTTCTTTACCGGAAATTTGGTAACTGTCTTGAATAAGATGTAATACTTTTTCAGCAAGTTGCATTGCCTCTTCAGTATCAGTGTTTTCAGCAATGAGTAAAAACTCATCCCCACCAATTCTAAGTAATTTACACTTTTCATTGAGTTGCCAATGTAAACGATTGGCCATTTGTATAAGCAGTTGATCACCAATGTGGTGTCCAAACGCATCATTTACCGATTTAAAACGGTCTAAATCAATATAGAGAAAAGCAATTTTTTGGTCTTTATAACGGTGATCTGACAGGAGGACTTCGGCGTAATCCACTAAATAAAGTCGGTTTGGTAATTTAGTTAAGTTATCTTGAATAGAGAGGTTGGCTAATTCTTTATTGGCTTTGCGCAGTTCTAGATTTCGCTGGTTCAGTCGTTGTTCCAGCACGGCAACAATAAAACTCGCGACCAGCACCAGACAGGTAACTAAAATAATTGTAAATAACAGCAAGTCATGCTCAGCCTGATATTGGCTTACAAACTTATCGGTAATATTTGTCGAAATAAGTGCCGTATAGTGCATCCCCATAATACTTAGGGTCATCATCACTGCAAAGGCTAATTTTAAACTTATACGGTGACGTTCACTTTCTTTTAATTTATAGGCCAGTAAGAAAGCTAGCCCCGACCCGCTCATGGCAATTAAGACAGAAAATAAAATAAGAAAGGAAGTGTAGTCTTTCTTATAAATATCAATATTCCAGCCTAACATACTCACATAATAAGAAGCAGAAATCCCAATTCCCATAATGACTGAGCTTAAAATGAGTCTAAATATAGGAAGTGTAAAACGAGAAGTCAGCCAAATTGCGACACTTGAAAGTACAGCACTAATTCCAAAAGCCAGTGTAATTAAAGGAACATTCGAGGAAGCTGCTTCAAATAAATGGTAAGCATGCATGCCGACAATATGGACAATACTAATCGCTGCTGCGAGTAATAATCCATTGAGTAATAGAATAAACGGCTCAATCTTTTTATAAGTTTGCTTAAATATTAACTGCTCCATGGAAATCACAATATAGCAAATAGCGCCAGCCGCAATAAAAGAGCCGACGATCAATGTGCTATCGTAATCAACATGACCCATATTGGACTTCCATGATTATTCAATACTTTTTTTTATTTTGTTCAACTCATTGCACAAAATACAATTAAACACGTTAAAGAAAAATTAGTAAATTCGACTTTTTTAGTCAGTTATAAACAATAACATTATCTAACATTTGGTCAAGTATTTTTTACTTTAGAAATCAATAAAGTAAACAAAAATTAAGCATCCAATTATATGAAAAATATAGGATTTCTTAAGTCTAGGTCAATTGACCTTAATGATGTTTTTTTAAACTTGTTTTAGGGGCTAATAAAATAAAAAACCCTGCATTTAGCAGGGTTCTTTTAAAAACAATAGAAAAGAGAATTAGTTTTTCTCTTTGTCTACGATCTTGTTCGCTTGAATCCAAGGCATCATCGCACGTAATTTAGCACCAGTTTGTTCAATACCGTGTGCAGCATTTTGACGACGACGAGCTGTCATAGATGGGTAGTTCAACGCACCTTCTTGGATGAACATCTTCGCGTATTCACCAGATTGAATACGTTTTAATGCATTACGCATTGCTTCACGAGACTGTTCATTGATTACTTCAGGACCAGTTACGTATTCACCGTACTCAGCATTGTTAGAAACTGAGTAGTTCATGTCAGCGATACCGCCTTCGAACATCAAGTCAACGATTAACTTAAGTTCGTGTAAGCATTCGAAGTAAGCCATTTCTGGTGCATAACCAGCTTCAACCAAAGTTTCGAAGCCCATTTTCACTAGTTCAACTGCACCACCACAAAGAACTGCTTGCTCACCGAATAAGTCAGTTTCAGTTTCTTCACGGAATGAAGTTTCGATAATACCTGTACGGCCACCACCTACGCCAGAAGCGTAAGAAAGCGCAACATTACGTGCATTACCAGAAGCGTCTTGGTGAATTGCGATTAGGTCAGGAACACCTGAACCACGTTGGAATTCTGAACGTACAGTGTGACCAGGAGCTTTAGGCGCAACCATGATTACGTCTAAGTCTTTACGTGGAACAACTTGGTTATATAGAACAGAGAAACCATGAGCAAATGCTAAAGTCGCGCCTTCTTTGATGTTTGGCTCAATCACGTCACGGTAAAGTTGTGATTGGAATTCATCTGGAGTCAAAATCATTACGAGGTCAGCTTGCTTAACTGCTGCTGGGACTTCAGCAACTTTAAGACCAGCGTTTTCAGCTTTCTTCCAAGAAGCTGAACCAGCACGTAAACCTACAGTTACGTCTACACCTGAGTCTTTAAGGTTAAGTGCATGAGCATGACCTTGAGAACCGTAACCAATAATCGCAACTTTCTTGCTTTGGATGATTGATAAGTCACAGTCTTTATCGTAAAAAATTTGCATTTGTGTTCTCCGCTAAAATACTTTTTAAAAAATTAAATGGCTAAAACTTTTTCGCCACGGGCGATACCTGATACACCTGAACGAACGACTTCAAGAATGGTGTTTTCTGCAAGCGCATCGATAAAACCATCTAATTTTTCAGTTGTCCCTGCTATTTGAATGGTATAGGTCGTTGGTGTCACGTCTACAATTTGCGCACGGAAAATATCCGCAGTGCGTTTAATTTCAGCACGTGAAGCACCTAATGCTTTTACTTTGATTAGCATGAGTTCACGCTCAATGTGTGAACCTTCTGATAAATCAACTACTTTTACCACCTCAACAAGCTTGTTGAGCTGTTTCGTAATTTGTTCGATCTTATGGTCATCGCCATAAGTCGTTAACGTCAAACGCGATAATGTCGGATCTTCGGTTGGTGCAACATTAAGTGTTTCAATGTTGTAGTTACGTTGACTGAATAAGCCCACCAAACGAGAAAGCGCACCAGCTTCGTTTTCAACGAGTACAGAAATAATGTGTCTCATTAAATGCGCTCCCCTTTAGAAATCCACATATCACGCATAGATTGACCTGCAACCTGCATTGGATAAACGTGTTCGCTACGGTCAACCATAACGTTGATAAATACGCATTTATCATTGATTGCCATTGCTTCTGCAAGCTTAGATTCAAGTTCATCGGCATGATTAATTTGAATGCCTACATGACCATAAGCTTCCATTAACTTGGCAAAGTCAGGTAATGACTCAACATAAGAACTTGAATGACGACCTTCATAGTTCATATCTTGCCATTGTTTCACCATACCTAATGCACGGTTGTTCAAGCACAAGATTTTTACGTTCAAGCCATATTGTTTACAGGTTGAAAGTTCCTGAATACACATCTGAATTGAAGCTTCACCCGTAATACAAACAACTTGCTGGTCTGGGAAAGCAAGCTTCGCAGCCATTGCATAAGGTAAACCAACACCCATGGTGCCAAGACCACCTGAGTTGATCCATTGGCGAGGACGTTTGTACTTATAATAAAGTGCACCAAACATCTGATGTTGACCTACGTCAGAAGTAATAATGGCATCGCCATTGGTCACTTTATATAAAGTTTCAACAACTTGCTGTGGCTTCATAGTGCCATCAGATGGATTTTCATATTTCAAACCATGAACTTTGCGCCATTCATTGATTTGAGACCACCAAGCCGCAATTGCTTCAGGATTTGGTTTAGACACATTTAATTGTTTTAACTGTGCCAACATTTCTTGAAGAACTGGCTCTACTGCACCAACGATCGGAATATGCGCCATAATCGTTTTTGAAATAGTTGCAGGGTCGATATCAACATGAATCACTTTTGAGTTCGGGCAGAATTTGGCTGGGTTATTTGTTACGCGGTCATCAAAACGCGCACCAATCGCCAAAATTACGTCTGCATGGTGCATTGCCATATTGGCTTCATATGTACCGTGCATACCTAACATGCCAATAAACTGTGGGTCATCGCCCGGGAATCCGCCTAACCCCATAAGTGTGTTAGTTACCGGATAACCAAGTAAATGTGCAAGTTCGGTTAATAACGCAGAAGCATTCCCTTGTACAACACCACCGCCTGTATAAATAACAGGACGTTTTGCAGTAAGTAACTCATCAATTGCTTTACGAATTTGACCAGAGTGGCCGCGTGAAGGTGGTTGATATGAACGCATCTTCACTTTTTCAGGGTATTCGTATGCAAACTTTTCTGCAGGGTTAGTCGCATCTTTAGGAATATCGACTACAACTGGACCAGGGCGCCCACTTGATGCGATATAGAATGCTTTTTTAATAATTGCAGGGATTTCACTTGCGTGGCGGACCTGAAAGCTGTGTTTCACGATAGGACGTGAAATACCAACCATGTCAGTTTCCTGGAAAGCGTCTTCACCAATCAGATGTGATGCAACCTGGCCAGACAAAACCACCATTGGGATTGAGTCCATATAAGCTGTTGCAATTGGAGTTACTGTATTGGTTGCGCCTGGACCAGAAGTGACCAGTACTACGCCTGTCTTACCTGTAGCACGCGAGTAGGCATCTGCCATATGACCAGCAGCTTGCTCATGGCGCACGAGGTAATGATTGATTTTGTCTTGTTGAAATAGCGCATCATAAATATGTAATACTGCGCCGCCTGGATAACCAAAAACATGTTCAACGCCTTCGTCCGCAAGAGCGCGAACGAGCATTTCACCACCAGATAAAAGTTCCAACGTGATTCACCCTAAAATCTTATATCACTATTTTATGGAAGGCATAAATAGTGTTTCATTCATTGAATTGTCTGCACTGTTATAGCACACATATTGTCTAGTTTTCGTTGCAATAGAAAAATTTCTGTTTTTCAGCCGTATAAGCTGTTTTAACATTAATAAAGCATGTCTGGATATACATACTTTAGTAAAATCAATCTCTCGGCTAGAGAGAATGTCTATTACAAAACATGACAGTTATTCGAAGGGTGATCGAGTAAATGCATATAAAACTAGAGAAAGCATTTTTGTTGTTTCTATATACAAAGTCAAGAATAAAGAAAAGGTTTTTCCATAAAAAAATTTAGCTGCTGCTTTTTTAATCTAATATTAAATCGTGAATTTACTCTTCTTAGCTCATTATTTATTAAAAATTCATTATTTTTATATAAAACGATCCATTCTAAATTGCTTATTTATAAAGTTTATTTAAATATAATCAGTTTACATTGGGGAAGAACTGATATGAATTTATCTTATTTAAAAACAAGCCTGTATACAGCCGCTACAACAGCAATTTTACTTTGCTCAAGTCAAAGTCAGGCACAGCAATATTATAAATGGATGGATCAAAGTGGCTCGACACATTACACCACGACGCCACCACCTAAAGGAGCAAAACATTTGAACAAAGTTTCGACTTACGGCAGTCAACCATTGTTGAAAAATCCAACATCGAACTCAGAACAACTATCTCAGGATAAAGATAAAGTCGTGCAAGAAGTAACTAACGTAGCAGTGGAAAAAGGTGCACCTGCTGTCCCGGTCCCACCTGCCCCGTCTGTATCGGCACCAAGATAATTAAAATGAGAGTGGTGAATATTTTTACCACTCTTCGATTATTTAAAATAAACAGGAATAGATTGGGAAATTTTATAGCACAGATTAAAAGATAAAATCCTGCTCTAAAAACTGACATTTTCCTCTATTTTGCGCTATGCTGTGCAGCAATCTTTCATTTCAATTTTCGTTGTATAGCTTACGTCTATGACTATTTCTCACATTGACCCAGAATATCAAGCAAACACGATTGAACCATCAGTCCAACAAGATTGGGAAAATCGTAAAGTCTTTAAAGTTGCCGACACTGTCGAAGGTAAACATCGCTACATCCTGTCAATGTTCCCTTACCCAAGTGGCAAACTGCACATGGGTCATGTGCGTAACTATACCATTGGCGATGTAATTAGCCGTTTTTACCGTTTAAAAGGCGAAACCGTATTACAACCTATGGGTTGGGATGCATTTGGTTTACCAGCAGAAAACGCTGCAATTGCCCATAAAGTTGCTCCGGCAAAATGGACATTTGAAAACATCGCTTACATGCGTGACCAATTAAAAAAATTAGGTTTATCTGTAGATTGGGACCGTGAATTTGCAACGTGTACACCAGAGTACTATCACTGGGAACAATGGTTGTTTGTTCAGCTTTATAAAAAAGGTTTAATCTACCGTAAACTTTCAACAGTAAACTGGGACCCAGTTGACCAAACAGTTTTGGCAAACGAACAAGTTGAAAATGGTCGTGGCTGGCGTTCAGGTGCATTGGTTGAAAAACGCGATATTCCAATGTACTACTTCCGTATTACGGACTATGCACAAGAATTATTAGACGACCTAGACACTCTACAAGACGGCTGGCCTCAACAAGTGTTGACCATGCAGCGTAACTGGATTGGTCGCTCTACTGGTATGGAAATTACCTTCCCATCTGCCAATACTGAAATTTATGCTGACGGCTTAACTGTTTATACAACACGTGCCGACACACTTATGGGTGTGACGTACGTTGCCGTTGCAGCAGAACACCCTCTTGCGCTTAAAGCTGCTGAAAATAACCCTGAATTGGCTGCATTTATTGAAGAATGCCGCATGGGTTCAGTTGCAGAAGCTGACTTGGCTACAGCCGAGAAGAAAGGTATGGCAACAGGTTTGTTTGTAAAACACCCTGTAACTGGCGAAGAGCTTCCTGTCTGGATTGCGAACTACGTATTAATGTCTTACGGTTCTGGCGCAGTGATGGCTGTACCAGCACATGACGAACGTGACTTTGAATTTGCTAACAAGTTCAACTTGCCAATTAAGCAAGTGATTGATGCCAAAGGTGCTGACGATGCAGACTACTCTGCTACCGAGTGGCAAGAATGGTACGGTTCTAAAGAAGGTAAACTTGTTAACTCTGGCGAATTTGACGGTCTAGAATTCCAAGCTGCATTTGATGCATTCCTTGCGAAATTAGAACCACAAGGTTTAGCAAATTCTAAAGTTCAATTCCGTTTACGTGACTGGGGTGTTTCTCGTCAACGTTACTGGGGTTGCCCAATTCCAATGATTAACTGTGATACTTGTGGTCAAGTCACAGTTCCTGAAGATCAACTTCCGGTTGTATTACCAACTGACGTTGTTCCAGATGGTTCAGGTAATCCACTAAATAAAATGCCTGAATTCTATGAAACGAAATGTCCTTGCTGTGGTGGCGATGCACGCCGTGAAACAGATACATTGGACACATTCGTAGAATCATCTTGGTACTACGCACGCTATGCATCTCCAGACTTTACTGGTGGTATGGTAAAACCTGAAGCAGCTAAAAACTGGCTTCCTGTAAACCAATATATTGGTGGTGTTGAACACGCGATTCTTCACTTACTTTATGCACGCTTCTTCCACAAATTAATGCGTGATGAAGGTGTAGTACAAGGTAATGAGCCATTTACCAACTTGTTAACTCAAGGCATGGTGCTTGCAGATACTTTCTATCGTGAAGCAGAAAATGGTAAGAAAACTTGGTTCAACCCTGCTGACATCGAATTAGAACGTGATGAGAAAGGCCGCATTATTTCTGCAAAATATTCAGGTGATGGTCAAGAAGTGATTATCGGCGGACAAGAAAAAATGTCCAAGTCGAAAAATAACGGTATTGACCCACAAGCGATTATTGATCAATACGGCGCAGATACAGCTCGTGTATTTATGATGTTTGCTGCACCACCAGATCAATCTTTAGAATGGTCTGATGCAGGTGTTGAAGGTGCAAACCGCTTCTTGAAACGTGTATGGCGTCTGGTAGCAAGCTTCCTTGAAAAAGGAAACTCTGCAACAGCAATTGATAAAGCAAACTTGTCTAAAGATGCTCAAGATTTACGTCGTAAGACACACGAAACCATTCAAAAAGTAAGTGATGATATTGAGCGTCGTCACGCGTTTAATACTGCAATTGCTGCATTGATGGAATTGTTAAACGCAAGCAATAAGTTTGAAGCAAAAGATGACAATGACGTTGCTGTAGAACGTGAAGCAATCACCACATTGTTAACTTTACTTGCTCCATTTGCTCCGCATTTAAGCCAGACTTTATTGGCTCAGTTTGGTACGGACTTAACAGAAGCAACTTTCCCTGAAGTTGATGCTTCTGCATTAACCCGCAATACTCAAACGATTGTTGTACAAGTAAATGGTAAACTTCGCGGTAAACTTGAAGTTTCTGTTGATATTTCTAAAGATGAGTTATTAGCTCAAGCGAAAGCATTACCAGAAGTTCAGCAGTTCTTAACAGGACCAACCAAAAAAGAGATTGTGGTTCCAAACAAATTGGTTAACCTCGTGGTTTAATTACAGGTATTAATGAGAGGATCAAGCATGCACTTAGCCCAACGTTTAGCCGCTGTTGTTTTAACCTTAGGCCTTAGTGCAGGCTTAGTCGGGTGTGGTTTCCATTTAAAAGGAACTAACCCGACTGCGACTCCACTTGTTTATAAAAAATTAAGCCTTGAGTTACCGGCAAAAACCGATGACCTTGAAACACAATTAAAAGTGTATTTAACGGCAAATGGTGTTCAGCTCAGCAATGACAACGACGCCTATGTTCTTCGTGTTTTAGAATACACGCCTCGTCGTCAGCTTCTAAATGGTAAACTTACAGAAGTGTTATTACGCTTGACCGTAACTTTCCAAATCGAAGACCGTCAAGGTAATAAAATTACAGAGCCGCGTACTTTAACCGCAGCTCGTAGTTATCAATATGATTTGGCAACGGTCAACACTGAGAACCAGCAAGAAAGTTACTTGCAACGTATTGTAATTGATGACCTTGCACAGCAAATTACTCGTCAAATTTCAGCCAATCGCTTACCAAAAGCTCAACCATAGACGTATCTTTTCTTAAGTAATGAAACTTGACTATTTACAAGCCCTCAAACGCATTCCGGAAGCTCGGGGTGCGTGGATCCTGCATGGACAGGAACCTTTATTAGAACAAAATTTACTCGACACTTTTCGCAAAAGCTGGCAGCAACAAGACATTGAAAGACAGCGCTACGATATTAGTAGTGTAAGTGACTGGAAAAATGTCTTTAACGCACTGAACAGCTTATCTTTATTTTCTCAGCAACTTGCTATTGAAGTTCACGGCAATATCAAGCCCGATGCCAATGGTTTAAAACAGCTAAAAAGTTATATCCAACATAATGAAACTAACCTGCTGTTAATTGTTTTACCCAAACAAGACAGTAGCAGCTTAAAATCTGCTTTTTTCCAAGTTGTTGAAGCGAACGGTGTGGTGGTTGCCCTTACTGCCAATTATCCGCAAGACCGTCAACGAATATTAGCCGCTGAGGCTGAGAAGTTAGAAATTCAACTCGACAATGATGCTTGGCAGTGGCTCATGCAGCATCATGAGCATAACCTGCTCGCTGCTAAAAATAGCTTGATGCGGGTAAGAGATACTTTTCCAGACCAGAAACTAATTCAAATTGAACAGTTATATGCGTGTCTACAAGATCAGTCTCGTTACACCACTTACGATTTAAGCGATGCGTTATTAGAAGGTAATCTTGCTCAGTCCATTAAGATCTTTCAATATTTAATCGGTTCCGGTGAACCGGAAAGCTTGATCTTATGGACATTAAGTAAAGAAATGCGTTTATTAATGCAGTTGTTTGAACAACCGCATAATGCATTACAACTAGGTATATGGAAAACAAAAGTTAGCTTATATCAACAAGCATTAAGAAGACTCAATCCACAGCAATTTTTGGGATGGTCTGCCCTGCTTTTACAAATTGATGCCGCAATCAAAGGCATGTCAAATGAGAATGCCCAACATTTAATGCAACAAGCCATTGCCGAGCTGTGTGGAAAAACATTATTTATACATTAGGGCAGCCAAATCATTTGCCTGCTTTATTGAAATATCATAAAAATTCACGTTTTATCCTCATTTGACTCTTATACTAAGTTAAATTTTAGACTTTTCGACCTCTCGCCATGCCAAAAATAAAGCCAATTAAACTCGTAATTATTGTCGTCTGTATCGCCATTATTGCTGTCTTAGCTTGGAAATTCTTAAAGCCTAAACAACAGCAGCCTCAATATATTACAGCAGAGGTAACTCGCGGGGATATTGAGAATAATGTACTTGCAACCGGTACGCTTGATGCAACCAAGCTCATTAGTGTCGGTGCTCAGGTATCCGGTCAGGTTAAAAAGATGTATGTGCAGCTTGGTGATCAAGTGAAACAAGGTCAACTTATTGCACAAATTGACTCAACCACCCAAGAAAACAGTTTAAAAACATCTGATGCCAATATTAAAAACTTAGAGGCACAGCGCCTTCAACAAGTGGCATCTTTAAATGAAAAGCAACTCGAATATCGTCGTCAACAACAAATGTATGCTCAAGATGCGACACCTCGTGCAGATTTAGAGTCAGCTGAAGCTGCTTATAAAACAGCTCAGGCACAAGTTAAAGCATTAGATGCACAAATTGAGTCTGCAAAAATAACGCGTTCAACAGCACAAACCAATATTGGCTATACACGTATTGTTGCGCCAACTGATGGTACGGTTGTTGCGATTGTGACTGAAGAAGGTCAAACGGTAAACGCAAACCAAAGTGCTCCTACTATCGTCAAAATTGCAAAACTTCAAAATATGACGATTAAAGCACAGGTGAGTGAAGCCGATATTATGAAAGTGGAAAAAGGTCAGCAGGTCTATTTCACGACCTTAGGTGATGAAACCAAGCGCTATGCAACCTTACGACAAATCGAACCTGCTCCAGATTCGATCTCTAGTGAATCAAACAGCACCACAAGTTCAACAACCAGCTCAGCTGTTTACTACAACGCTTTATTTGATGTTCCAAATACGGACGGCAAATTGCGTATTGATATGACTGCACAAGTTTATATCGTATTAAATTCAGCAAAAAATGCCTTATTGGTTCCATCTTCTGCGTTAAGTAGCAAACAATTTTCTGGCCAAAGAAAACAGGGTCAATCGGCAGATAAAGCGAGTTCTACTCCAAGTGCAGAACGCAAGCATCAAGGTGATGGGGTTCGTTTAGAACGCTTAAATTTAACTCCTGAACAAAAACAACTTATTGAACAAGGCAAAGCAACACTAAGTGTAGTTCGCGTTTTACAAGCAGATGGTACGACTAAACCAACACAAATTTTGGTAGGTATTAATAACCGTGTAAATGCGCAAGTACTTGCCGGATTAAAACAAGGTGACCAAGTTGTAATTGCCGATAGTTCAGAAAACTCTGCAGCTTCTGCAAACAGTGGTAATAACCGCCGCCGTGGCCCAATGGGAATGTAAGCATGACAAAACAAGCTTTGCTTGAAGTCAGCAATCTGGTCCGGGAATTCCCTGCTGGCGAAAGCACGATTCAAATTTTAAAAGGCATTGACCTGACCATTTATGAGGGTGAGCTGGTTGCTATTGTCGGCCAGTCCGGCTCTGGTAAATCAACACTCATGAATATTTTGGGCTGTCTGGACCGCCCAACTAGTGGTAGTTATAAGGTTAATGGTCAAGAAACCGGTAAACTTGAGCCAGACCAGTTAGCGCAGTTACGCCGTGAATATTTTGGTTTTATTTTCCAGCGCTATCATTTACTGGGTGACTTATCAGCTGAAGGTAACGTTGAGGTTCCAGCTGTTTATGCTGGTGTTACTCCAGCAGACCGTAAACAGCGAGCTACTGCCCTGCTCACGGAGTTAGGTTTAGGTACTAAAACGCAAAACCGACCAAGCCAGCTTTCAGGTGGTCAACAGCAACGTGTATCAATTGCACGTGCCTTAATGAATGGCGGCGATGTAATCTTGGCCGACGAACCAACAGGTGCACTCGATTCACATAGCGGCGTTGAAGTGATGCGAATTTTGCGTGAACTCAACGCCGCTGGCCATACGATTATTTTGGTAACGCACGATATGCAAGTTGCAAAGAATGCAACGCGTATTATCGAAATTAGTGATGGGGAAATTATTAGTGACCGTCCTAATGTTCCAGACCAATCTTTAGAAGAAGTTAAATCTGATCCAGATGCAGCACCTGCTTTACAAAATAAGCAGAAAAAAGGCAAAAGTATTTCAGCTTGGCGTTCAACCCTAGATCGCTTATCCGAAGCCTTTCAAATGGCTTTACTGTCTATGAATGCCCACCGCATGCGTACTTTCTTAACCATGCTGGGGATCATTATTGGTATTGCTTCGGTCGTAACGGTAGTTGCGCTAGGTAATGGCTCTCAACAACAGATTTTGAGCAACATTAGCAGTTTAGGCACCAACACAATTACGGTATTCCAAGGTCGTGGTTTTGGTGATAACTCCAAGACAGCCAATTTTAAAACGCTGGTTCCTGCCGATGCCGATGCATTAATGACACAGCCTTATGTCAGTGCAGTCAGCCCGATGGTCAGTACATCCAAGACCATGCGTTATCAACAAAATGAAGCAAACGCGACTATTAACGGCGTAAGTAACGATTATTTCGATGTAAAAGGTCTAGTTTTTAAAGACGGCCAAACCTTTGATCAACGAAGTGTCCGCGACCGTTCACAAGATGTAGTCATTGATACCAATACGCAAAAACAATTCTTTAGCGATGGTACTAACCCAATCGGGCAAGTCGTGTTACTGGGTAGCGTGCCAGCTCGTATTATCGGCATTGTAGAACCTCAGACCAGCGGAATGGGTTCGGATGACACGCTGAATGTATATATGCCTTATACCACGGTCATGAGCCGTATGTTAGGGCAAGCGCATGTCCGTAATATTGTCGTACGTATTAATGATAAATACTCGACCAGTGCTGCTGAAAACGCCATTGTTAACTTATTAACCCAACGCCACGGTGCCCAAGATATTTTCACCATGAACAGTGACAGTATCCGACAAACCATTGAGAAAACCACAAGTACTATGACTCT
This sequence comes from Acinetobacter sp. UC24323, assembly GCF_024151445.1. Lineage (NCBI taxonomy): Bacteria > Pseudomonadati > Pseudomonadota > Gammaproteobacteria > Moraxellales > Moraxellaceae > Acinetobacter > Acinetobacter sp. UC24323. Next base: position 258,716 of record NZ_JAHIBY010000003.1, on the reverse strand, counting down.
CTTAGTATCAGCAATTGCTGTAATTTCTCTGGTAGTTGGTGGTATCGGGGTAATGAATATTATGCTGGTTTCGGTGACTGAACGTACGCAAGAAATTGGTGTGCGTATGGCTGTGGGTGCTCGACAAAGTGATATTTTGCAGCAGTTCCTGATTGAAGCAATTTTAGTATGTTTGATTGGTGGTGTACTTGGCGTACTTCTATCACTTGGCTTAGGACAACTGATTAATAAGTTTGCCGGTGGCAACTTTGCTGTCGCCTATTCAACCACATCAATTGTTGCCGCGTTTGTGTGTTCAACATTGATCGGTGTCGTATTCGGCTTCTTACCTGCCAAGAATGCAGCAAAACTTGACCCTGTTGCAGCACTATCACGAGAATAAGGAAAATTGCATGTCTTTTTCTATGACTAAACTTAGCGCAGCACTTCTCCTCACTAGTTCTCTTGTGGGATGTGCCGCTGTAGTAAAAACACCTTACCAAGCACCAGCTGTACAAGTTCCAGGCAGTTTTCAGTACGATAAGGCTAAAGCTAAAACAGCATCGGTTGAGCAATATTCTGACCATTGGTGGACATTGTTTGGAGATGCACAGCTCAACCAACTCGTAACTAATGTATTAGAGCGCAATAGTGATTTGGCTGTTGCGGGAATCACACTCAAGCAAGCACGCTTGCAAGCTGATTTTACCGCGAATAAACAAGGCTTACGGACCAGCTCTAGTGTTTCTACAGGACATTCTTTCGACTTAAATTCGGGAGATGACAGCGCGAAAGGTTTATCAATGAGTGCTGGGGTGAGCTATGAACTTGATTTGTTTGGCAAGCTTGCTCGTCAAACTGAAGCAAGTAAATGGGAAGCCTTAGCAACCGAACAAGATCTTCAAGCTACTGGTCAAAGTCTGATTGCCACTACTGCGAAACTCTACTGGCAGCTTGGTTATTTAAATGAACGATATGCAACTGCACAGCAAAGCTTAGCCACTTCACAAAAGCTTTATCAGTTAGTTCAAACTCAGTATAAAGCAGGTGCAGTTTCAGGATTAGACCTTACGCAAGCCGAGCAGTCTGTTCAAAGCCAAAAAGCAAGTTTAAGCCAGATTGAGCAACAGCTTGTTGAAACGCGTACAGCCATTGCTGTGTTATTGCATGAGCCAGTACAGCAACTCAATATTCAAGAGCCACAGCGTTTACCACGTACAGCGCTGCCTGCTATTGGTGCGGGTTTACCAGCGGATATTTTGTCACGTCGCCCAGACTTGCAAGCAGCTGAGCTTCGTTTAAGAAAGGCATTGGCAACTAAAGATGCGACTAAAGCAAGCTACTATCCGTCAATTAGCTTAACTAGTAGTTTAGGTTCAAGCAGTACATCTTTAACGGAGTTATTACGTAACCCTGCCCTTACGCTTGGGGCGAGTTTGAGCCTACCGTTTTTACAATATAACGATATGAAAAAAGATATCGCGATTAGTAACCTAGATTATGAAAAAGCGATTATTCAATATCGCCAAACGCTTTATCAGGCTTTTGCTGATGTAGAAAACGCGTTGTCGAGTCGTACAGAACTCGACAAACAAGTAGCGTTACAAGAGCGTAATGTCGAACTTGCAGAAAAAACTGAACGTTTAACTGAAGTCCGCTACCGTTATGGCGCTGTTGCGTTAAAAACACTTCTTGATGCACAGCAAACTACACGTACTGCGCGCTTGAGTCTTGTTGAAACCAAACAAAGTCAATACAACGCTTATGTCACCCTTATGCAGGCATTAGGCGGTTCACCTGTAAAAGAACTGCCGCAATAACTTGCGCCCAGTAAAAAGCCGTAGTCCTTCAACTACGGCTTTTTTTATGTCTGAATAAATCTTAAGACTTATTCATCATCCATCATAGATTGGCTCATACCTACAGTATTGAAACCAGCATCTACATATAGAATTTCACCAGTAATACCTGAAGCCCAAGGTGAGCAAAGGAATAATGCTGCATTACCCACTTCTTCAATGGTTACGTTACGCTTTAACGGTGCAACTTTTTCGTTAGCATCTAGCATTTTACGGAAAGATTTAATACCAGAAGCAGCTAAAGTACGGATTGGGCCCGCAGAAATTGCATTTACACGGATACCATCAACACCTAAGCTTGATGCCAAGTAACGAACACCAGCTTCTAAAGAAGCTTTCGCCATACCCATTACGTTGTAGTTAGGCATAACGCGCTCAGAACCTTGGTAAGTCAAAGTTAATAAACAACCTTGGCGAGCTTGTAATAAAGGTTTTGCAGCACGTGCCATTGCAACAAAGCTGTATGCGCTAATGTCATGAGCAATTTTAAAACCGTCACGGTCAGTCACGTCAGTGAAGTCACCGTCAAGCGTGTGTGCAGGTGCAAAGCCGATTGAGTGCACAACACCATCTACGCCGTCCCAATGTTTTGCAAGTTCCGCAAATGCATTATCAATTTCAGCATCAACGGCAACATCACATGGAAACACAAGCTTAGAACCGAATTGCTCAGCAAACTCATCTACACGTTTTTTTAATTTTTCGTTTGGATAAGTAAATGCAAGCTCAGCACCTTCACGGTGTAATGCTTGTGCAATACCATAAGCAATTGATAATTTACTAGCAACGCCTGCAATCAAAAAGCGTTTACCTGCTAAAAGTCCTTGTGTCATGCCGATCTCACTCAAAACAATTTTCAGCATAATGCCAATATTCAACGTTTTTCGAAATTGCATAATGCATCTTTTTTCAAAAATCGCACGAAAAAAAATCGCTCCCATTTAGGAGCGACTTTTTACCAACTCATTTTTAGTCGTCAGACAATAAGCCAAGCAAACGTAAGAACGAGATATACATCCATACTAAAGTTGCAAGTAAGGCAATACCACACAACCATTCCATGAATTTTGGTGCACGATATGCTGCATTGGTTTCGATCAAATCAAAATCTAAAATTAGGTTCAGTGAAGCAATCACTGCAACAAAAGCAGCAAAACCAATACCTAACCAGTTGCTTTCAAAAATATAAGGAATGCTTGAGCCAAACGCTAAACGCATCACCATCTGCACGATAAATACAATAAAGATCGCCAAAGATGCAGAGATCACAACTGATTTGAACTTTTCAGTTGCGCGTATGATTTGAAACTTATATAGACCAAACATCACCAAAGTCGTGACGAAAGTTGCCAATAAAGCTTGAAGAGGAACGCCCGGATATTTCAACTGGAAAGTAAAAGAAATACCACCTAAGAAAGCCCCTTCAAATAAAGCATAAGGAATTGCTAAAGTTGGTGCAGTCGTTGGTTTAAAAGTCGTAATTAAAGCTAAAACCAAGCCGCCAATTGCACCCACAATTGAAGCCGCATAAGCAATACCAACATTTGCAGTAAAGGCTGCATAGAAAAATAAAGCGACACCCACTGCAGCAGCAATGATGGTCAACATAACAGATTTTTGAATCGCACCTTGCACGGTCATCGGTTGACTATAGTCACTGACCGTTTCAACGCGTGTCAGTATCGGGTTATTACTTTGCATAAATGCTCTCTTTTTATAATAAATAAACTTAAAACATCATTTTAAGCAAAATGAATATGAAAGCCAAATTCCCACTTGGCATTATTGTAACAATGTCCTTTAAATAATAAAAAAGGGAGCTTTCGCCCCCTTTTCTTCTTACTTGAATAACCTAATCAATCTTTACCGTCAGTATTCATAATAAAGAAGTATTCGCGGTAATACTTAAGCTCAGAAATGGAATCACGAATGTCATCCATCGCCAAATGTGACGCATTTTTTTTCAGGCCACTCATAATTTCAGGACGCCAGCGTTTTGAGAGTTCTTTTACTGTAGATACGTCAAGATTACGGTAGTGGAAATACTGTTCTAGTTCGGGCATAAGACGATGTAAGAAACGGCGATCCTGACAAATCGAGTTACCACACATTGGTGAAACTTTTGGATTTACCCATTTTTTTAGGAATTCTAAAGTCTGTAACTCAGCATCACGAGCGGTCAATTTACTACGACGAACTCGTTCAATTAAACCTGACTGGCCGTGCTGACGCGTATTCCACTCATCCATTGCATTTAAAATACGATCAGGTTGATGAATAGCCAAAACCGGACCTTCGGCAAGTACATTTAAATGATCATCTGTAATAATTGTTGCAATTTCAATAATCTGGTCGTTGTCGGTATCTAAACCTGTCATTTCCAGATCAATCCAAATTAATCGTGTATTTAAAGTACTGCTCATGAATGTACGTTCTAAAGTGCCGTAAAAACATCAATAGTAGCAAATTTCTTGCTTCTGCGCTGTAATTCCATACCAGCTTCGTGCTATTTTTGCGGTCTTCAAACAATGGTTTTTTTGGGATATGAATGGCTCTAATTCGTAAGCGTCGTTTAACTGAGCAACAGCAACGTCGTATTGAAAAACAGCATAAAACTCGCCAAGAAGAAGTCGATACTTCACAAGATCTAGATGGGCTGGTTGTACAGCACTATGGACGTCAACTTGAAGTACAGGCACTTTCTGTACCCGATCATCACCCAGAAAAACCGCAAGTCGCCGAAGGCGAACCAGAACCGTTTTGGAAACCCATTGAATTAAATAGCGTTTGGCGCTGTCACACCCGTACAAACCTTGAATTACTGGTCACTGGTGACCGAGTGAAGTGGCAAGCTGACCCTAATACAGGTTTAGGGATTATTACCGCAATTCATCCACGTACATCTTTACTTACACGCCCGGATCGCTATCACAAAGTAAAACCTGTAGCTGCGAATATCAGCTTAATCGTTATTGTTTTTGCCCCACTGCCAGAACCGGCACCTACTTTGATTGACCGCTACTTAGTGGCATGTGCAGATGCAAATATTCCGGCTCTTTTAGTGCTTAATAAATCAGATTTACTCACTGAAAATGATCCGATTCTCGACATGCTCAAAGAGTATGAAAATTTAGGCTATGAAGTCATGATTTGTCATTCTAAAGGTGACATCTCAGCATTGTCCCAGCGTCTTGATGGCGAGACAGTAGCTTTTGTAGGTCAGTCAGGGGTTGGGAAAAGCTCACTTATTAATGTGCTCATTCCAGATGCTGAACAAAAAACCAATATCATTTCTGAAAACTCAGCACTTGGACAGCACACCACAACTTCTACACGTTTAATCAACTTTGGTAAAAATGGCGCCTTGATTGATTCACCGGGAATTCGCGAGTTTGGGCTTTGGCATCTCGATTTAGATAAAATTCGTATGGGCTTCCCTGAAATCGAAGCACATTTAGGTTCGTGTCAATTCCGTAATTGCACTCATACTCATGAAAAGAACTGTGGCTTAAAACAGGCTGTTGAAGCAGGTGAAATTTTACCACGCCGCCTAGACAGCTTTTTACGTTTAATCGATGAGATTCAAGAAGCTCAGCAAAAAAACTAATTTTCTACCCTATTTGCCCTTGAAGTGGTGATTTTGATCACCATCTATATACGCTATACTCTAGGTCAATTTTGTTTTTAATTTTTTTTAGGTGACTTGTGGAACGCTGGTTAGAGTTTATGGGGAATCACCCCATTTTGTTTGGTACACTCGGAGTCTTGATCGTATTGTTCTTCATTTTTGAAGGTCAACGTAACGGTCGTAAAATTTCTCCACAGTCGCTTGGTATTTTAGTGAAAGCGAAAAATGCCCTTTTGATTGACTTACGCGATAGCAAAGACTTCCGCGAAGGTCACATTAGTGGTAGCCGCAATATTCCTTATAGCCAAATTGCAAGTCATGCTGATGAATTAAAAGCAAGTGACCGTCCATTGGTATTTATTTGCAACCTAGGGCAAGTTGCTGGTAGCGCTTTACAGAAAGTCGCTCATCATGACAGCTATCGCCTTGATGGTGGTATCAGTAACTGGAAAGCTCAAGGCTTACCTCTCGTTAAAAGCAAACCAAAAGCTTAAGGAGAATTGTTATGGCAGCAAATGTCATTGTTTACTCAACTTCTGTATGCCCGTACTGCGTTCGCGCTAAACAATTACTTGAGCGTAAAGGTGTTGCTTACAAAGAAGTAAATCTTTCTGTTGAAGCGCCAGAAGTACGTGCTGAATTAATGCAACGTACAAATCATCGCACTGTTCCACAAATTTTTATTAATGATCAGTTTATCGGTGGTTTTGACCAACTTTATGCTTTAGAGCGTGAAGGTAAACTCGACGAATTATTGGCTTAACATCGCATCCATATTAAGGAAAAAACAATGAGCGAAGAACAACAAGTTCAACCACAATTAGCTTTAGAGCGTATTTATACAAAAGATATTTCTTTTGAGGTTCCAGGGGCACAAGTTTTCACTAAACAATGGCAACCTGAACTTAACATCAATCTTTCTTCTGCTGCTGAAAAGATTGACCCAACTCACTTTGAAGTATCTTTAAAAGTTGTGGTTCAAGCCAATAACGATAATGAAACAGCGTTCATCGTAGATGTAACTCAATCTGGTATTTTCTTAATCGATAATATCGAAGAAGACCGTTTACCTTACATTTTGGGTGCATACTGCCCGAACATTTTGTTCCCGTTCTTACGTGAAGCTGTAAACGACTTAGTAACAAAAGGTAGCTTCCCACAGTTACTTCTTACTCCAATCAACTTTGATGCAGAGTTCGAAGCAAACATGCAACGTGCTCAAGCTGCTGCTGTTGAAGGTCAAGCTTAATTTTATAGCTTACCCTAAACTCAAAAAACCGCGTAATTCGCGGTTTTTTTATGGGAGTAATTTAGATTTAACGCTCAAGTGAATGAATCTGAATAGAAGGAAACTGGAATCCACGGCATGATTGTTCTGAACGCCATGCGACTGTTAAGATCATATTACCTAACACAAAGTTTTGGTAGGCAAATGTCCCAATAAGCTCATGCGAACATAATCCGCCCTGATTTGTAGGATGTGCTTGGGTGTGTAAGGTATTTAAATCTAAACGTATACCAAGACCCGATGCTTTTAAAACAGCTTCTTTAGTCGTCCAGACTTTAAACCAATATTCTCTATCTTGTTCTAGACTTTGCCACGTTGCATATTCATCAGGATGAAAAGCGTGTTGTGCCAGACTATCCAGACGTACTTTACGATCAAGCTCTTCAACATCTATACCAATATCTTTAACTCGCTCACTCAGCGCTAAAGCATAATATTGTTGGCTATGTGAATGATTAAAATACAAAGTGTGATTCAATAAATAAGGTTTGCCATGTTCATGCTTGGCAAACTCCAATTCCGTTGAAATGAGTTGTAGTTTCTCTGCAATCAGTCTATTTCTGATACTCTTTATTTGTTGTTTTTTATAATGATTAAATGAACGAAAGTCGGGAAAGTCGTGTTGTTTTCGATTTAAAAAATCATTGAGTTTTCCTATATAAATGTCCACATGTTTACTATTCATTTTATTAATCCGAACCATCCATAATTCACAGCTAGCATTAAAACCTTACTGATACCTGATTAGACAATACAATAAAAAGCCCAAAGAAGACTTTGGGCTTTTTCAATTAAAAACAGATTAACGTTTAAATTTCTTTTCTGCTTTTTTGAATTTCTGAATATAACGACGACGACGTGCAGCAGTACGCTCATCGACCTGACTCTTACGGCCTTCAAACGGGTTTTCAGAAGTCTTAAATTCAATTTTAACTGGTGTACCTTCAAGCTTATAAACCTTACGGAACACATTCTCTAAATAACGGCGGTAATCTGCAGGAGTCTTATCCACCTTGTTACCGTGAATCACAATAGTCGGTGGATTTTGCCCACCCATGTGCGCATAACGCATTTTAATACGACGGCCTTGAACTGTCGGCGGCTGATGCTGATCAGTTGCATCATTCAAAATCTGCGTCAATTTCGCAGGAGATACCTTTAAGTTTGCAGACTCATAAGCACGGTGAATTGATGGATATAACTCACCTACCCCAGTACCATGTAGAGCAGAAATAAGGTGAATTCGAGCCCAAGGAATAAAGTCAAAACGGCGCTCAACATCAAGCTTACACTGCTTGCGGTCGTATTCACTCATGTTGTCCCATTTATTGATCGCAATGACCATGGCACGCCCAGCTTCCAGCGCATAGCCAATTAAATGTAAGTCTTGCTCAACAATACCTTCACGGGCGTCAACTACAACCACCACCACATGTGCGTCTTTCATCGCTTGTAAAGTCTTCACAATTGAGAATTTCTCAATCATTTCATCAACTTTACCTTTACGGCGTACACCTGCTGTATCAATTAAAGTGTATTTACGGCCTTCACGCTCGAACGGAATATAAATAGAGTCACGAGTTGTACCTGGTTGGTCAAACGCTACCACACGGTCTTCACCAAGTAAGCGATTTACTAACGTTGATTTACCCACGTTCGGACGGCCAATAATTGCTAGACGCAATCCGGTATCTTTGTCATGCTCTTCAGGATTTTCATCTTCTGGAATATCTTGAAGTACATCCTCAAGCATTTGTTGTACGCCACGGCCATGGCTCGCTGCAACTTGTAATGGTTCACCCATACCAAGCTTGTAGAACTCAACCAAAGCAGCTTCAGCATGAACACCATCAACCTTATTGGCAACAAGATAAATTTTCTTGCCTAAAGTACGTAATTCACGGGCAATTTGCTCATCGGAAGCTAACAATCCGGCACGCGCATCAACTACAAAAATAATAATATCTGCTTCATTGATGGCTGTTTTCGACTGCTCGGCCATGTAGTTATCGATACCGCCTTCACTTTCACCAATACCGCCAGTATCAACAACAATGAAAGACTTATTTTGATAAGTCGCATCACCATATTTACGGTCACGAGTCAAACCCGCGAAGTCGGCTACAAGTGCATCACGACTCTTGGTAATCTGGTTAAATAACGTTGATTTTCCGACATTCGGACGACCAATGAGCGCAATAACGGGTTTCATACAATAACCTTAATTCAAGACCAGCCATATCTCATGGCATGAGCATTAGAAACAGTACAGGAGATATATTTTAAGGCCAGATATGACCATAATAAAAGACGGGGCTTTGAACTGATTTAATTCAAACACCCCGATATTTTTAACAGCGTAATTTGTTAAGCGGCTATTTTAGCACAAGCGAACAAAATTAACGATTCTGCCAAATACTTAAATCGCCTTTTCGAGTCGAAACATAGAGCTGATTCTCAATCACACGTAATGTATTGACCTCACCACTTGTTTTAGAACGACCAATCAACTTACCTGTTGTCGGGTCGATTAGGTGTAAAACACCATCCAAATCACCAACAATAAGGTCCGATCCCAAGACGACAGGATTACTTAAATGACGGTTTAAGAGACTATCATTTTGCCAAAGCTGTTCGCCTGTTGTTAAGTCATAAGCAGTAAGCTTGCCATCAGTTGACGAAACAAACACTTTATTATCATAAACTTCTGGACGCTTGGTGCTACTTGAATCTTCACTCCAAACCACGCGTTGAGAAGCAAGATCAGTAACAGTTACTTGGCCTTGGAAACTAGTTGTTACCATGAGTTGACCCGCAACAACCGGATCACCATCAATGTCAATTAAACGCTGAATATCAGAACGCCCTTCACTTACTGCAACACGGCGTTGGAAGCGCGGAATACCACTAATCGTATCAATTGCATAAACATATGCATTTGCAGAAGCAATTAAAACCGTGCGAGGGTCAAGACTCACTGGCGATGGTTGACCACGTAAACTGAACTGAACATTTGGCAATTTATATGCCCAAACTTGTTGTCCTGATGATACATCATGTGCAAATACAGTACCGTCATTTGCAATTGTAATTACGCGGCCAGACTGAACTAAAGAAGGACTTAATAAAGCACCAGATAATTGTGCAGTCCATTTTTGTTCACCCGTTGCCTGATCTAAAGCAAATAACTGACCTTTACTGTTACCAACAACAACAATACCTTCAGCTGCTTCAACACCAGAGCTTAAGCCCAATTTACTAACTTTTTTCTCCCAAAGACGTTGTTTACCACGGTATGCAGCAACTTCACCTTTAGGATCAAGGGTAAAAACAACACCTTCGCTAGCGTCAAGTTGTAAACGTAATGGATCTGCCTTATTCGTAGAAGAAACACTGCGTGAAAACACGGGCACCAAACTCTTATTTGACTCAGTCAATTTCGGTAGTGGATTTGGTTTTGCTTCTTTTACTTTGTTGCTAGAACATCCGACCAATACAGCCGATGCGATTGCAATTGCCAAAGGCAGTTTGAATTTCTGATTCATTAAGACTCTTCCACCTGTGTTTCCAAAATTGGGCGCTCAATCTGTGGATCTTCAACTAAAACGCCAACACTTTCGAGTTTAATTTGTAAAATTTGTCGCTCTTGTTTACGTTCCAGTAACGAATCCCATGCAGCTTGATATGCTTTTTTAGCAGAATCAATATCTTTCTTAGCAACAAAGATATCACCGCGTAACTCTTCTACTGTTGCTTTAAATGCCGGATCGACATCACCAGACAAGGTTTTTAGAGCTTCATCATATTTGTTTTGCGCCAATTGTGCATCTGCTAAACGCAATTTTACAACCTGAATCAGTCCTTCATCTTTTACTTTTGAATTCTCAACTTTTTTCAAAGCTTTTTCAGCAGCAGCATAATCTTGTTTTTCATATGCAAGTTTTGCCAATACAAATTGAGTTTGTATCGCCTGAACTGAATCAATATCGTCTTTTACAATCTTATCTGCCGAAGCTGTTATTGAAGCTAAAGCATTTGGATTATCGGCTGTTGCATTTGCTTCATCCATTAACTGCTGTACTTTTGCAGTTTCTGTCTGACTCGTTGCAAGGTTTCTTTTTTGCCAATATTCCCACCCGAAAAAGGCAATCAATGCAATGAGAATCCCGCTAATCATGGCAGAACCATATTTTTTGGCGAACGACTTTAAGCTGTCGAATTGTTCTTCATCACTTAAGCTCATGTGATTGTCCTTTTCCAGATGTTTCAGTTTATTTTGTAAATTTTTCAATTAAGAATGGTACGAGTTCAGCCAACGCAACTTGTGATTGCTCAGCTGTTGCCAACTCTTTTACAGCAAGCTGCTGTGCTTCCCACTCACGTTCACCCAAAATTATGGCGTAAACAGCCCCAGCCTGATCAGCTTTTTTCATCTGACTCTTCATGCTGCCTTGTGAACCAGTTTTAATGCGAATGTTACTATTCGCAGCTTCTAACTGGTCACGTAATTGTTCTGCTAGAACTAAAGCTTTAGATTGATAAGCAGGCTCCGCAACCAAGAACGCTTCACAGTCACGTACAATTTCAGCCTGTTCGACTTGCTCAAGTAGAAGCAATAAACGCTCCATCCCCATTGCAAAACCGACCGCTGGAACAGACTGATCAGCCTTACCTTTTAACTGGCCAACCAAACCATCATAGCGTCCACCTGCACATACTGTACCTTGCGACCCTAATGCTGTTGTTGTCCATTCAAAAACAGTTTTATTGTAATAATCTAGACCACGTACCAATTTTTGGTTAATTACAAATTTAATGCCTGCGGCAGTCAAATAATCTTGTAATTGCTGGAAGTGGCTTAAACTGTCTTCTTTTAAGAAGTCATGTAATTTCGGCGCATTTTCCAGAATTTTCTGAGTCGACTCAATTTTAGAATCTAAAATACGTAATGGGTTTGTTGTTAAACGGCGCTGTGAATCTTCATCCAAAGCATCTTTATGTTCATTTAAGAACGCAACCAAAGCATTACGATATTCCGTACGCTCATCTGTTTCACCCAAAGTATTCAACTCAAGTTGAACCATGTGATCAACACCCATACGCTTCCACAAACGGGCAGTCAACATAATCAATTCAGCGTCGATATCAGGAGTCGCTACACCAAAAGTTTCCACACCAAACTGGTGGAACTGGCGGTAACGGCCTTTTTGTGGTTTTTCATAACGGAACATAGGTCCCATATACCACACACGTGGCGTAGCACCACGCAACAAGTTATGTTCAACCAACGCACGAACACAACCCGCTGTTCCTTCCGGACGTAAAGTCAGTGATTCAGGTGGGTTTCCTTTATCGAAGAATGTGTACATTTCTTTTTCTACGATATCGGTAGCATCACCAATAGCACGTTTAAACAGTCCCGTTTGTTCAACGATCGGCAAACGAATTTGTTGGTAACCATAAGCATCCATTAAAGATGCTAAATGCTGCTCGAGACGTCTCCACGCTGCTGTTTGCGTTGGTAAAACGTCATTAAAACCTTTGATTGCGACAATTGAACTCATGATGAACTACGAATAATTTCTTTAGATTTAGCTTCTTCAAGCTCTTGAACACGTTGACGAACCATAGTTTCGATTTCATCAACCAATTGATTGGTATCAATTAAATGGCTTTTCTCACCATTACGATAAACCAATGAACGAGGCGCAGCCCCAACGACCCCGATATCTGCTTCTTTTGCTTCACCTGGGCCATTTACCTTACAGCCAATAACCGAAACGTCCATTGGTGTACGGATATCTTCTAAACGCTCTTCTAAAGCCTGCATCACCTGAATCACGTTAAATTCTTGGCGAGAACAACTTGGACAAGCAATAAAGTTAATACCGTTAGAACGTAGACCAAGCGATTTTAAGATATCAAAACCGATCTTGATTTCATCTTCAGGTTCAGCAGCAAGCGAAATACGCATCGTATCGCCAATGCCTTCCATCAATAACCCACCAAGAGCAATCGCTGATTTCACAGTACCTGTACGGTAAATACCAGCTTCAGTCACTCCAAGGTGTAATGGATTATCAATTTGTTGAGAGAGTAAACGATAAGCATCCATGGTTAAAAACACATTTGATGCTTTTACACTGACTTTAAACTCATGGAAGTCAAGACGGTCTAAAATATCAATATGACGTAAAGCTGACTCAAGAAGTGCCTGCCCTGTAGGCTCGCCATATTTTTTCTGTAAATCTTTTTCTAGAGAACCCGCATTCACGCCAATACGCATAGAAATACCGTGATGACGTGCCGCAGCCACAACTTCACGAACTTTCTGGTCTGAACCGATATTGCCCGGGTTAATACGCAAGCAGTCCGCACCATAATCTGCAACTGCCAAAGCAATTCTATGGTCAAAATGGATATCAGCTACTAATGGAACTGAAACACGCTTACGGATTGCACCAAAGGCTTCAGCAGCTTCCATAGAAGGCACTGAAACACGCATAATATCTGCACCTGCATCAACACAACGCTCAATCTGAGCCACAGTTGCGTCAACATCGCAAGTTTCGGTATTTGTCATACTTTGCACACTAATAGGTGCATCGCCACCGACATAGACCGAACCAACACGGATTTTACGTGTTGGTCGACGTTTAATTGGGTTCTCTATCATTGTATCGCTCAACTCATGGTATTAGCGGGATAAACGGAATTCAGCTTTACCGTTTACCGTATATGGAGACAATGAAATCTGTTCTTGGTTTAGACTTAATGACACAGCCGTCGCATCATCAAGACGAATCTGGAATGGAGACTCACCATTTAAGGTTAAAGTCGATGCCTGACGACCCGTCGCTAAAACCTTCCCTGTTGCATCTACAATATGAACAGAAGTTGGACGGTTAAAGTTTAACACCAATTGGTCACCCACTGTTGCAGAGGTGTTCCCTTTCATAGGTAAAACTTCAACATTAGACTGATTTGCTTTTGGCAGCTCAGCATCTTCTTTGTTTGAGGTCCATTTTTGGACACCCATCACAATTAATGACACGACAGCAATAATCAAAATTGCAAGCAGTGCGCGCTTTAACCATTTTTTGTTACGATCACTATTAGAACCCGGTAATTTACCCATGATTTTAATTGGTGAGTTGTTTAAAGCATGATTTGGCAAAAGCCCAGTATCGTTTGCATAAATCTCATCAAAACGCTGGATAATTGCAGTTGCATCAGTATTTAAATACTTCGCATAAGAACGATAATAGCCTTTGATAAAAGTCGCTTCTGGCAAAGATTTATAGTCGTCTTGCTCTAACGCATTGAGCGTTTTCAGCGGCATATTTAAATCTGAAGATACTTGCTCTAATTCTTTTTTCTGAGAAACACGAATTTGACGTAAATACTCACCAGGACGTTGAATATTTCCTAAAGCAGAAGTCGGTAAGCTTGAGCCAGTTGGCTGCTGTGAATTAGGATTTATTTCCATACGGCCTCAGTACTATACTGTAATTGCAAATAACGTTGATATTCTGGACTTTCCGGGAATAAAGCACGTAACTGGTTTACTAAAACTTGCATTCCCATTTTATCCGCATTGGCTCGAGCCACTCTTAAACCAATCCAAAGTGCACGTGCACCCTGATTTTTCTGCCCCACTGTACGAACATATTGTTCATACATTTGTGTAGCAGCCGGAATCTGCTGCTGCAAATAAAAAATTTCTGCTAACTCTAACATTGAAATGTAAGATTCGCGGTTAGCAAGAAGTGCTTGTTTGAATGTTTTTTCAGCACTCGCAATATCGCCTAGTTTTAAATAAATTCGCCCCAGATTTTCTAAAGCCTGGTAACGTTGATCATAGCCTAATGTTGCACCAGCAATACGAAATTGCTCAATAGCATCATTATAACGCTCCATTTGGTACAAATACGTACCATAATTATTACGTGCCTGAGCATTGTCTGGTTCAGACGAAATTGCACGCTTAAAGTAATGTTCTGCTTTTTCTAAATTGGGTTTACTGCCTTCTTGTTGCAATAAAATACCCATCATCATATTTGCCGTTGCATCACGACTATCGACACTTAACGCTTGGTCAAGAGAACGCTTTGCAGAATCCAAGTCACCAGAACGAATGTATTCGGCAGCAAGCTGCGTACGCACTTTTACTGCTTTTTCCGGGTCCTTTTTAACCGTTTGCGAAGTCTGGCAACCACTTGCCAAAAGTGCAACAGCAACCCCCATACATAACATGATCTTCAACTTCGGAGTACTCAAAGTCTGCCCTCAATATTATCCTTGTGTACGTAAAATCTCTTGTCGTTGAGCCACTTTCTTTTGCCACTGCTCAGCACGACGCGTACGGTCAGCAACTTGGCCGACCAATTGTCCACATGCGGCATCAATATCATCGCCACGTGTTTGACGAATCGTACACACAAATCCTGCATCAGACAAAGTTTTTTGGAAAGAGATAATACGATTTCGACTTGAGCGTCCATATGGCGCATGAGGGAACGGATTAAATGGAATCAAGTTAATTTTACTTGGTAAGTTTTTAAGTAATTTAAGCAACTGCTGTGCATGTTCAGGTTGGTCGTTCACACCTTCTAACATGACATATTCAATGGTCACATGTTTACGCGCGCTTTCATTACCATCTTTGGCAATATAACGCTGACATGCCGCAATCAACTGAGCCAATGGATATTTTTTATTAATAGGCACAAGTTCATTACGCAATTCATCATTTGGCGCATGTAGGGAAATTGCTAAAGCAACATCAATATCTTTCGCAAGTTGGTCAATTTTTGGCACAACACCTGACGTTGACAAAGTCACACGACGTTTTGACATACCATAAGCAAAGTCATCGAGCATAATGTGCATTGAGCTTAATACAGCATCGTAGTTGAGCAATGGCTCACCCATACCCATCATCACAACATTAGTCACTGAACGCTCGCGCTCAGCAACAGGCACTTCTTCCATATAGGAATAGTTTGCCATCCAAAGTTGCCCAATAATTTCATCTGGCGTTAAATCGCGCTGGAAACCTTGCTTACCTGTTGAACAAAATGAGCAGTCCAATGCGCAGCCCACTTGTGAAGAAATACACAAAGTTTTGCGTGAACCTGTTTTATCTTCGGCAGGAATTAATACAGTTTCTACTAAAGAGCCAGAACCTTCACCTACGCGAAACACCCATTTACGTGTTCCGTCTTTTGAATAATGACGGTGTACCACTTCAGGGGCTTTAATTTCACAAATTTGTTCAAGCTTTGCACGTAATTTGCCTGAAATATTGGTCATTTCAGCAAAATCAGTAACAAAGTATTGATGAATCCATTTCATAACCTGACCGGCACGAAACTTTTTCTCACCAATATCTTCAAAGAATTTTTCTAATTCAGCACGTGACATGCCGAGTAAATTCACTTTTTCGGCAGCAGGCGATGCTGGCGTGGACGAAGATTGCTGCTGTCCATCAAGATTTTCAGATGAAACGACCACTGCAGAACTCATGTGTATTTACCTAAACCATGTCAAAAAAAGAATATATTGTTCAAGAATCAAACAATATGCTCTTGAGAGAATAAAAAAACCAGATAAGTAGTATACCACTTATCTGGTTTGAATGCTTTCGATTAACGAGTGCGTGGGCAGATCTCGTTGTCAGCAAAGAAGTAAGCAATTTCACGCTCTGCAGAAGCAACTGAGTCAGAACCGTGAGCAGCATTTTCATCGATGCTTACAGCGAAATCAGCACGGATAGTACCAGGAGCCGCTTCTTTAGGGTTTGTAGCACCTAAGATTTCACGGTGAGCAAGAACTGCGTTTTCACCTTCAAGAACAGATACAACAACTGGACCAGAAGTCATGAATGCAACTAAGTCACCAAAGAAACCGCGTTCTTTGTGCTCTGCATAGAAACCTTCAGCGTCAGCTTGAGAAAGGTGTTTCATTTTAGTCGCAACAATTTTTAAACCCGCTTTTTCGAAACGAGCAAAAATTTCACCGATGTGGTTTTTAGACACAGCATCTGGCTTTACGATAGACAAAGTACGTTCAATTGCCATGAGTGGCTCCTTTATTTTAAGATTTAAACTTTAAAAAATTTGCCGCATTATACCGATGTCATAGGCAATAATCAGCTTTGAATGTGTAAAAGTTGCGATTTTTTCTACTGTTTTTAGCGAACTTCATCCAACCAAGCCATTTGGATAGCTTCTAGCAATCCTTCGGTTGATTTATTTGGGTCATCACTGAAGTCTGGTAACGCACAAACCCATGCATGTAAATCGGTAAAACGAATCCATTGCGGATCAACTTCTGGATGTGCTTCTGACAATTCAATGGCAATATCAATCGTATCTGTCCAACGTAAGCCCATAGCGGCTCCTATCTGTTTAATCTGCTAAATCAAGAACTGTGTACTTTAGCAAATCCACAAACCTAATCGATAGCTTAAGCTGATAAAAATTACTGTTCGTTATAAAGCAATGCCCAATAATGGCGCGACAAAAATAATCAGACTTGCTACTGCTGCACCAATAAGTGCGCCCACAATCACATCACTCGGATAGTGAAGTCCAAGTACCATACGAGACAATGCCACAAGCACCATGAACGGCAACATCGCTGCAAGCAACACAGGTTGGATATACCCCAACACAATTGTCACCATGACAGCATGTAACGTATGACCTGATGGAAAACTAAAGTGATCGAGTGGTCTTTCACCGAGAACAATCACCTGATGTACTTGGTAAGGACGTGGACGCGTGGTTTTATGTTTTAAGAATTTATAAATTGCTGTTCCAACCGAACCACCAAGTAGCAAATAGATAATTTGCAAGCTATAAGTAATGCCCTGCATTCCCCATACAATCGCCAACATAAGGTACCAAAAAGGTCCGTCACCAGCACGGCTAATAATTTTAAAGAATAATGCCACACGTTGTGAATGAGAGAAATTATTGAGATATAAGCAGCCTCGTAAATCGAGATCGAGTATTTTTATTTTTGCATTCTTAAATTTCATGGTTGTTCTCCTATTTTAGGATACTTAGGTGAAGTCCGCCGAGGGTTCCTTCACTACCTGATAAAATGCCTGTTCTAATTGCTGTACCGGAAGTTGCCAACCGCTTTGCTGTACTTTATGACAGGCTTGTATGCCCATTTCTCTAAGTTGTTGTATTGAAGGAAGCTGATAAATTTGTTGTATAAAATGGTTCTTATGCCCAAGTGGGCTTAACCAACCGTTTACGCCATGTATTAAATACTGGTGTGCACATGCATAATCATACGCGATAACTGGCAAACCGCTCGCCATTGCTTCCAAAACTACGTTACCAAACGTTTCAACTTGGCTTGCAAATACAAAGACATCGGCACTTGCATATGCGACTGCCAAATCGTGCCCGCGCAAACTACCCGTAAAAATAACATTTTTCGCTTCAGGTAGTGCTTTTAATCGAGCAAGATCCGGGCCATCTCCCACCACAACCAGTTTAGTTTTCTGTTGCTGAATGTTTTGCATAGCTGCATAACTCTCAACGATCAGCTGGACTTCTTTTTCCGGTGATAAACGACCTACATACAACATGACACGTGTATCGGAATCAACGCCCCATTGCTGGCGTAAGTTTTCTGAGCGATGTTTTGGTGAAAACCGAGTAGTATCCACTCCTCGCCCAACAACGACTAGAGGACATGTAATGCCAAAACCGCGTAAAGCCTCTTCCGTATCTTTACTTGGAACACAGGTCACTTGAGTATTGTTATGGAACCAGCAAAGGTATTTTTGAATCGGCTTCACCAAAAAGGCCAAATCGAAGAACCTGCTAAAATCTTGAAACGGCGAATGAAAACCACTAGAGACCGGAATATCTTTGGCTTTTGCGGCTTGCATGGCTGTTAAACCTAACGGTCCTTCAGTCACAATATGTACGACATCTGGCACAAATTTTTCAAAAGCTTTTGAAACTTTTAAATATTGGGGCCAGCCAAATTGCAAAGTTGGATATTTTGGAATCGCTTGTGACATGACCAGACATTCTTGTTCTGGCAAAAAATCATGACATTTGGCTTTTTGCTCAGGTCGAACAAGTAGAATTTTATGCCCTTGTTTCTGTAAACCTTGGCATAACTGCAACAAAGAGAGTGCTACACCATTAATTTCAGGCGGCCATGTTTCTGTCACAATCGCAATTTTTAAACGAGGACGAACCAACTCGTGAAGTTGGTGCAATTCCTGAGTATTAGACAAATGCTGTTTTTGTTTAAAATAGAATTGGAAGCTTTCAGGAAGTTGCTGTTGTTTTAATAGTGCTGTCGCGTATGAGCCTTGCATAGCGCCATCCATCAGTATATTTATTTTCATGCTTAAAGATTAAGCAGCTTTCTTGACACTTTGATGATAAATGCATGACAGTTTACTGACATAAAAATTAAAAAAGCACGCTGAGAACAGCGTGCTTTTTCATAAAACAGACAAGAGAACTTAACGGTTCTGCAATTTCGCATAATCCATCAATACATTCGCAGCTTCATTTACGAACGTTTCTTCTTCTGGCAACGCAGGACGTTGATTAGCTTTCATTTTGGCACGAGATTCAGCTAAAGCATCTAGAGATGCCTGATAGCTTTCCCAGTTAGGGAAAGGTTTTTGACCTGTTGCTATACGACGTTCATTTTCAGCATCTAAAGTTTGCTTTTCTAAACTCAAAAGCTCTGCACGGCGCTTATCAATATCAAGCACAACTTGTTTCTGATCACTCGTAACCTTCGCAATTGCCGTACGTTTATTTAAATACTTAAACTGTGGATCAGCAGCAACACGTTGTTCCGAAAGTTGAGACAGCTTCGCTACATATGGCTGCACTGAACCTTCACGCTTAAATGGTGCAGTCGGAATCGTATCCCACTTCAACGCATTTTTCGATTTACGCTCACCAAACTCTTCGTTATAGATATCAACAAGCTTAATATCTGGCACTACACCTTTGTTTTGCGTACTACCACCCGTTACACGGTAGAATTTACGCTGAGTTAAGGTTGCTTGACCATATGCCAAAGTATCGAGTTGGACCTGAGCTGTACCTTTACCTGTGGTTGTACTACCAATGATAATGCCACGCTCATAATCTTGAATTGCAGCAGAGTAAATTTCACTTGCAGATGCTGATGCCAAGTTCACCAATACAGCGAGTGGACCTGTATAGATTTGCTGACCACCATCGTTGTCTTCAAATACACTTACATTGCCATTGCCATCACGAATTTGCACAACTGGACCTGACTTAATCACTTGTCCAAGCATACGTGCAACTTCTTCTAATGAGCCACCTGGGTCATTACGCAGGTCAATAATAATACCTTCAACTTTCTTGGCTTTTAATGCCTCAAACGCATTTGCAGTATCTTCAGAAACTGAGCGATATTGTTGACCGGCACGACGTGAACGATAGTCAAAATAGAACGATGGAATTTCAATCACACCTAATAGATGCTTTTTACCATCACGTGTCACTTCAACTGTACGTGAACGAACACCGGCATCTTCCTCTTGAATGACATCACGTACCAAAGTCACATTGCGTGCCTGACTCATTGATGCACCAGCACCAAGAAGCTTCAACGTTACTTTTGTGCCGCGCTTACCACGAATCAACCCAACAATTTCCGAACTCGACCAGCCGACCACATCGATCATTTTGCCGCCCTCTTGAGCGACACCAACGATTCGGTCTCCTGATTTCACTTGACCAGACTTACTTGCAGGACCACCTTCTACAATAGTTTCAATCTTGGTGTAATCTTCATTACCACGTTCTGGGCGAATCGATACCCCAATACCTTCAAGTTGTAAGGTTGTTTGGCGGTTCAGCTCTATCGCATCAATTGGCGGATAATAGTTACTGTGCGGATCATAAGTTGCCAACATTGCATTTAATGTTTTATCCAACACATCGTCGCTTTTCACACGACTAATTCTTTCAAGCTGACGCGTATAACGCTTAGTCAAAGTCTGAGCTGGCGTTAAATCTTCGGGGCCTGTTAAATCTTGACCATCAGCAAGTGAAGGGTTCTCTTTTAACGCCTTTTGTTTTGCCTGCTCTTCTTCACGGCTAATTGTTAAATTAATTAACTGAGAAACCAGCATTTTACGCCAGTGATTTTGCTGTTCAGCTGACGTTTTAAAATACGGTGCTTTTTCGCGATCTACTTCAATAAAAGTATTTGGCTGTTTTAAGTTTTGTGGTTTCTTCAACTCAGCAAGCATGAACTCATAAAACTGTTTTAAGCGCTCACGATATTGCTGGTGAATAGCAAATGGCCCAGTTAAATTCCCCGCTTTTAATGAAGCACCAAAATTTGAACCATAGAGCTTTTTATAGTTTTGAACTTCAGCGTCTAAAAATAATGAGTGGTCCGGATCAAGACTGTCTAAGTACATATCAAGAATACGGTTAGATGTGTTCGCATCCAGACGCATATTTAAATAATGTTGGCGGTCTACTAAAGTTGCCAGTTGACGAGCCACCAAGGCTTGCTCTTGCGTTGGCTGGATCGATTGAGAAACAGCAGCAGTATTGGTTGCTGCTCTTGCTTCGTTCATCGTATGAGAGAAGAATAAACCGCCAGTCGCGATTGCTACTGCACAAGCTATAGTTTGAAGTTTCATAAATTCTTAATACTTCCTTGGGTGTTCGTATCTTACACGCTCTGTTTTCGATATGAACTAAGCAGATTCAACATCTTAACCAACTAAATTGTTTATACCGTGTAGTTTTATCATATTCTGTACTGACAAAATGTAGCAAATCATTGCAAAATTCGCTTATTGTTTTTCAATCAAAATTCAAATGGAACCAATATGATTGGCGCGTTGATGCTGGACATAGCCGGCACAGAACTTACTCAAGAAGATATTGAACTATTACAAGCTCCGCAAGTCGGTGGCATGATTTTATTTGCACGAAATATTGAATCACCACAACAAGTCCGTGCTTTAACCAACCATATGCGCCAAGTTCGCCCAGATATTTTGATTGCTGTCGACCAAGAAGGTGGTCGCGTTCAACGTCTAAAATCTGGCTTTACATTATTGCCAGCCATGGGCCGTTTTGGCGAGCTCTATATAACTCAACCTCAAAAAGCACTTGGATTAGCTGAACAGTGCGGCTGGTTAATGGCGACTGAAGTGCTTGCAGTCGGTATCGATTTTAGTTTTGCACCGGTTCTAGACCTCAATGCGATTAGTGATGTGATTGGTGACCGTGGCTTCTCTAAAAATATCGAAGATATCGCTCCACTTGCTGGTGCATTTATACGCGGTATGAAAAAAGCCGGCATGGCAAATACCGGTAAGCACTTCCCTGGTCACGGTTCGGTAAAAGCCGATTCACATGTCGCAGCTGCAATCGATAGCCGTAGCTATGACGAAATTTATAATCATGACATGCAAAGCTTTATTAAGCTTATGCCTGAGCTAGATGCGCTCATGCCGGCACATGTGATTTACGATCAGGTTGACCCAAATCCGGCAGGTTTCTCACCTTTCTGGATTCAAGAAGTCCTTCGTAATCGCTTGAAATTTAATGGCGTACTTTTCTCCGATGACTTAAGCATGCAAGCTGCTTGTGTCGCTGGGGGTGCAGATGCGCGTATTCAAGCAGCTCTGGCAGCAGGCTGTGATATGGGGCTAGTGTGTAATGACCGTAGTGCAGCATGTACAGCACTCGATGGTATTGCAAACTTAGAGCTACCAAATCAAGAGCGTTTAGAACGTATGCGTGGTCGAATTCCACAAATCCAAGTTGGTGAAACTTTATCGCTTGGAAATGAATGGCAAGCTGTCAAAACAGCCATTGAAGAGTTTAAAAATTCGATTTAAGTTAGTAAAAATTTTAATTGGCTACAAAAACCTATTCACTATCTGATACGCGGTTAAGTCATACGCAACCTGCTCATCTGCTGAAGGATATTGATTGCTTCAATATATTTGATAGATGCAGAAAGTGAACAGGTTTTGCGTATGACAATGGTTTTGGTTACTTTTCCCGAAAGAAAAGTAACTCCAACTGAAAGTTCATCCCAGAATGCCAACCTAATTGACAGGACTCCGTCATGCAGGTTCATTCACTATCAATGCATTAGAACCTCTTCATTGTTATTAATAATGAAGTTCACACAAAAACAATAAATCGAGTTCAGGACGAATGACACAACACCTTTCAAAACACCGCCACATTTCTTTTACAGCCCACTATACAGGCTATATCTGGTATCAAATGGGGATCTCACATGAAGCACTTGCCACCAGCAAAGGAAAATCGTTGGCATATTTAGTTCACCCATTAGAATCTTGGGCAGAGAAATATGTCGGTGGCAGTATGCGCACGACGCTTAAACAGCGCCATACCATGCTTGATCATGATTTAGAGAAGTTAATTCAAGAAAATCCTGATTTACAGGTGCTTGAAATTGCCTGTGGTTTATCACCTCGTGGCTGGTGGTTTAGGCAGCATTATCCTTCCATTAGCTATCGAGAGCTTGATTTACCCGATATGGCTCAAACAAAACAAAATGCACTACAACAAATTGAAAAAAATGCACCTAAGGTTTTATCGGTCGATTTATTTACCGAAGCCTTTGCTCAAGCATTTGAAGTGTTTGACTCTAACCGCCCACTAGTTGTAATCAGTGAAGGTTTAATTAACTATTTTGATAAAGACTTATTAAAGCAACTGATCCAATCCATTGCCCACTATGGTGCTTCCTTTAAAAAGCTTTATTATTTAACCGACCTGTATCCTGAACCCGTTAAAAACAAACTTGCTAGTATTATCTGGAACAGCAGTAAATTACTTAAACTTATGTCTCGAAGCTCATTTAGTTTTCATTTTAAGACTCCACTAGAAGTGAAAGACTTTTTTAAAGATGCAGGCTTTAGTCAAGTTAACGTTGAACAACCGCAAATATTCTTTGGACAAGTTTCTAAAGACAGCGATGAAGAGCATTTAGGCGACTTAGTCTGGACTATCCATGCTCAATTAAAATAAAAAATGGAAGCCTCGTGAGTTTTGAGGCTTCCAAATCATAAAAGAATTAAACGTTAAGCTGCTTGTTTCTGGCGAGCAATGAAGCGGCTTAAACGGTCAGCAAGCTCAAAGCTACCATGTTTAAATAAGGCACGGACTCCTTGTTCAGTAGCTTCAAAAATTAAACACTCAATCGAGAAAGCACCCTCTTCATCTTCTAAATGTAAAGCCAAATCACGTGGGTGTTCATTTACAAACTCAAGCTGTGCTACATCATCTAACTTCAAATACATCCCAAAGAAAGTCACGTCAACAATCGTCACTGGCACCTCTGTTTCACATTCACGGTGGCTCAGTTTGGTTTTAGGCTGGAGAACTGGTATACGCTCTTCACCTCGGCGTTCCATGTTTTGCATTTGCTCACGCGTCATTGGAATAATGCCATCCAGATTTTGGATAGATTCACCTTTCAAAAATGAAGTGAACAAACTCATAGTTTCTTTACGACGCTGGAGCTGCGGCACATGGTCGGCGTTAGCAATCAGAGCAAATTCCATATTCGGACATTGCAAAGCAAAATTGGCATTTTCATGAGGCAAAGTAAAACTATCGTACTGCCCTGCTGCGACCAGTGTCTTACATTCTGGAATAGGTACATCTGTTAAACGCAAAAGGCGATTACAGTTAATTTCATAACGCTCTCGTTCAGTACCCGTAAATTCTGCCATTTGCCTAAAAAATAATTTTTTAGCTGTAGGCGACATACGTGTTTTATCTAATTTGGCATGATTCACCAAATATAAAATTACCGCTTGCCCGAACTCTTCCATACGATTTTCTTGCATGAGTTTGAGCGACTCTTCCAGAATCATCCGCCAACTTTTACGGGTCTTTTGCATGACACCCATTAAAATCATGCGGTCCATCAAATCTGGACGATGATAAGCAAAACAAGAAGCAACAACTGAACCCAACGACATTCCCATTACAGAAACTTTTTGAATTCCGACGATATCTAACCAACGTCCTAACATTTCTGACAAATCAGGTAGTTCTAATGTTCCAGCAGAAATTCCGGTATCTCGATTGGTAATTTGTTGATTTGCACCCATTGATGGCAAGTCAATTAGAATGACCGGGCCACTTTCAAATAGTTGTTCAACACAATATTTATACGAGTTAAAATTTTGAAAAGCACCACCAACAATCACAATCGGTGTTTTGTGAATCGTTTGTGGGTCTGCAATCGCCATGTATTCAATTTTCCAACCGTCAATCCATGTGGTACGAGCTGGCTGTTTAAAACTATCTCTATGGTAGATATCGAAAAACCCAAAACCGGCATAAGCTTGGTTTATCTCCGAATCCATTTGAATAATGGAATTCATATCCTTGCTTCCTCCTTGCTGTAATTTTTTTATGCTGCAAGAGTTCCTTCTTGAACACGTAATCTTTTATGCACAAATCTTTAAAATTTGTATTTGTTTGTATTGCACAATAACATTCTAAACAATTGTCTGAAATATACGCAATCGCTGAATTGACCGCTCATCCTGTTTAAGCCGCTAATAGTTTGCAAAATATTTAAATGTTTTTTTATAGCGATCACATTTTTGAAAAAAAGCCATTCATTGTTCCGCATTTGACTGCTACTATCGTAGTCATTGGTAAATGATTAAAAAATGCTATGCAAGATTCAATTGAACAATATATGCAAAAAGTTGGGCAACAAGCACGTGATGCTTCACGCGTCTTAACAAGTGCTTCTACCTCACTTAAAAATCATGCACTCTCTGCTATTTATACTGCTTTGGAAAACAACCAAGCAGCTATCTTGGCGGCGAATCAGATCGACATGGAAAAAGGCCGTAGCAATCAGCTCGACAGCGCCTTACTTGATCGTCTTGAGCTTACGCCCGCACGTTTTAAAGGGATGTTGCAAGGTTTAAAAGATGTGATCGCGCTTGTCGATCCAATTGGGGAAATTACGGATCTTGCATATCGCCCCACAGGCATTCAAATTGGGAAAATGCGTGTACCTCTAGGTGTCGTTGGTATGATTTACGAATCACGTCCAAATGTCACACTTGAAGCTGCATCCTTAGCAATTAAATCGGGCAATGCCATTATTTTACGTGGTGGCTCAGAAGCACTTGAGTCAAATAAAGCAATCGCAGAAGCAGTGAAGCATGGCTTAAAAGTTGCTGGTTTACCTGAGCACTCAGTACAAGTGATTGAAACTTCTGACCGCGCAGCGGTTGGTCATCTCATTACTATGGCTGAATATGTTGATGTCATTGTTCCACGTGGTGGCAAAAGCTTAATTGAGCGTGTAACCAACGAAGCTCGTATTCCTGTGATTAAGCATCTTGATGGTAACTGTCATGTGTTTGTGGAAGCACAAGCAGACTTACAAAAAGCGTTACCAATTACCTTGAATGCTAAAACACATCGTTACGGCGTTTGTAATGCAATGGAAACTCTGCTCGTTGATGAAAAAATTGCAGAAGTTTTCTTACCACACATTGCTGAGCTTTATGCTGAAAAACAAGTTGAGTTACGTGGTTGCCCAGAAACACGTCGTATTTTAGGAAGCTCTGTAAAACCTGCGACAGAAGAAGATTGGTATACCGAATATTTAGGGCCGATTCTTGCAGTTAAAGTGGTGAGCGGTATTGATGAAGCCATTGACCATATCAACAAATATGGTTCGCATCATACCGATGCCATTGTGACAGAGAACTATACTTTGGCACGTCAGTTCTTGGCTCGCGTAGATTCAAGCTCCGTCGTAGTTAATGCATCAACTCGTTTTGCCGATGGCTTTGAATATGGTTTAGGTGCTGAAATTGGTATCTCAACAGATAAGATTCATGCACGCGGCCCTGTTGGCTTAGAAGGTTTAACTTCTCAAAAATGGATTGTGTTAGGTGACGGTCAAATTCGTCAATAAGCCTCCTACTTAAATAAAAACGCCTGATCCATATCAGGCGTTTTTATTTTGTTATTTCCCATAAAAAAGCCAGCCCGAAGGCTGGTTTTTTTAACCATAGATCAATTAGAAAATAAAGTCGGTATTCACAAATTTCGAATAGTGCTCAGACACCATAGAAGCCAGCATACCTTTACTGTCATCCGTCTGTTTAGCCGCAATCATAGAGCGGATCGAGAATGCACGAAGCGCATCATGCACAGAAAGTGTACCTTCTGCAGAATCTTTACGACCACCAAATGGGAATACATCAGGACCACGTTGACACTGACAGTTGATGTTTACACGACAAACTTGATGTACAAGTGTATCGACCAAATGGCCAATTTGCGCTGGGTCACTACCAAAAATACTCACCTGCTGACCATGATCAGAAGTAGTGACATAATCCAATACAGTTTCAATATCATCATAAACAGCAACTGGTACCACTGGGCCAAACTGTTCTTCGCGATACAGTCTCATCCCCTCAGTCACTGGATAAACTACGGCCGGATAGAACATGGTTTTGCAAAATTCACCACCTTCCGGATTAACCACTTTTGCTCCTTTTGCCACTGCATCTTCAATCACTTCAGTCATGTAGGCTGTACGGTGCATACCTGGTAGCGGCGTAATAGATACACCTTTTTCCCACGGCATACCTACTTTCAACTTAGCCAGCTCAGTCGTTAAACGGTTAACAAACTCATCGGCTATCGAACGGTGCACCATCAGCATTTTTAAAGCTGTACAACGCTGACCATTGAATGACAATGCACCCAACAGACACTCTTTCACTGTCAGGTCCAAATCAGCATCTGGCAAAATGATAGCTGCATTCTTAGCATCCAACCCCAAAATCGCACGCAGACGGTGAGATTTAGGATGTTGTTTTTTCAAGTGATCAGCTACTTTACTAGAACCAATCAATGCCAGCACATTAATTTGCCCAGATGCCAGCAAAT
Organism: Acinetobacter sp. UC24323; assembly: GCF_024151445.1. Taxonomy (NCBI): domain Bacteria; kingdom Pseudomonadati; phylum Pseudomonadota; class Gammaproteobacteria; order Moraxellales; family Moraxellaceae; genus Acinetobacter; species Acinetobacter sp. UC24323. The sequence continues at coordinate 230,972 of NZ_JAHIBY010000003.1, read as the reverse complement.
GCGGCACTACTAGAGAACCTGGTGCATAAATGGTATTGATCACCCCTTTTGGAAATGAATCACGAAATGCCTCTAGCAATGGTTCAAATAGTAAAGTTCCAAATTGAGGTGGTTTAAAAATAATAGTATTACCCATCAGCATAGCCGGGATCAGGGTTGCAAAGGTTTCGTTTAGCGGGTAGTTGTATGGCCCCATACACAACACAACACCTAATGGAGTACGACGAATTTGACCAATGGTGCCTTCAGCAATTACAAAGCGGGAGTTAGCATTATCCAGATCTTTCAGGGCATCAATGGTTTGACGCATGTAGGTAATAGTACGATCAAATTCTTTCTCTGAATCGGCCAAGCTCTTGCCAATTTCCCACATGATCAGCTTAATAATCAAATCTCGTTGCTCTACCATGCGCTGAATGAAATTTTGCATACATGCAATACGCTCACTAACCTTCATCATTGGCCATTCGCCACGACCATTGTTATAAGCTCGTACCGCTGCTTCTAATGCTTCATCGCTTTCTTTTTCGCCCATGACTGGGTAACTACCAAGTTCAACTTGCTGTAGGCTACCGTCAGGCTGCTGTATCCAGATCGGAGATAATGTTTTCTTGGTTGCACCAGCCCATAACTTCAACTCACCATCCACGAGTGAGACACGCTGATGAATTTGAGATGGCAAACGTACACTTTCAGGAATACCGTCCACTACTGGAAATTTATGCTGTAAATTATTTAACTGATTCATTCTTCTTAATACCTTATTATTTGTATGTCTTTTATATATTCCCGAACTCGCCCCTGTAATCAGGTTTTATTCGGATTAATACCACTATTATTATCAGTACTCACCTTGCTTGAACCGCAGACCACAAGGTGAATTCTTAAAGCATGGATAGTTTCGATATTTTCTAGATGAATTTACCCCCGACACACACTATCAGTTACCCCTAGCTTCTGGATAACTTGTTCAATGATCTGTTCTGGTGTGAGAGCAATATCAATAGCAATTGCTTCATTCACATCAGGTTCCTCTAATGTATCTAGTTGGGTCTGTAACAATGCCGGATCAAAAAAATGACCAGATCTTTCTGCAAGTCTTTGCTGTAATAGTTCATAAGAACCTTTTAGATATACAAACTTAACATTCTGGTCCTGCCCTCTTAAAATATCGCGATACATCCGCTTTAAAGATGAGCATGTAAACACAGCCGTTTCACCATCTCTTTGTTTTGCTTCAATTGCCTGACGAATAGCTTGCAACCACGGCAAGCGGTCTTCATCGGTTAAAGGGATACCTTGGCTCATCTTACTTTTATTTGCAGCTGAATGAAGCGTATCACCATCAAGAAACTCACAAGCCAAACGCTCTGATAACAACTCACCAATAAGGGTTTTCCCTGTGCCACAAACACCCATTGCTATCACTATCATGGATTACCTACCTCTAATTACAAAACAGCACTAAGCAACAATGTGAAAGACAAACCAAGTACCGAAATAATTGTTTCCAGTACAGACCAAGTCTTCAGTGTCTGCCCAACTGTCATTCCAAAATATTCTTTGATTAGCCAGAAACCAGCATCGTTTACATGCGAGAAAATTAATGATCCAGAACCTGTCGCTAATACTAAAAGTTCAGGTCTAACGACTACACCTGCTGCTGCCGCAATAGGTGCAACAATGCTACAAGCCGTGGCCATCGCAACAGTAGCCGAACCTGTTGCCAGACGTATGAGAGCAGCAACAAGCCATCCTAATAACAATGGTGAAAGGTTTGCTTTTAAAGCAGTAGAGACGATTTCATTAGAAATTCCACTGTCTCTTAGAATACCGCCGAAACCGCCACCAGCACCAACAATCAGCAAAATACCGGCAATTGAAGCTAGACATCCACCACAGAATTTTTCAATTTGTTCACGGTTAAAACCCTGCATGGTGCCAAAAGTAATAAAGCTGACCAAAACAGCAATAAGCAATGCAATATCAGAAGTACCAATAAAGCGTAATAACTCATTTGGGAACGTTTTTGGTGCAAAGAAAACATCTGCCCAACTACCAACTAACATCAATGCAACCGGTAGCATGATCGTAAATAAGGTTATCCCAAAGCTCGGCAATTCACGTGTGTTGTTAGCATCTGCTTCAACAAACTGCTTTGCTAAAGGATTATTTTCAGGCAATTTGACATATTTGTTAATCCATAATGCATACAATGGACCTGCAACAACCGCCGTCGGGACGCCAACCAACAAACTGTACATAATGGTTTTACCGATGTCGGCATGGTAAGCCTGTACCGCAAGCAAAGCGGCTGGATGCGGTGGAATCAACCCATGTACGACCGATAGACCCGCAACCATAGGTAAACCAACAATTAATAATGATTTACCTGTACGTTTGGCAATATTGAATGCAATTGGAATAAGAAGTACAAAACCAACTTCAAAAAATACCGGAAGCCCTACAATTAACGCAATGAACATCATGGCCCAGTGAATATGTTTTTCACCAAACCATTTAATTAAAGTAATTGCTATTCGCTCTGCACCACCTGACTCGGCCATCATCTTGCCAAGCATGGTTCCTAACGCAATCACAATCGCAAGGTGACCTAGTGTTTTACCGGTACCTGCTTCATATGATTTAACAATCCCGTCCATTGGCATGCCAACTGCAAGAGCTAAACCAAGAGAAACAATAATAAGAACTAAAAAGGGGTAAATTCTAAACTTCGCGATCATGACAATCAAAGCAACGATCGCAATTAAAGTATAGACAAGCAACATGCCACCCTGAACCGTCTCCATGTGACACTTTCTCCTTGGAATAATGTTATCTAGGCACTGCCTAAATAAAAGCCTTCAACCAGAGATATACTCATTGTTGAAGCACTCATTTTTTATATTTAGTATGACTGGCAACCGCCAGTCACAGCATCACAAAAAATCTAAAGCACCTAAAAGACACTTTAGATTTTTAAACCACAATTACTTTCGTAAAACTCACAACTGACTTGCAATTTGGGCTAAACGGGTAATTTCAGCCCAATCTTGTGCAGCGACAACAGGTTTAGGCGTTAACCATGACCCACCTACACACACCACATTAGGTTGCTTTAAGAAATCTGGAGCTGTCTCTGCTGTAATTCCACCTGTTGGGCAGAAACGTAAGTTTGGAAATGGACCATAAAATGCTTTTAGCATCTCAACCCCACCTGCCTGTTGAGCAGGGAAAAACTTCACAATGTCGTAGCCCAACTCAATCGCTTGAATGAGATCACTCGGTGTCATTACGCCTGGTAAAAGAGGTAAACCTGCATCTTGTGCAGCCAAATGTAAGTCTTTGGTCAAACCAGGTGATACCCCAAATTTAGCACCAGCTTTTTTAGCTTGCGCACAATGCTCAGGCTTGGTAATTGTTCCCACACCCACCACAATGTCATCTGCTAACTGAGATGCACGTTCAATGGCAGCAAGCCCAGCTGCTGTACGTAAAGTAATTTCCAGTACCTTTACACCACCAGCATGCAACGCACGTGATACATGTTCACCTTGTTCGGCAGAGTCAAAAGCCAACACCGGAATTACTGGACCTAATTTGACAACATCTTCAATCTTGCTCATTACTTTGTAATTCCTTTGTCTTAAATCTGCCCTTGTGGCTCTTCGCCAACAAGTGCACCAAACACAGATGCGCCATGTTCAGCAGGCGCTGCTGCCGCACGGAACACACCAAATAATTCACGGCCAAAACCAACTTCGTTTTCTGCCTGATGTTCTGGTTGAGCAACAGGACGTGACTGCCAAGTCTGCTCATCTAACTCAATATCGAGTACACCAGCTTCAGCATCAATAATTAACATATCCCCAGTTTGAACTTTGCCAATCGGGCCGTTCAATAACGCTTCTGGAGACAAATGAATGACTGCCGGCACTTTGCCTGAAGCACCAGACATACGGCCATCGGTTACTAATGCAACATGGAAGCCTTGATCTTGTAAAACACCCAACACAGGAGTCAAGCGGTGCAACTCAGGCATACCATTAGCACGCGCACCTTGGAAACGGACAACCGCAATAAAGTCTCGGTGTAATTCACCACGATCAAACGCTGCCTGTACCGCTTCTTGCGAGTCAAAAACAATTGCCGGTGCTTTCACTTTACGGTGCTCTGGTGCAACCGCAGAAATCTTGATAACACCACGGCCAAGGCGACCTTGCATTAAGCGCAAGCCGCCATCTGGCTGAAACGGCGCATCAATGCTACGGAGTACTTTGTCATCAAGGCTTTGAACTACCCCGTCAACCCAAGTAAGCTTACCGTCAATCAATTTCGGTTCTTTGGTGTAATGCTGTAAACCTTTACCAGCGATGGTCGTCACATCGTTATGTAACAAACCAGCCTCAAGTAAGTTACGGATAAGGAAGGCTACCCCACCCGCAGCTTGGAAATGGTTTACATCGGCCTTACCATTTGGATAGATTTTTGCGAGCAATGGAATAACAGCAGACAACTCATCAAAGTCATCCCAGTCAATTAAGATGCCAGCCGCACGTGCAATCGCAATAAGATGCAACGTATGGTTGGTTGAACCACCTGTAGCCAGTAAAGCCACAATACCATTGATAATGGCTTTTTCATCAATAACATGGCCAATCGGCGTGTAGTTGCCTCGCTCGGCAGTTAAGTCAAGTACACGTTTAGCAGCTTCGGCAGTGAGCGCATCACGTAATGGTGTATGAGGATGAACAAATGCCGCACTTGGCAAATGTAAGCCCATCACTTCCATCAACATTTGGTTACTGTTCGCAGTACCATAGAATGTACATGTGCCCTGACCATGATAGGCAGCCGATTCAGCTTCAAGTAAGGCATCGCGGCCCACTTGACCTGTGGCGAATTGCTGGCGGATTTTAGCTTTATCATCATTCGACAAACCGCTACTCATTGGCCCCGCAGGTACAAAAATGGCTGGTAGATAACCAAACTGCAAAGCACCAATCAGCAAGCCCGGAACAATCTTATCGCATACCCCGAGACACAATGCGGCATCGAACATGTTATGGGAAAGTGCAATCGCAGTCCCCATCGCAATGGTTTCACGTGAAAATAGTGATAATTCCATACCGGCATTACCTTGAGTAATACCATCACACATTGCCGGCACACCGCCCGCAAACTGTGCAACACCACCATTTTCACGTGCAGCTGTTTTTATAATGTCAGGGAATGTTTTATATGGGGCATGTGCTGAAAGCATTTCATTATATGAAGACACAATGCCAATATTTGGTTCACGGCCAACTTTAATAATTAATTTTTCATTATCTTCCATGCCAGCAAAACCATGAGCCAGGTTGGCACATGAGAGTGCACCACGAGCTGGGAATTTGCCTTGGGCATGTTCAATACGTTGTAAATATGCAGAACGAGTTTTTTGGCTACGCGCAATTACACGTTCAGTAACTTTTGCCAATACTGGATTCGGCAAGTCCATGCTGGACGCTCCTGTACAACCGGATAAGCCGGAACATAAAAATAGACCAAATGATATATTTCATCATCATTTGATAAGGGGGAGGAACAATATTATTAAGGCAAAAAGCGACATGCAAGCCCTAGTCAACTTTACGGTAATACTCGAGCATCGGTATTAAATACAAATTATGTTTAAGTTTTAAACGAGAAGCTGGTTTTATTTTTGACTATATTTATTGGTAAATCTGCCTCTATTAACTATGAGAAAATTCTCATAATATCAAAGCAATAAATTATTCTTATAAATGTATTAATACCGACTTTTTTATACTAAGTTTTATATTAAAAATGTTTATGATTTATTCATTTTAACCTATATATAAACGATTAAAATTTAATTTCATTTACGTATATTATTTGTAATACTCCCCTCTAGTTTGATTAAAATAACAGCACTTCTTTTTTCTTAAAAAATTTATCCCAAATATTTGAAAAATACATTAAATAGAAATCTAGCTTTCATAAATATATACAAAAAACTGTTTAATTCTTCTACAAAAAAACAATAAATACAGTGGTTAAGCTTTATACTGAGCGAATATTAGTTATAAAAAATTTAATGGTCGATAGTGCTTAAGTCTAATGGGCTAAAGTCTATCTTGGACAGAAAAACAACACATGTTAAAACATCACAACCTGCTCTTAATGCATCACACAATTAATGCCTTTTGATCAGGAAGTTAGGAAAACTATTTTTATATCAGGACTTGGGTATTTCAACGTGGCTACATCAGTATTAGTTATTAATTGCGGTTCTTCATCTATTAAATACGCACTGGTTTCAGAGCGTCGTGAAGATCGTATTTACGGTTTAGCAGAAAACTTAGGGGCAGCTGATGCTCGTATTAAAGGGATTACCGTCGGGGGAGAACCGCTAGAGCTTTCAATTCCTTATGCTGACCACGCCAAAGCTTTAGAAACTTTACTTGCACGTCTTGCAAACTATAAACCTCAAGCAATCGGTCACCGTGTCGTACATGGTGGAAGCCTTACCAAAGCTGAATTACTCACCCCTGAAATTGTAGAACGTATTCGTGCAGCCACTCCGCTTGCACCGCTTCATAATCCTGCTCACTTAATCGGGATTGAAGCAACGATGCGCCTCTTCCCTGAATTACCTCAAGTTGCCGTATTTGACACCGCATTTCATCAAACTATGCCTGCACATGCATACCGTTATGCAATCCCTAAGTTTTTATATACAGAACATAATGTTCGTCGCTATGGTTTCCACGGTACAAGCCATGCTTATGTGTCTGACCGCGGCAGTGAACTGGCAGGAAAATTCCAAAAAGGCGGTTGGTTAACAGCACACTTGGGCAATGGTAGCTCGACTTGTGCAGTGTGGAATGGACAAAGTGTTGATACTTCTATGGGCCTTACTCCACTTGAAGGTGTTGTAATGGGAACACGTAGTGGTGATGTCGATCCAAGCTTACACAGCTTCCTTGCTAAAAATCTTGGCTGGGACTTAGCAAAAATCGATAAAGTTTTAAATAACGAAAGTGGATTACTTGGCTTATCACAACTCTCTAACGATATGCGTACAGTGATTGAAGCTGCTGAAAATGGCAATGAAGATGCTTGCCTTGCGATTGAAGTATTTAGCTATCGCCTTGCAAAATCACTTGCTGCCCTAAGCTGTGGTTTACCAACTATTGATGGCTTGATCTTTACAGGCGGTATTGGTGAGAACTCAGCTTATATACGTGAAAAAACTCTAGCTTATTTACCTCATTTCGGTTTACAGCTCGATAAAGACCAGAACAATAATTTAAAACGTGGTACAGAAGGCCGTATTGATAGCGGCACAGGTCCACAAATCTGGGTGATTCCAACCGATGAAGAAGGCCGTATTGCCAAAGAAACTCGTCAGGTTGTAGAGGTTTCACAAAATACATCTCCTGAAGTTAGCCTTGCTTAATTACAGAAGTCAAAAACGCTATTCATTTATTTATAGGTTTATATGAATACAATTTTATTAATTCCTACAGGTGAAGGGGTTGGTTTAACCTCTGCCTGCTTAGGTATGATTTATGCACTTGATTGTAATGGGATTAAAGCAGGCTTTTTAAAACCGTTCTCTCAGGTAGATCAAGAAAATTTAGACCGAACTACATCTTTATTTGGTCATTTATTTCAAAGCAAAACTGTCCAATCCATTTCTCATGAAAAACTAACCCAACGCATTGCGGCTGGTGAAGTCGATGAGTTACTTGAAGAAGCAGTAAGTCTTCATCGCAGTATCGCAGCAGATAATAATGTGATTATTGTTGAAGGCTTATTACCAAATGGGCAAGACCATTTTGCCAGTGAACTTAATGCAAGCCTTGCACAAGCGCTTGATGCTGAAGTGGTTTTAGTCAGTACAGCAGATATTCAAAACCCACGTAAAACAGCAGAGAAAGTTGAAGCTCACTTACGGCAGTTTGGTGGTGCAACCTCTAACCGAACAGCGGGCGTACTCTTTATGCGTACACGCGGGTTGTCTGAAGAGACAGCTCAAATACCTGTCGCATTTGACCCGTCGTTACGTCCAACTGAAGACATCGCAAAATTTACGGCAGAATTGCAAAAATATAACCGCTACTTTGGATCAAGCGATTTACCAATTATTGGTCTAGTTCCGTTTAGTAATACCTTAAGTGTACCTAGAACATTAGACATCGCCAGCGTGATTGATGGCCAATGGGTAAATCAAGGCGAAGCAAAAACACGTCGTATTTTGCACTCAAGTTTAATTGCATCAAGCATTGAATATGAACTGAATAAATTCATTGCTGGTGAACTGATCATTAGCGCCTCTGAACGTACCGATGTATTACTGGCAAGTAGTCTCGCCACCAGTAATGGTATTCCACTGGCAGGCTTGGTGCTGACTGAGCGTGAAGCTCCTGCTCCCAAGCTTTTAGAGTTTTGCCAAAGTGCTATCAAACAAGGGTTGCCAATTTTACATACCCATTTAAATACACTAGAAACTGCGCAGCGTTTATCCGATTTTGGTAATGAAATTCCAACCGATGACACTGAACGTGCCGAACAAGTGACCCGATTTGTTTCCAGTCACATAGATGTCGAATGGCTTAAACAGCATAGTAATAACGGTGCTACACCACGCCTTTCCCCTTCTGCATTCCGTCATGAACTGGTACAAAAATCGATTGCAGCTAAAAAACGGATTGTCCTTCCAGAAGGTGATGAGCCACGCACTATTGAAGCTGCTACTATATGTCAGGCTCGTGGTATTGCGCATTGTATTTTGTTAGCAAAACCAGAAGCTGTACATGACGTAGCAAAAGCACGTGGTATCGAGTTACCGGCCGGGTTAGAAATTATTGATCCAGATCAGATCCGTGACCAATATATTGCACCAATGGTTGAACTCCGCAAAGGCAAACTCAACGACCTACAAGCTAAAGAGCAATTACAAGATACTGTAGTTCTCGGCACCATGATGCTAGCTCTAGATCATGTGGATGGATTAGTTTCAGGGGCAGTTCATACAACCGCCAATACAGTGCGTCCAGCTTTCCAATTGATTAAAACCGCTCCAGCATACTCACTGGTTTCATCCATTTTCTTTATGCTTTTACCGGATGAAGTCTATGTCTACGGTGACTGTGCAATTAACCCAGACCCTACAGCCGAACAGCTTGCCGAAATTGCGATTCAGTCTGCTGACTCTGCAAAAGCGTTTGGAATTGATCCACGTATTGCCATGATCAGCTACTCAACTGGTACATCTGGAACAGGTGCTGATGTTGAGAAAGTACAGCAAGCGACTCAAATTGCACAGCAACGTCGCCCTGATTTACTGATTGACGGTCCACTACAATACGATGCGGCTTCAGTTGAAAGTGTAGGACGCCAAAAGGCGCCAGACTCACGCGTTGCTGGCCGTGCCAATGTATTTATTTTCCCAGACTTAAATACGGGTAACACGACTTACAAAGCAGTACAACGTGCAGCAAATGTAGTTAGCGTTGGCCCAATGCTGCAAGGCCTAAATAAGCCAGTCAATGACTTGTCTCGTGGTGCTTTAGTAGATGACATCGTCTTTACTATTGCATTAACAGCCATTCAGGCCGAGCAGCAAGCTGCTGCCAAATAATTAATATCATTTAATCTTTTCTACCTCTCGCCATTTGATATCCGCTCAAATGGCTTTTTTTATTTTTTAAAGAATAAGCCTGATTCTAGGTTGTTCTTAATTTTAAATAACTTAGCCTTTGTGTTATTCGACTTTCGGTCAAAAGATCAACCAATCCCCCACAAGATTGTCTTTTTGTCATATAATTTAGCCCGCTAGCTAACAGCCCGCTCAAGAGATTTTTTGGTATGACAACGATTATCAAACAAGATGACTTGATTACATCAATCAAGGACGCCCTACAGTTTATTTCGTACTATCACCCGCAAGACTTTATCCAAGCGATGAGCCGTGCTTATGATCGCGAAGAAAACAAAGCTGCAAAGGATGCAATTGCACAGATTTTAATTAACTCTCGCATGTGTGCGGAAGGTCATCGTCCAATTTGCCAAGATACTGGTATTGTTAACGTTTTCCTTGAAGTGGGCTTAGATGTTAAATTTGATTTAACAATGAGCTTAGACGATGCAGTAAATGAAGGTGTTCGCCAAGGTTATCTTGAAAACAGCAACGTTCTTCGTGCATCTGTTCTTGCTGACCCTGCATTTGGTCGTAAAAATACAAAAGACAACACCCCTGCCGTTATTCACTACAAACTCGTACCAGGTAACAAAGTAGATATTACTGTTGCTGCTAAAGGTGGCGGTTCAGAAAACAAATCTAAACTTGCGATGCTTAACCCATCTGACTCGATTGTTGACTGGGTTCTTAAAACCGTTCCAACTATGGGTGCAGGCTGGTGTCCTCCTGGTATGCTCGGTATCGGTATTGGTGGTACTGCTGAAAAAGCCATGATGCTTGCGAAAGAAGCACTCATGGAAGAAATCAACATGGACGAATTACTTCGCCGTGGACCAGAGAACAAAATCGAAGAACTTCGTATCGAAATCTTTGAAAAAGTAAACGCTCTTGGTATTGGTGCACAAGGTCTTGGCGGTTTAACGACTGTTCTTGACATTAAAATCAAAGACTACCCATGTCACGCTGCTGGCAAACCAGTAGGTATGATTCCTAACTGTGCTGCGACTCGTCACGCCCACTTCCAGCTTGATGGTTCAGGTGTAGCTCATATTCAAGCACCAAAACTTGAAGACTACCCATCTGTAACTTGGGATGCTTCACAATCTAAACGTGTAAACCTTGATACCATTACTCAAGAAGAAATGGACTCTTGGAAACCGGGCGACACATTACTTCTTAGCGGCACAATGTACACAGGTCGTGATGCTGCACACAAACGTATGGTTGAAATGATCGACAATGGTGAAGAATTACCGGTTGATCTTAAAGGTAAGTTTATTTACTACGTTGGCCCTGTTGATCCGGTACGTGATGAAGTGGTTGGTCCTGCCGGTCCTACAACGGCTACACGTATGGACAAATTCACACGTAAAGTACTCGAGCATACTGGTCTATTCGGTATGATCGGTAAAGCTGATCGTGGTCCTACAGCAATTGAAGCAATCAAGGACAACAAAGCAACTTACCTTATGGCAGTGGGCGGTGCAGCTTACCTCGTATCTAAAGCTGTTCGCGAAGCTGAAGTGGTTGCATTTGCAGACTTGGGTATGGAAGCAATCTACAAATTTGTAGTGGAAGATATGCCTGTATCTGTTGCAGTTGATGTAAACGGTACATCAATTCACGCAGTAGCTCCAAAAATCTGGCAAGCGAAAATTGGTAAAATTCCAGTAATCGATGCCGCAGCTGGCTAATCAAGAAAAGCACCGGATTCGGTGCTTTTTTTATGCCTTTTAATATTTTTTTGAAATTGAAAAGAATTGTAACAATTGGTTCGCCAATCTGTGCTATTAATGAATATACCCACCCGCCCTACACTGCATATAGGTCATTTCATGACTATTCGCCCTATTCTTAAAAATCTTTCAATCAGTCTCTGCCTAAGCTGTATTACCACAAGCTTATTTGCTTCTCCTGCCAAGTTAAGTTCAGTGAAAGAACTCATGCAAATGAGCCAAATTGATTATCTATTGAAAGAGTCAATCAATGAGTTAACGCCTTACTATGATCAACAAGCAGAACAGATCATTAGCAATATTACGGGCATCAAAACTTTAGGCCCGAAAGAAAAAGAGGCAGCGAAAAAGTTAGGCTTACTTTTAAAAGATTCGAGTAACCAGCTGATTAGCAGCCCTAAAACGACTCAAGCCTTACAAGATATTTATTTAAAAACGTATACCGAAGAAGAAATCCAAGCAAATTTAAAGTTTTTGAAAACCCCAGAAGGCCAATCAATTACCCGTAAAAACGTACAGATTATGGGGCAAATTTCAGAATATATGATGGAATTGGGACAGCAAACTTTTAATGACCCTAAAGCACGAGATCATATGCAAGAAGAAATGCTAAAAATTATTGCACCCTTAATGAAAGATAAAGAAAAGTCTTAACTTTTCTTTATCGACCTCAAATTGTTACCACGTTAAGGGGTTCCACAATTTAAATGGTTTTATCAGATGTACATCTGACTTTTCATTATATTTAGCAGGTTTTAATTCTTGGGGTTTATGACGTATTTTCCCTGAAGCATCTTCAGCAACAAAATTGTAGCTAGAAGATTTAAGCTCGGTAAATGCAATTTCTCTACGACCAATATTATCTTGCATTAACATAAATGGACCCGTGTGCTCACTACGGTCCATTTTATTTTCTTCATCATACTTCAAATAATAAGATGCTCCTGCATCTACCGTAATATCGATATATTTAGGTTCTTGAAAATGAATCCCCAACAAAGGGCGGCTCGCTGAAATACGGTAAGTTCCTGCTGGCAGTTCAATCCAGTAATAATGGTTATGCAATAAACTTGGAATTCGTTTGCCATTTACAAATAAATTGATGGCTGCAATTTCTTGACGATTCCATTTCGTGTCTGGACGGTAAAGATAGACAACTGCTGCCTGCTCATTTTGGGGTTTAACTGGGGCAAATGTCTGACCTAACTTTTGATTTACCCAACCCCCTACAGTGAAGCCGCCTAAACGATATTGATCCAATAAACCGGGTTCTTTATCAACATCAACTTTAGGTAAAGTGGCAGTCAGCTCACCTGAATTCTTTTCTAAGTGTGATGAACTTTGGCAACCTGCAAGTAATGTGGCACAACTTAAAGCAATAATTAAATAACGCATGACATCCCTCAAAGCGTTTTCTTTTGATTTTTCTATACCGCAAAACTATGCGTATTTTGTTTTTTTAGATTAACATCACCTACATGAATTGAAAACAAAAAAAGCATGAATCACCGAGGCAATTCATGCTTTTTAGATGAATGAAATCTAAGCAGACTTCGAATCAATTACTTTTAAATCTGCCTTAGCAACACTTTCATGTGTTACTGCTTCTTTAGGCTGACGTTCTGACTTATAAACAGGTTCAGCTTCACCATTAATGACTGCTTCATTAATGAAAACTGTTCCTACATCTGTACGGCTTGGCAAGTCATACATCGTTTCAAGTAAAACATTTTCCAAAATCGAACGTAGGCCACGAGCTCCGGTATTACGCTCAAGCGCTCGCTTAGCCACTGCACGTAAAGCTGAATCTTCAAATACGAGGTCAACATTTTCCATATTGAACAGGTATTGATACTGACGAGTTAATGCATTTTTCGGTTCAGTTAGAATTTGCATTAACGCTTCTTCATCAAGCTCTTCAAGCGTTGCAATCACTGGTAAACGGCCAATGAATTCTGGAATTAAACCAAATTTAACTAAATCAGTTGGCTCAACTTGACGGAATAATTCAGCAAGTTTTTTGGTTTCATCTTTGTTTTTAACATCAGCCGTAAAGCCAATTCCACCTTTCTCTTGACGCTGTTGTACAATTTTTTCCAGTCCAGCAAATGCACCACCACAAATAAATAGGATATTTGAGGTATCAATTTGAATGAACTCTTGCTGCGGATGCTTACGTCCACCTTGTGGTGGAATTGAAGCTACAGTACCTTCAATCATCTTAAGCAAAGCTTGTTGTACACCTTCACCAGACACATCACGAGTAATCGATGGATTTTCAGATTTACGTGTAATCTTGTCGATTTCATCAATGTAGATAATGCCCTTTTGAGCTTTTTCTACATCGTAATCTGCTTTTTGCAAAAGTTTTTGTACGATATTTTCAACGTCTTCGCCAACATAACCCGCTTCAGTCAAAGTAGTCGCATCTGCCATTGCAAACGGCACATCTAACAAACGAGCCAATGTTTGAGCAAGTAATGTTTTACCTGAACCGGTAGGCCCAATCAGTAGAATGTTACTTTTAGCAATTTCCACATCTTTAGACACATGACCAGATTGCCCGACTTTCAAACGCTTATAATGGTTATAAACGGCAACAGATAATGTCTTTTTGGCAAGATCCTGACCAATTACATATTGATCAAGCGCAGCACGTATTTCATGTGGTTTTGGCAATGCCTTGCTCGCCCAGTCACCTGCTTCAACCTGTTGGCTGGTTTGTACAAGGTCTAAGCAGACATCTACACACTCATTACAAATATATGCGTCCTCGCCCGCAATCAGTTTCCCGACTTCAGACTGCGTTTTACCGCAAAATGAACAATGTTTTTGTCCTTGAGGATGTTCGGACATATTCTCTCCACAAATAGAATCTTAAATATGAGGGCAAGCGATAGGGTTAAATGACTATATGGAGGCGTTTTCCAATAACTCAAGCCACTTAATATTTTCCCTTATGGACGCTTACTTAATACCTGATCGACCAAGCCATATTCTTTTGCTGCTTGTGCAGTCATAAAGTTATCACGATCGGTATCACGAGCAATCGTGTCATAGTCTTGACCACTGTGTTCTGCCATCAAACGGTTCAAGCGCTCTTTAATAAATAGAATTTCACGAGCATGAATTTCAATATCTGATGCTTGACCACGGAATCCACCTAATGGTTGGTGAATCATTACACGTGCATTTTCAAGGCAATAGCGTTTACCTTTAGCACCAGCATTTAATAAGAATGCGCCCATAGATGCAGCCTGCCCCATACAGTATGTCACTACATCAGGTTTAATAAATTGCATCGTGTCATAAATCGCCATACCAGCAGTGACCGAACCGCCTGGCGAGTTAATATAAAGATGGATATCTTTATCTGGGTTTTCAGCTTCCAAGAACAACATTTGGGCAACAATCAAATTTGCCATGTTGTCTTCAACTTCACCAGTTAGAAAAATGACGCGCTCACGTAAAAGTCGTGAATAAATATCAAAAGAACGTTCGCCGCGAGAAGATTGTTCAACCACAACAGGAACTAAAGCATTTTCAATTGTTGGAACATACATACGTTATTTATTCCTAAATTTTTTGTGACTTAACCTATGGCAACAATATGCGGGATAATTTCTCAAATTGCAAAAGGTTCGCACTGAAATATTATATTATTTATACCTAAGTACTTAAGACGTACTCAAATTAACCATATACCTAAAAATGAAAAAGGCGCCTAAAGCGCCTTTTCCTGACTTCTCAAAAGATTAGCCCATACGGCGAGCTTGTTGTTCTTTCAATAAATCTTCGTAAGATACTGCTTTGTCAGTCACTTTAGCAGAAGCTAAGATGTGATCAACAACTTGATCTTCTAACACAACAGCTTCAATTTGAGCGCGTTGTTGAGCATCATTTTTGAAGTATTCAATCACTTCAGTTGGATCTTCATAAGAAGAAGCCATGTCGTCGATGTAAGCATCAACACGTGCTTGGTCAACTTCAAGTTTAGCATCAGCTAATACTTTGCTTACCAATACGCCAAGCTTAACAGAACGTTCTGCTTGTTCTTTGAACAATTCGTCAGGAAGCATGCTCTTGTCAAAAGATTGCGCGCCTGCACCACCAAATTGTTGAGTGAACTGTTGAACCATTTGTTGACGTTGACGGTCAATTTCTTGAGCAACCATTGCAGCTGGAACTTCAATTTCGTTAGCAGCAACAAGAGCATCAAATGCAGCTTGTTTAACTTGGTTACGTAAACCATTGCGAACTTCACGTTCCATGTTTTTACGAACGTCAGCTTTTAATTTTTCAATGCCTTCTTCTTCAGAAACACCGAAGATTTTTAAGAATTCAGCATCAATCTCTGGAAGTTTAGGCTTTTCAACTTGCTTCACAGTGATTTTGAACTGAGCTGCTTTACCCGCTAAGTTTTCAGCTTGGTAATCTTCAGGGAAAGTTACATCAATAACTTTCTCTTCACCAGCTTTCATGCCAATGATGCCGTCTTCGAAGCCAGGAATCATACGGCCTGAACCTAACACAAGTTTAAAGTCTTCAGCAGAACCGCCTTCGAACTTCTCACCGTCGATAGAACCTTCGAAGTCAAAAGTCACTTGCATGTCTTTTTTCGCCATACCCTTGGTTACAGCCCAAGTTTGACGTTGCTTTTGCAAGTTTTCGATCATGGTGTCAACGTCAGCGTCTTTAATTTCAGCTGTTTTACGTTCAACTTCCAAACCGTCAAATGCTTTTACTTCAACTTCAGGATAAACTTCTACAGTTGCTTCAAAAACTAAAGCATCTTCTTTATGTTCAACTTTCTCAATGTTCGGCATACCTACCGCATTGATTTTTTCTTGTTGAATTGCTTCAAATACGCTGTCACGAATGATGTCATTCACAACTTCTTGATAAATACTTGCACCGTATTCGCGGCGAACAACGTTTGCAGGTACTTTGCCCGGACGGAAGCCGTTGATCTTCACAGTTTTGGCAGTGCGCTTCAAACGAGCTTCAAATTGCTCGTTAATACGGCTCGTCGGTACAGAAACATTTAAACGACGGGCAACGCCCGAAACCGCTTCAGTCGTTACTTGCATGGCTTCCTCGATAAAAATTAGTTAGTAGGAACAGTTTTTAAAAAAGTGCTGTATTATATGACAACTTTCAAGATATACAAAATTAACCGATCAGATCATAAAATTGAAGGACGTATTTTTAGGAAATTTCACAGTAATTTTATGATTTTTTAATTTTTTTTAATGCAACGTTAATCAAAAGTAATTTTTTAACTATTCTTTACAAATCTAAAATTACAATTAATTTTAATAAAGTTATCGTTTTTCCAAACAGTTAAGTTTAATCAATTAATTAGGGCCAATTTGTAACTAAAAGTGATTAAAACTTTCACATTTCCTTCACAATTCTATCGGCAAATCCAATTAACACAAACTGTACATATAAATAAGAATTATTATTATTCGCATAACGTTTATATTTAAGTCCTGAAAGTCATGTCATTGATTAGAACACGTAAAAAAATTGTTTCCTCTGCAATCGCCTCATCTCTCTCGATGATAGCAACAACTGCAATGGCACAAGAAGCAGTTTCGCAATTACCAACTATCCATACTAAAGCGACTCAAGAAGAATCTTTAAAGGTCGATCAGTCTGCAAACTCTAAATTCGTAGCTCCTCTCAAAGACACACCAAAATCAGTCTCTATTCTTTCTCAAAAATTAATTAAAGATACAAACTCTAATACCCTACTCGAAGCGTTACGCTATGAACCTGGTATTACATTAGGTGCTGGTGAAGGCGGTACCCCGTTTACAGATATGCCTTACATTCGTGGTTATAGCGGTCAATCTTCTATTTATGTAGATGGTGTTCGTAATACAACTTCTCAGAATCGAGATATGTTTGCTATTGAGCAAGTTGAAGTCATTAAAGGATCTTCTTCTGCTCTTGGTGGTGGTGGTAGCGTTGGGGGCAGTATTAACCTCATCCCTAAAGTTGCTCATGAAGGTGATGTATATCAAGGTAGTGTTCAAAGCGGTACCGACAACTATCGTCATATTCAATTAGATGCGAACAAAGATTTTGGTAACGGTATTGCTGGCCGTGTAGTAATTATGGGCCACGAAAATGAGAAAGCCGGCCAAAGTAATGGTGCTGAATATAAACGTGTAGGTATTGCTCCAAGTATTACTTTTGGCTTAGATACAGCAACACGCGGAACACTAAGCTACTATTATTTACGTAGCAATGATGAACCTGATGCAGGCATTCCTTTTAACAATGCAAACCCAGCAAAGCCTCCTGTTGGGGTTACAGTAACACCTGGTGATGGTAAACCTGTTGATGTAAAAGCTGGAACTTATTATGGTTGGAAAGCACGTGATTTTGACAAACGTGAAAACCATATCGGTACCTTTAAATTAGAACATGACTTTAATGAAAACCTGACGTTATCGAATATAGCGACTTACAACAAATCTAAATCAGATTATGTTTATACCAACGCAGATGACTCAAAAGGTAACATTTATAGAGGTACGGTTGCTCGTCGTGCTTTAAGTCGTATTCTCGATACCGATGCATATAGTGATCAACTTTCCCTAAGAGGCAAATTTAATACTGGTTCATTAAAGCATTCTTTTAATGTCGGTACTGAATGGAGTTTCCAAGAAACAGATCAAGGTGTACATACTTTTACTAATGCTGCTGGTGAAACCACATCGACCATTTTAGACAGCAATATTCAAAACTGTACTTCAGCTGCTGCTGTGGCAAATGGCTGGTGTACAAGTTTAAATAATCCAGGCAATGGTACCTTCACAGATAAGCGTGGATCTATCACAGCACAATCGACCACTCGTAGTCACAATGTAGGCATTTATGCTTTAGACAGTATTGAATTTAATCCCCAATGGTTACTTAACTTAGGTGTGCGTTGGGATAAATTTGAAACTGAGAAAAAATATAATAAGGATGTAGATGGACGTACTCCTCATAAAGCTGGTGATAAATTAGAAAGCGATACAGACTACTTCTCTTACCAAGCTGGTTTAGTTTTTAAACCAACAGAAGATGGTAGTATTTATTTAAGCTATGCTACGTCAGCAAACCCAGTAGGTGTGCTTGCTGAGGGTGACACAGGTTCAGATTCTATTAGCGACTCAGGTACTGCAAGTGCGAGTGCAAATGCTCTCAAGCCAGAAGAAGCACGTACTTTCGAGTTAGGTACAAAATGGGACTTATTTAATAACCGTGCGAACTTAACAGCAGCAGTTTTCCGTACTGAAAAGCAAAATACACGTATCCAAATTGACCCTACTACGACTGCCAATGCAGGTAAAAGTAAAGTTGATGGATTTGAAATTAGTCTGAACGGAAAAATTACCGACAAATGGGATGTTTCTACAGGCTATAGCTATTTAGATAGTGAAATTACCGAAGCTGCCTATAATGCAGTTGCTCAAGAAGGTAAACCTCTCCCATTTGTAGCGAAAAACAGCGCTACCCTATGGTCTACTTACCGAGTAATGCCTCAATTGACTCTAGGTGCTGGTGTTGAATATCGCGATCAAGTTTTTGTGAACACAACTGCTCCGAAATATCTGCCAACCTACACCATTTACAATGCTATGGCTAAATATGATGTTAATAAGAATGTGAATTTGCAGCTTAACATCAACAATATCTCTGATAAGCGCTATTTCACTAGTGCGCATGCAGCTCACTACGCATTTGAAGGTAATGGTCGTAATGCTGTCTTAGCGATTAACTTTAAATACTAAGAATAAATTCCATAATTTATTTATGGAATTAATTAAAGTTCATATAAAATAGCCTCGTCATGAGGCTATTTTTACAAATGAAGTATCTATTAAAAGGTGTTTGCCGTGATTCATCATATCCCCAATGTTTTAAACAAAGAGCAAGTTGCCGAGTTTCGTAAGCTCATGGAAGAAGCCAATTGGGTAGGTGGAAAAGTGACTGCTGGCACCTTGTCTGCTTCGGTGAAAAGAAATCAGCAACTCTCAGAACAAGACCCCCTTACCCATCATTTAAGTGATATAGTCATCAAAGCAATTTGGCAAAATCCTTTGTTTCAGGCCGCGGCCCTGCCTCACAAAATTATTCCACCGCTTTTTAATCGTTATGATGAACATGAAAGTTTTGGTTTTCATGTAGACAACTCAATTCGCCTTATTCGTGGTACAGCGGAACAAATTCGTACAGATTTATCATGTACATTATTTTTAAGTGAGCCAGATGAATATGAAGGTGGTGATCTGGTTATTGAAGATACCTATGGTTATCACGAAGTTAAATTACCTGCTGGTGACGTAGTTCTCTACCCATCTACCAGTCTACATGAAGTGAGTAGTATTACAGCAGGTACTCGTTTTGCTTCCTTTTTCTGGGTTCAAAGTTTAGTACGTGACGATAGTAAACGGCATCTTTTATTTAGTTTAGATGAAAGTATTCGTGAACTCCGTAAATCACATGGTGATAGCTATTCTGAAGTCATGAAATTAACTAATATTTATCACAACCTAATCCGTATGTGGTCAGAACTGTAACACTATTTATTTTTGCCTTATTTGAGCTAATTAATTATTTTTATCTCAATAAGGCAAAATAATGAAAATTATTTTCGATAAAATATAAAACAATGCAAAATTAGAAAATTATTTTCTAAACACTGAAATTAAAATCTCTATAAGACTTTTGCACAACGTGTAATCATCGTTTAGATGTGGTATATCTAAACAATAAGCATATTTGCAAACCACCAAACTTACTATTTCATGGTCTATAGATGAAAACGAATTACTTGTTTGCCCAGCCTACTCAAGCAAGACATCATCTCGAACTCCTGATGCTGCGCCTCGCGCGCGTATAAATTTTTGTCTGTATTTTAGAGCAGACCTTTTCAAATTCCCTTTAATTTTTCTGTATTAGATACCATATATAACTGTAGACGTTGCCTTTCACACGATACTTGACGCAACCGTGCTACGAGATAAGGAGTTTTCTCATGATGTTGGCTGACCCTAGCAAAAAATACCGCCGTATGTACCAGCGAGTCGATTTACCAGATCGCCAATGGCCAAATAATGAAATTACAAAAGCGCCAATCTGGATGAGCACGGATTTACGTGATGGTAACCAAGCAATTTTTGAACCGATGAACATGGAACAAAAGTTCAAAATGTTCAAAATGCTTGTAAAAATCGGTTTTAAACATATTGAAATCGGCTTCCCTTCTGCGTCTCAAATTGACTTCGATTTTACTCGTATGTTGATCGAAGAAAATCATATTCCTGATGATGTATACATTGAAGTATTGGTTCAGGCACGTGACCATTTAATTGAGCGTACTTTCGAAGCTTTAGCAGGTGCTAAGCGTGCAATTGTGCATATTTATAACTCTAACTCTCCAACTTTCCGTCAAAAAGTGTTGAATGTAGATGTTAATGGCGCAAAACAGTTGGCGGTGAATGCAGCTCAGAAAGTGAAAGAATATGCTGCGCAATATCCTGAAACTGACTGGATTTTCCAGTATAGCCCAGAATGCTTCTCTGCAACTGAATTAGAAGTAGCAAAAGAAGTCTGTGATGCGGTTACAGAAATTTGGGATGCACGTCCAGATCATAAAGTTATTTTGAACTTACCAGCGACTGTCGAAGTTTCAACACCAAATGTTTATGCAGACCAAATCGAATGGATGCATCGTAATTTGGCACGTCGTGATGGCGTGATTATTTCCGTTCACTGTCACAATGACCGTGGCTGTGGTATTGCTGCATCAGAACTTGCCATTATGGCAGGTGCCGACCGTGTGGAAGGCTGCGTATTTGGTAACGGCGAACGTACCGGTAACGTTGACGTTGCAGCAATTGCATTGAACATGTACACCCAAGGTGTAGCGCCAGAATTAGATTTCTCTAATATTAATGAAGTCATTGCAACGGTTGAAGAATGTACTGGTTTACCTGTACACCCCCGTCATCCATATGCAGGTGACTTGGTATTTACTGCATTCTCTGGTTCGCATCAGGACGCAATCAAAAAAGGCTTTGAATACCAGAAAAACGAAGAAATCTGGGATATGCCTTACTTACCAATCGATCCGAAAGATTTGGGCCGCGACTATGATGCTGTCATTCGCGTAAATAGTCAGTCTGGTAAAGGCGGTATCGCTTACTTATTAGAATCAAACTATAACGTTGTATTGCCTCGTCGCTTACAAATCGAATTTAGTCAGGTTGTTCAACAGTATACTGATGAGAATGGTACAGAGATTAGTGCTAAACAAATCTGGACCTTATTTAAAGACACGTATGTTGAAGTGAAAAACCACCATTACACGGTCAAAAACTATAAGTTATCTGACATTAATGGTACTCAAATTATTGAACTTGAGATTGATGTTGAAGGTGAAACTCAACAATTACGTGGCGAAGGTAATGGTCCTATCTCTGCATTCTTAAATGCACTTCAATTACCAATTGATGTATTGAACTACGAAGAACGCAGTATTAGTTCAGGTGCAAATGCCAAAGCATTAACCTTAATTGAACTTCAAGTGAAAGGTACAGGCAGAGGCTCATTTGGTGCAGGGGTCCACGACAACACAGTCACTTCATCTATTGAAGCTATTATTGCATGTACCAACCGTTTGATTGATCAAGGTGTTTTAAGTACAGATCAGGTTGTTGCCGCCGCTGTTTAATTAAAAAAAAGACTTTGGAAAGGATACCTAGCTTGGTATCCTTTCTTTTTATTCCTGAAAGATTTAAAAGGCGAAATGTTCCCGTGTCTTTTCCAGCTGACTCAGTGGGGTTAGTCACTCCGCAAAAGTTCCAATTTGAAGAACCCTTACATCTTGAATGTGGCCGTGTTTTACCGCGCTTTGAGTTAATGGTTGAAACTTACGGCACTTTAAATGCAGATAAATCAAATGCGATTTTAATCTGCCATGCCCTTTCCGGACATCATCATGCAGCGGGTTATCACCATGAAGATGATAAAAAAGCTGGATGGTGGGATAGCTGTATTGGCCCGGGCAAGGCAATCGACACAAATAAATTTTTTGTAGTTGCGCTTAATAATATTGGTGGATGTAGTGGGTCGACTGGTCCAACTTCACCAAATCCTGAAAATGACAATCGTCCCTATGGTCCAGATTTCCCATTAGTAACGGTCCGTGACTGGGTCAAAACTCAAGCCATGCTTTCTGACCGCTTAGGAATAAGTGTCTGGTATGCGGTGGTCGGCGGTTCTTTGGGTGGCATGCAGGCATTACAATGGTCGGTAGACTACCCTGATCGTTTACAAAAATGTGTCGTTATTGCCAGTGCGCCAAAGCTTTCAGCACAAAATATTGCGTTTAACGAAGTGGCACGTCAGTCAATTCTGTCTGACCCGGACTTCCATCATGGTCGTTATTTGGAAAATGATAGCTATCCGAAGCGTGGTCTAATTTTGGCTCGTATGGTTGGCCATATTACCTATCTTTCTGAAGAAGCCATGAAACAAAAATTTGGTCGTGATTTAAAATCCGGCAAGTTTATGTACGGTTTTGATGTCGAGTTTCAGGTCGAAAGTTATCTCCGTTACCAAGGTGAACAGTTTAGTCGTAACTTTGATGCCAATACTTATCTCATTATGACCAAAGCTTTGGATTATTTTGATCCATCGCGTGAATACGGACACTCGCTTACAGAAGCGATGAGTAAAACCAAATGCCAGTTCCTGATTGTCTCATTCACCACTGACTGGCGTTTTGCACCAAGTCGCTCACAAGAAATTGTAGATGCACTCATTACCAATCATAAACCGGTAAGTTATCTTGATATTGATGCTGAACAAGGTCATGACTCGTTCTTATTCCCGATTCCACTGTATGTCAAAACACTGCGCGCTTTCTTAGGCGGTGAAGAACATTTAAAATCGACATCACTGGAGGCAAGCTAATGCGTATTGATCAACAACTAGCAGAAAAGTGGATTAAACCCGGCTCTAGCGTACTCGATTTAGGGTGTGGTGACGGTGAATTACTCGCTCATATGAGCCAAAAGCATCAAATTCGTGCTTATGGTTTAGAAATTGATCAAGAAAAGATTGCAATTGCCGTCAGTCGCGGGTTAAATATTATTCAACAAGATTTGAATCTCGGTTTAAGCCGTTTTGCCGACCAGTCTTTTGACTATGTGGTTATGGCACAGGCTTTGCAAGCCGTAGATGCACCCGATGTTTTATTAAGAGACATGGTGCGTGTGGGTAAACAGGCCATTATCACTTTTCCAAACTTTGCACACTGGAAGACTCGCTCTTTTCTAGCATTAAAAGGGATGATGCCTGTATCGGATGCTCTACCATATATGTGGTATAACACCCCCAACATTCATTTATGTACGTTTAAAGATTTCGAAGCACTATGTGCGGAAAATCAAATACAAATTATTAATCGACTCGCCGTCAATGGAAACCAGCAGGGAAGCCTGTTAAGTAAACATGTTCCGAATTTGTTTGGTGAAGTCGCTATTTATCGAGTGAGTGCACTATGAAAAAGACATTATTTAGCACACTAATTGCAGGACTGCTAAGTATGCAGGCTCATGCAGATTATATCGCCCAGCCACAATCGGTTGCGAGCCAAGCTGCGCGCTTCTCCACAATGGGGATTCATGACCTTCAAAAAGCGGCTCAAGCTGGTCAAGCTGGAGCACAGTTTTATCTTGGTACACGTTATCAATACGGCAAAGATGTAGCAAAAGACGATAAACAAGCATTTGCATGGTTTAAAGCTGCTGCTGATCAAGGTCTTTCACCTGCGCAATTAAATGTTGGCCGTATGTATGCTGATGGTATTGGCGTTAAGAAAGACGAAGCTATGGCTCGTAAGTATTTCGAAAAAGCGGCAAGTAACGGCGATAACCGTGCAAGCTATAACCTTGCGATGATGGAAGAGCAAAAGAAAAACTACGTAGGTGCTTACCAGTGGTATGAACTTTCAACTCGTGATGGCATGCTCGACAATAAAGTGATTAGCTTATCTGAAGGTAAAAAGACGGCTCTTGCTGCAAACTTAACTCAAGAGCAAATCCGTATGGCACGTGACCGCGCGGATAAATGGATTCAAGCACAATAATCTTGCTTAGATCTATTGAAAGATCTAAAAACCGACTTGTGAGAGTCGGTTTTTTTATTGCGATAGTTCTTTTCTGTATCATATAAAAAACCGTAAGGCTAATTTTGCTGTTAAATCAGTACTTATAGAGAATAGAAAATTAATGTTTAATAAGAATGAATTTAAACTGTCAATTTATATCAGTATTTTTATTATAGTTAGTGGTCTTATTATATTTCAGATACTAAAGCCATTCTTTTTCGATCATTCTCAAATGTTAAATTTCACGATTCAAATTACTTCTTATAAAAATGGCTATACACAAAAGGATTTCATGAAAGAGTTAGAACAAATAAATTCAGCAGCTTATGGGATGTATGAGTCTGATTACTTTTTCCCGTTTATCACAACCCATCTACAACGTGAAACGATCTTGATGCTACCAACACTCAGAAAGAATACAGATACCGAAATCAGTGATATACAAATAAAGTCAAACAATAAATTTCATTTTCAACTCCCTCTTTATTCCCAAGAGCATTTTTACCCTATCTCTTATATTGACTTCAATCTCCCTTCAATTTTTGGAGGTGTAACTTTTGATTGCAAAAGTAAGCTCCCACAACAAACATCTTTGATCGAGACAGAAAACTATACAGCCCGAATCATTTTTAATAGGAAAAAATGTTCTATTCAACCATATTCATAATTCAGCTATATAATTTTTAAAATGGGTTAAAATACGCAAAATTTAGATCGGTTTATCTTATGTCTACCCCACATTGGTTTGATCAGGGCTCTTTAGTCCTTGCAAGTAATAACAAAGGTAAAGTCGCAGAGTTTGAAAAACTTTTTGAACAGCTCAAGTTACCTGTAGAAATTATTCCTCAAGGTCGCCTTAATATTCCCGACGCCATTGAAGACGGCTTAAGCTTTATTGAAAATGCCATTATTAAAGCGCGTCATGCCTCTAAAATTTCAGGTAAACCTGCTATGGCTGATGACTCAGGTATTTGTGTTCCGGTTTTAGGGGGCGCACCTGGTATTTATTCAGCACGTTATGCTGGAGAACATGGCGACGATACAGCGAATAATGCCAAATTATTAAATGACCTTTTGCCATTTCGTAAAAATGGTGAAGCGATTGAAGGTATGTTTGTGTGCGTACTTGCTCTAGTAACGCATGCGGAAGATCCATTGCCACAAATTTTCCAAGGCATCTGGCATGGTGAAATTTTAGAAGCGCCACGTGGTGAAAATGGTTTTGGCTATGACCCACTGTTCTGGTTGCCAGAGCTACAAGTTTCTAGCGCTGAGTTGTCTAAAGAAGAAAAAAATAAGATTAGTCATCGTGGGCAAGCGATGCAGTTATTTAGAGAGAGCTTGCAGAAGTAGGCTGATCACACGGCCAAACTATACAGCGTTAAAACAGATTAAACTTTGTATAGGCGAACCTTACTTTTCAAAGATGAAAAGTAAGCAAAAATCTTTTGTTAGACTGATGGCACTTCCCTGTGCCACAGTCTAACTGGCGGCATCCATGCCGCCTTCGCACCAGCAAGTGCAGGAAACTTATAATTAAATAATTAATTAGACGAACAAGTGTAAAAACACTGCATAAATCGCAATACACACACAACTCACAATCGTCCCTGAAGCGATATAAGCCGCAGATCTCCCTGTCCCTTGATAATGTGTCTCTAACGCAACAATATTGGCTGCTGGCGGCAAGCAAAACATTAAAAACATTACACCGATGTGCTGATTTATATTTGGAATCGGTAAAAATCTATAACTTAATCCACAAAGTACAAATCCACAGGCCACTTTAAATGCTTGAGCTTTTGTACTGTAAATTAAATCTTTTGCATAAACTCTGGTACGGCGCAGCCACATTCCAAGCACACACATACCTGCAAAAGTCATTGCAAATTTAGCAACCTCATAAACCCAATGTATAGCAGGGCTTTCGATATGTTGGGCCCCTAAAAGTCTGAGCACAACAGCACAGAATATCGATATACAAGGCGGAGAAGTTAAAACCTTTTTTAATATATTGAGCTTACTTTGCGGTGCCGTAGTAACGGCAGTCACAGCCCAAGCATTGCCAAAAAGCGACATTCCAATATATAAAGCAACAATTGGAGCAGTTGCTTCAGGACCGAATAAAGCCATAGCAAAAGGAAAACCAAGCCATCCCAT
Source organism: Acinetobacter sp. UC24323 (assembly GCF_024151445.1). NCBI lineage: Bacteria > Pseudomonadati > Pseudomonadota > Gammaproteobacteria > Moraxellales > Moraxellaceae > Acinetobacter > Acinetobacter sp. UC24323. Next base: position 204,184 of record NZ_JAHIBY010000003.1, on the reverse strand, counting down.
GTTGGTATAACTTACGCAAAGTGCCAATAAGCGGTCTTTAAATAAAGCCAGATAAGCAAAGAAAATAATGAACGCCGAACCAAAACTAAAGAGCATTAAGCTCAAGCTTCCCGATTGATAAAAGACCATGTTGTAAATAATCACAATCGGTATCAGGAGTCGTGCAAGCCAAGCTGAGAGAATAGGTTTTACGGTTTCTGAAATGGAGGTCTGAGCAAGTAGAAGTCCTGTGATAAATGCCAATACAGGCAGTAATAATGCCACGCTCTCTCCTCTCGCTCGTCAAAATCAGCTTGTTATGCTACACCTTTTGATTTTGAAATGTATGATCTATTTCAAGTAAATTCGTCTAAGAACGAAGCTCGATAAAATTTAAAAATCTGATCGTAAGTGTCTACTTATAAATATTGTCTTAAAAATGAAATATAAATGTCACATTCCTGTCATGGCAACCTGTTGATATAAAGCGAACTAAAAAGAGGTATAAAATCATGGCTGGTTTATCTATTTGGCATGTCGTTATTTTCGCAATTGTCGTTATTTTATTGTTCGGTACATCTAAGCTAAAAAATATCGGTAAAGATGTAGGCGGTGCAGTAAGAGATTTTAAAAAGTCAGTTCGTGAAGAAGATGAAGCTGCATCTTTAAATAGCCCTCGTACAATTGATGCACAAGTTAAAACATCTGAAAGCACATCAGTGAAAAGCTAAAGGTTTGACCCATGCTTGATGTAGGAATGACAGAGTTACTCTGTTTTGCAATTATTGCAATTTTAGTTTTAGGTCCAGAGAAGCTTCCGGAAGCTGCACGCTTTGCAGGTCGCTGGTATGTTCGACTAAAACGCTATATTACGAATCTGCAAAACGAGATTGATCAGGAGCTACGTCTGTCTGAGTTCCGCAAAGAAATGCAAGAGGAACTTAACCGCATTGAAGCATTGGAACGTAAAGTACAACAACAGCTTGAAGAAATACAAAAACAGCAGGTTTCAGAATCTTTAGAAGCAACTGAAACAGCTAAAACAACACAAAAGCCTATTTGGAAATGTACTCCTATATCGGGCCATTACAAAGTGCCGTATCTGACTAAAGTTAAGCCTTTGGCTCCTCAAACTGATATTTCAGAAACATCTCCTGTTGAATTGAAGATTGCCGTATGAACCAACTGCCTTCAACCGCTGTAAATAGTCAAGAAAACCTAGACCAAATGCCAATCATGAATCATTTGGTGGTTTTAAGACGTCATTTATTTAGGATTGTAGGGGTAACATTATTCTTATTTTTTTGTTTACTGCCCTTTCGAAATCATACTTATCAATTATTATCTGAGCCTCTAAGGTTACAACTTCCTGCCTCATCTTCCATGATTGCAACGGATGTTACAGCAACCTTTATGGCGCCATTTAAACTTAATTTATTTGTTGCGCTCATGCTGGCAATGCCATTTATTCTTTATGAAATATGGTCTTTTGTTCGCCCGGCGCTTTATCAAAAAGAGCGTCATTTAGCGCTGCCGTTACTGATCGGTAGTATTATTTTATTTTATGCGGGTGTCGCTTTTGCTTATTACATTACCCTGCCTGCCATATTACATTTCTTTATTAGCGTTTCACCTGAAACGGTAGCACCAATGACCGACATTAATAGTTATTTAAGCTTCTGCTTAAAGCTATTTTTGGTGTTTGGTGTCACTTTTGAAATTCCTATCGCGACCTTGCTACTTATTTTGATTGGTGTGGTAAATACGCAAAGCCTTGCTGAAAAACGACGTTTTATTATTGTAGGATGCTTCTTTGTAGCGATGTTTATTACCCCACCCGATGCGATTTCGATGGTGATGCTAGCAATTCCAATGTGGCTACTTTTCGAAATAGGTTTACTCTTCGGCAAAATTCTTGAAAAGAGAAAAACCTATTCTGCTGAATAAAAATAATATATAAAAGCCTGAACTTCTAAGTTCAGGCTTTTTTTATGTAGAACGCTTTTTAATCTACAAAGCAATAAACTGTCTTCAAAGTGACTTAAAAATGTAAGAAAAGTGTCATTTTCAATCCATAGAATCGACTCAACAAATATACACACAAAAGTTACGGATTTATTATGACCACTGCTTCTAACCACCCAACACGTCGCGATATTTTAAAATGGTTTACGGGGATCCCTTTTCTTCCATTAGGTGCGATGGCTACGGCAGCAACGTTAGCAGGTTGTAACGATAGCGATAACGACTCATCTATTGTCACGCCGTCAAAGCCAATTAACTTTAAGAATGCAACGTTCACTTCAATGCCAGCTCCTTCAACGGTAGCAGATATTGCCACAACAGCATGTGCATCAAAACTTGCTATTTCATGGGAAGACGGCAGCAAAACAGAATACCAACTCGCTTACAAACCATTCTTCTTAACAGGTACAGAAGTGCCTGATGGTAAAGGAGGAAAAGTCATCGCGGGTGGTTATTACGATATTAATAATAAGCCAATTATTGATAAATCAGTTGCAGGTAAAGAACGTCAATTCTTCTCTGACTGCCCAGATGGTAGTTCTCTCATTAGTTTCAAACAAGCAACAGGCAAAGATTTCACAGATGCTGACAAAAAAGCATTAGGTGTAACCGGTAACCCAGTATTCCATGTGGTCCAATTTGAATATCTATCAAAAGACCAAAATGGTGGTGATACTTACGGTAAATTATCATCTCCGATTGCTGTCTTAACTTTAGATCAAGATCCAAAGACAGGTCACTTAACTTTAATTAAATACCATAACGTTGATACTTCAAGTGCACATGGACTATGGATTACTTGTGGTGCAAGTTTATCTCCATGGGGAACTCATCTTTCTAGTGAAGAATACGAACCAGATGCTTTTGACCAAAAATTAGGTCAATCACTTTCAACACTTAAAGCCTTCAGTAAAAATATATATGGCGATGAAAACATTGCCAATCCATATAACTATGGCCACTTGCCAGAAATTACCGTAAATGCAGATGGTACTGGTCGCGTTACAAAGCACTATTGTTTAGGTCGTATTTCACACGAACTTGTACAGGTTTTCCCGGATAACCGCACTGTGTTAATGGGCGATGACTATACCAACGGCGGACTATTTATGTTCGTTGCAGATAAGGAGAAAGATTTATCTGCAGGTACACTCTACGTTGCAAAATATACAACAGTACTTAGTGATACAACGACTGGTCAGATTTCTTGGATCAGACTTGGTCATGCAACAAGTGCCGAGATTGAAAACCTCATCAAGAGCGGCATTAAAGGAACTGATATTTTTGAGTCAGTTCTACAAATTGCTAAATATCCAAGCGATGCAACAACAGCAGAGAAAGAGGCTATTGATGCAGGCGACAAAGGTACTCCTGAACAACAAGCTTTAGCCAAAGCTGCAAAAGAGCGTTTAAAACTACAACAAGCTGCCCAAAAAGCAGAATTGGACGCTCAAGGTTTTAAATTTACTTATTTAAGTAAAACTGGCGTATATCTCAAGCTTAAAGATAATAGCGACAGAACTAAACTTGCAGCGGCTTTCCTTGAAACACACCGTTATGCTGCTTACATGGGTGCTTCAATGGCATTGACCAAAAATGAAGGCACAACAGTCAATATTGCAGATAAAAAAGCTTATTCGGCTTTAGCTAATATTGTCGATTCAATGGTCGAAGGTGGTAGCGGTTATCTTGCTGAGCACAACGTTAAATTCCCGAAAATCACTGCTGGTGGTATTTTGGAGCACACATTAACTGGTGGCCAGAAAGACAGCTCAAATATTGCAATCAATAGTGAGTGGGTACCTAGTCAATCTAACCTTCTTATTAAAGGTAAAGATATTAGCTTTGACAGCTTAGGGAACACCGCTGACCCAGAGCAAATTGCTAGCCCTGATAACTTGAAGTTCTCAGAAAAACTTCGCACTTTATTTATCGGTGAAGACTCTGGTAACCACTTAAATAACTTCTTATGGGCTTATAACGTTGATACCAAACAGCTCATCCGTATTTTATCTACACCGGCAGGTGCTGAATCGACGGGTCTACATGCAGTCGACGAGGTAAATGGTTGGACTTACATCATGAGCAACTTCCAGCATCCTGGTGATGAATGGAACCGTTTCTACAAAGAAAAAGATGGTGTTCGTACTGGTATTAGCGCAGATTTACTCGCTCAAATTGATACTGCAATTAATACAAACTACAGTAATAAATTTGCAGCAGCAGTTGGCTATATCACTGCCGACCCAATTGCACCATCTGTTGTGAAGAAATAATTTCTTTCAACACTATAAAAGAGGCCTGCTTTATGCAGGTTTCTTTTATTTTTAAAGTCTCATTAAAAAAATAAAATTCCTTCAACCTTTCACTAAACGGTCAAATATTTCATTAACTTATCATCAAAACGTCAAAGCCTCGTCACATTCACAAACTAAGCTCATGAAGACTTTTAGAACAATCTCTTTATTTACTTAGGAATTTCCCATGACAGAGCTGACGCCATATCATGAAGACCAAGAATTGGATAATAATACTTCTGACAATATCCACTTTCGTGACATTTTAGAACAACACATCAGTCGTCGTAGTTTAATCACCAAAGCAGCAAGCGGTGCAGTAGCACTGACTTTAGCTTCTACTTTAACTGGCTGTAATGATAACGATGATGACTCCGGCTCTAATAATGGTGGAACCACACCTGTAGATCCAAATAAAAAACCGGAAAAACTCACATTTACGCCCGTAGCTAAAAATTTAAATGATATTGTGACTGTACCTGAAGGTTATGAAGCTAATGTCATCTACGCTTTAGGTGACTCAATCAATCCAAGAGTTGGAGATTGGGACGACAATAATATTCCATCTGGCCCAAGCTTCCAGTTTCGCTCTGGCGACTGCCATGACGGCATGCATTATTTTGGCTTAAACACATCAACAAACCGCTTTGACGAGACTGTGTCAGCACAAGGTTTGTTGGTGATGAATCACGAATATATTAATCAGACCTTCCTTCATCCCAAAGGTCCTACAAAAGTGGATGGACGTCGCCCTGAAGATGAAGTCATTCGTGAAACCAATGCACATGGGGTTTCTGTAATTCATATTAAAAAAGATCCAACCACTCAAAAAGTAGAGATTGTTAAAAACTCTATTTTTAATCGTCGTATTACAGCTTCTACAGTTATGGAGTTTGCAGGTGCTGCAGCGGGTTCAAGCCTGCTTGCAACTCGCTTCTCACCTGCTGGACGTCAAACACGTGGCACTCATAATAACTGCGGTAACGGTTATACACCTTGGGGCACTTATTTAACCACTGAAGAAAACTTTATTGGTTATTTCCAACGTTCGGGTAGCGATGAATATGCACGTACAGATGCAGAAAAAATTGCATTAAAACGTTATGGTTTAGGCGTTAAAAAAGATGAACCTTATCTGTATGAGAAAGATGAAAAAGGTGCACCTAAAAAAGATAAAGATGGCAAGATCATTTACTTAAAAGATAAAAATGGTGAGTTAATCCCTAACGTTGATGAACAAGGGCGACAAATTTATTTAGGCACAAGTTCGCGTTACGGCTGGGAAACAGCAATTGGTCAAGTAGAGTCACAAGACTTGTATGATCGCTGGAATGCCGATGTAAAAGCAGCTCAAGCTACCCAAGATTACCGAAATGGGCCAAATACATTTGGCTGGATGGTTGAGATTGATCCATTTGATGGACGCCAAAATCCGGTTAAGCGTACTTCATTAGGCCGTTTCGCACATGAAGACAGTGCTTGCCGTGCCGTAGTAGGTCAACCATTAGCATTTTATATGGGTGATGACTCTCGTGGTGAATACATCTATAAATTCGTTTCAACCGCTGTGTGGGACACCAAAGATATAAACGGTGGTTATACAGCTGGCGACAAATACATGAATGCAGGCAAATTGTATGTTGCTAAGTTTAATAACGATGGCTCAGGTCAATGGATTGAACTTGCTTATGGCAAAAATGGCTTAAATGAAAGCAACACCACCTACCCGTTTAAGTCACAGGCAGACGTTGTTACATTTGCACGCTTAGCAGCAGATTCTGTAGGCGCTACAAAAATGGACCGCCCAGAATGGTGTACGATCAATCCATTAAATGGTGAAATTTATGTCACACTCACCAATAACTCAAATCGTGGTAAAGACTATGCAACTGATGCAGCTAACCCACGCAACTATACAGACCTATATGCAGGCACAAAAGAACAAAAAGGAAACGTAAACGGTCATATTATCCGTTTTAAAGAAACGGATGACAAAACGACTGCTGAAACCTTCAAATGGGATATCTACCTATTTGGCGCAGAAGCATCAATGGCTTCAAACATCAACTTATCCGGCTTAACAGATAACAATGATTTTTCATCTCCGGATGGTATGTGGTTTGACCCACGTGGCGTTCTCTGGATTGAAACCGATGACGGCGCTTACACTGATGTTACTAACTGTATGATGCTTGCAGCTCTGCCGGGTCAAATCGGTGATGGTAGTACAGCAACAACTTCAAATGGTCAGCAGACCATAACAGGTGCCAAAGTTACAGACGCAACATTACGTCGTTTCTTAGTCGGACCAAAGCAATGTGAAATTACTGGTATTGCCATGACTCCTGACTACAAAGCAATTTTCATTAATGTTCAGCACCCTGGTGAAGATTCACCAAGTTACGCGAAACCAGAAAGTAACTGGCCTGCCACACAAAAAGACCCAAGCAATAAAACTGCGCGCCCACGCTCAGCAACTGTTGTGATTACCCGTAAAGATGGCGGCGTTATTGCCGGTTAATTGATTTACCCAGAAAAATGCCGATCACTTGATCGGCATTTTTTATTTCTATCGATTTAAGAGAACCTGTTGCTGCACAATTTGACCACTATGTTCACCTTGCTGGGTCTTTTCCAACCATATCCATTCATTATTGGTCATTCTTAAAAAATTCGAACACCGTGTTCCATATACGGGGCTTTGAATAAAAGTCGATGATAATAACTCTTCCATTTCCGGCTGAATGCCCGTGTTTGGCAACAATGCTGTGGTGACCTTACGCTCATCTTCTAAAATATCCCACGCTGCATGCTGCAAACTTAACTCTTCTGTTTTGTGCTGATGCATAGGCAAGAACTCTTGCGTAAAACGTGTACGTAAATGTCTGGTTTTTTCCCAGTGATCGGACATTAAACCATTCGAAACCACATATACGCCGTTGGCTAATACTTGAGGAGCCTCACCGCGGTTACTCATATAGACCGCCTGATCAGCAGTTCCCATAAACAGGTTAAAACCAGCAAAGTTCTGTTGCTGTTGTTCTAATTGCTGAGCAAAGCGAATCGGTAACAAATCAGACTCTAAAAAAGCCTGAACCAAATGACCACGAGAGGTCTCATATTGTTTTTTATCACGTCCATCACGGAAATTGGTTAACACAGCCCATCGGCCCTGCGGCGTAACACCCATCCAAGTACCACCCGACTGTAAGTCTTGCCCTGCAATGATTGGCGTATGTTCCCATTGATGCAATAATGCGGTTGGTCGATGATAAAATTCATCACGATTTGAAATCAGACACAAGGGCATATCATCCAGAACATGCCATGCTAAAGCCACAATACACATTGATTCTTGTTCCCTATGTTTACACATTGAATGTACAACATTTTTCACATCATTCCGCTACAATCTGTCAAAACGTAAGATCAAGGAGCAGCAATGCTGACCTATCCTAATATCGATCCGGTCGCAATACATCTAGGACCTCTTCAAGTCCATTGGTATGGACTCATGTATTTATTGGCATTTTTATGTGCTTGGGGGCTTGCTTCCTACCGTGCCAAACAGCGTGATGGCTGGACATCGGACATGGTTTCCGATCTGGTGTTTTACGGCGCCTTAGGTGTTGTACTCGGCGGACGTATCGGCTATGTGCTTTTCTATGAGTTTGATAAATTCCTTGAAAACCCAATCTGGTTATTCCAAGTCTGGACAGGTGGTATGAGCTTCCACGGCGGCTTCTTAGGCGTCATGATCGCAATGCTATTCTGGTGTAAAAAATATCAAAAAACATGGTTCCAGACACTCGACTTTGTTGCCCCTTGTGTACCGACAGGCTTAATGTTCGGACGTATTGGTAACTTTATTGGCGGAGAGTTATATGGTCGTGCGGTCACAGATCCGAATTATCCATTCGGAATGATTTTCCCAACCGATCCATTACATCTGGTTCGTCACCCTTCTCAAATCTACCAAGCGCTTTGCGAAGGGCTATTACTCTTTATTATTTTGTGGTGGTTTAGCTCAAAACCACGCCCACGTATGGCTGTATCTGCCCTATTTTTAATGGGTTATGGTGTTGCACGCTTTGTGATGGAATTCTTCCGTCAGCCGGATGCTGACCAAGGTTTCATCTTGTTTGGCTGGATGACGAAAGGACAAATCCTCACCGTTCCAATGCTACTGATAGGCCTTTGGATGATGTGGTATGCCTACCAAAAGAAAATTTATGACTGGGGCCCTCAAAAGAACAGTTAACATCTAAATCAGAGGAGTTTCGGCTCCTCTTTTTTATGCTACAGTTTTTATCTCCCAAGAAAGAAGATTCGCCATGCTGGAATTCTGGTTTAATACGCAAGTCCCGACTTTTAAAAAATTAATCATTTTAATTATTACCCTCTTAATCTGTATTGGGTTATATCAATATCAACCATTGCCTTTAGATACCATTTTAATGTTTACAGGAACTGGGGTTATTTTTTTAATCTGCCGTTACTTTAAATTGCATTTTGCTCAAAGTAACCCGACTGGCTTACTTTACCGCCTATTTACGTGGGTTCCTATCGCTCTTTTATTTGCACTTATCTTTGTAAAAACCATGCCTAACTTGCTGATCTGGGGTGTTCAAGGAATCGCATTTATGGCGCTTGCTGCTTTTATTTTTTCACCTCAATCGTTATTTAACAAATAGGCTCATTTTTATGTTGGCTTATTGGTATAACGCACCGCGTCACATCAAACTCATCTTCATTATTGTCGTTTGTGCTGCAATTTATGCAGCCAATCAAGTACAGCCTTTATCGCCGACTTACACTGTTCTTAGCCTCGTGTTAGGGTCCGGGCTTCACTTCGGGCAATATTTACAAACAAAAATTCCAGAGCACAGTTCACATAAACTTAAGCTCCAGTTTCTGCTTAGAATTTACCCTCTCATTATTGTTGCTATTATAATGTGGTTACTGCCCCCTCAACACAATTGGATTGCAACAATACAAGCTTTAGGCTTTGTACTGGTTGGATTTTTTCTTGTTTCGATTTATCAAAATCGGGCCAAACGTTTTTAAACAGTAAATGTAGCTCTCTTTCCTACCTATCGTTAAAGCATGCTATTATCTTCCACGGTTTATTAATCCATGAACCGTCTCCCCTTTTATTTTATGGAAATTAATCCGAACTCGAGAGTGTTATGCGTGCATATTTAGACCTTCTACAACATATCCTTGATAATGGCGGTGACAAAGGCGACCGTACAGGCACAGGAACCCGTTCTGTATTTGGTCATCAAATGCGTTTTGATCTCTCTAAGGGTTTTCCTTTACTCACCACAAAAAAAGTTCACTTTCGTTCTATCGTGATTGAGTTACTTTGGTTCTTAAAAGGCGATACTAACGTTAAGTACTTACAAGACAATAAAGTCACCATTTGGGATGAATGGGCAACAGCAGAACAAACTGCCCGTTTCGGCCGCCCAGAACATGAGCTTGGCCCAGTTTATGGCCATCAATGGCGTAATTTCGGCGCAACTAAAAATGCCGATGGTACTTATAACCAAGATGGTTTTGACCAAATTAAATGGTTAATTAATGAAATTAAAACCAACCCAAATTCACGCCGTTTAATTGTCTCTGGCTGGAACCCAAATGAGGCTGGACAAGTTGCTTTACCGCCTTGCCATACGCTCTTCCAATTCTTCGTACAAGACAACAAGTTGTCATGCCAGCTTTATCAACGTAGTGCTGACGTATTCTTAGGCGTACCATTTAATATTGCCAGCTATGCCCTACTCACCCATATGATTGCTCAAGTGTGTGGCTTAGGTGTTGGTGATTTTGTTTGGACAGGTGGCGATACGCATCTTTATGCCAACCATTTTGAGCAGGCAAAACTACAATTGACGCGTGAGCCATTACCACTTTGCCAATTAAAACTTAATCCAGAAGTTAAAGATATTTTCGACTTCAAATTTGAAGATATCGAGATTGTAGGTTACGAGTCACATCCGGCAATTAAAGCACCAGTTGCAGTATAACGACGGCTTAAATTTCATTAGATTACGGTTTAGAGAATAAGATTATGGCATGGCAAAATGTAGAAGTTGTCCACGTTGTCGCAATGGACAAAAATCACTGTATTGGTAAAGGCAATGCGTTGCCATGGCATATCTCTGCCGACTTAAAACACTTTAAAGAAATCACACAAGGTGGTGTGGTGATCATGGGCCGCAAAACGCTTGAGTCTATGGGCCGTGCTCTACCGAACCGTGTGAACTGGGTGATTACCCGTGACATTAACTGGCATTTTGACGGCGTAAAAATTGCGTATTCAATTGAAGATGCTTTAAATGCTGCTTTAGAAGATGCCAAAAATACCGAAAAGCAAGCTTTGTTTATTATTGGTGGCGGTGAAATCTTTAAGCAAACCTTGTCAATTGCAGACCGTCTTGAGCTCACTCATGTTGACTTAGATGTACAAGGTGATGCACATTATCCAACAATACCGAGTGAATTTCACAAAACTGCAAGCGAACAGCAAGTAGATGAAAAATCAGGAACTTCATTCGAATTTGCCACTTATAAAAAATAATTTTCTGGTCGCCTATGCACAATATCGGAACACGTGAATTTATTATCGCCCTCCTCTTCGGCGCTTTACATAGTTTATTCACGTTGTTTATTGTGCTTTCCAGCATTTGGGTATGCTTAGCCCTATGGGTCCAACAACCTTTTGGCTGGTTAGGCAGCCGTATTATTATTGGCATATGGATTGCCTTTGCTTTAAGTATGGCGGGTTTATATTTTAATGGGCATATTATTAGCCGTCGTACAGACGTTTTAATCTACCTATTAGCTTTTGCCTGCTCTTTAGTTTGGTACTTTTCGATTACTGCACGTCAAGACCGTGACTGGAACCCTGAAGTTGCCAATATGCTAAGTTACGAAAAACACGGCGATGTTATTACTTTGCATAATGTCCGTAACTTCAACTGGCATCCTGATGGAACCTATGATGTCCGCTGGGAAACCCGTACTTTTGACCTGAACCAGTTAAATGGCATAAATATCATTACCTCTTACTGGATGGGGCCACAAATTGCCCATACGCTAGTCAGTTTCGAATTTAAAAATCAACAACCTTTAGTTTTTTCGATCGAAATTCGAAAAGAAAAGACGGAAGAGTTTTCAGCAATTGGCGGCTTCTTTAGAAAATATGAACTGAGCTTAATTGCATCTGATGAAAAAGATATTGTCTACACGCGTAGCAATATCCGTAAAGAGCAAGTTTATAATTTCCCGGTCAATATGCCTCGCTCTGAGCAAAAAGCGCTATTTTTAGAATATCTTAAAAAAGCAGATGAACTACGCGCAGAACCAAAGTGGTACAATACCCTCACAAGTAATTGTACAACTTTAATTTTTGATATGGTTCAAGCCATTAACCCATATCAGCTTCCTAAAGATTATCGGTTAATTGCCTCTGGTTACTTACCTAATTATTTATATGATCTTAAAGCACTCGATCAAAAGATTAGCTTGAAACAGTGGTATCAAATTGCACACATTAACCCACGTACTGAACATTTTGAACAATTTGCAGACCAAAGCAGTGAGCATTTCTCTCAAATTGTTCGACAGGATCTACCTAAAGTAAAATGAAATAAGTAATGCAATTTTCTTTACTTTTTTATACACGCTTTACTTTGTAATCTAACTAGATAAACCCTATTGTAATAGGCAGGAAATAGAGGAAAAAACAATGCAACAGGCATTATTTGGCGGCGGCTGTTTTTGGTGCGTCGAAGCCGTATTTTTACAAATACGTGGTGTAGAAAAAGTAACAAGTGGTTATGCTGGTGGGCATACAACTCACCCAACTTATGAGCAAGTATGTCAAGGTGACACTCAGCATGCTGAAGTGGTTCTTATCGACTTTGATGAACAACAAGTTACATATTCTCAGTTACTTGATGTGTTCTTTGCAACGCATGATCCAACGACTTTAAACCGCCAAGGTAATGATATTGGTACTCAATATCGCTCTGTTATTTACTATTTTAATGAAGAGCAAAAGCAGGCAGCAGAACACACCATTCAGACATTAAAAGATGACGATCTTGATATTGTGACTGAATTATCTCCTGCTCCTACGTTCTATCCAGCAGAAGACTATCATCAAAATTACTATGAAAAGAACCCTTCACAAGGTTACTGCAACTTTGCAATCCCACCTAAACTGTTAAAGTTACATAGTAAATTCCAACATCTCATGAAAAATTAATAAATGAGAAAATAAAAAAGCAACCGAATTGGTTGCTTTTTTATTACGTGAAACTAGATTTTAATTTTCACTTACAAAGGCAATATCGCTCAGTCCGGCTTCACTGGCGCGAGACATTACCTGAGCAACAGTATCGTACTTCGACTCTTTATCAGCGCGAAGTTGAACTGTCGGTTTAACCGCACCTTGACCTGCTTCTTGGAAACGTTTTTGAAGCTCATCAAGGCTAATTACTTGAGTATCCCAAGCCACTTCACCATTTGCATTGATACTAATCGTAATTGCTTTTGGTGGTGGATCAATAATTTCAGCAGTTGTTTTAGGAAGCGTTAATGGAATCGATGGGTTGGCAACTGTTGCTGTGACCAAAAAGATGATCATTAACACCAACATAATGTCGATTAGCGGAATGAGATTCATCTCATTCATGCCACTATCGTGGTCTTCACCCAATTGAAAAGCCATTAAGCTTGACCTCCAACATAACTTTGCTGTGCAGTTTTAACATCAGACTTTACAGTTGAGTCTTGCTGCAACATGGTGTCGATTAACAAACTGTGTGCTTGATCTTGTAAATCATGAGCAAGGCCACGATTCGCACGTACACAGATGTTATAAGCCAATACCGCTGGAATCGCAACGGCAAGACCAAGACCAGTCATAATAAGTGCTTCACCTACTGGTGTAGCCACTTGAGCTAAACCTGCCTGTCCGCTCTTACCAACAGCAACTAACGCGTGGAAAATACCCCATACTGTACCAAACAAACCAACGAATGGTGCAATTGAAGCAATTGTTCCTAAAACTGAAATACCTTTATCAGCATTGGCTTTCTCAGCAGAAATCTGACGCAATAATGCTTGCTCTGCAACTGCTTTACGTTGTTCAAAACTCAAAGGTTGTAACTTTGCTTTGAGCGAAGTAATAGCCTGAGAGAGTTGAGCATAAGCTTGTTGTTTTAGTTGGCGAGTCCCCATCAAACGTAAGATGAAAACTGTCCAGGTAGCAATCGACATTGCCAATAAGATGAAATACAGGGTTTTACTCACTGCATCTGCATGTTGCCAATAGATTGAAAAGTTCATATTCGAACTCCTGATTAAGGTTAGCCGTTGGGACTCAAATTCATTTAAGGGGTTAAGTCAAACGGTTGCTCTGCTTTAATTGGATAAGCAACACCGTTTTCCATATAAGGTTTAAATTTTGCACCACGTACAGCACGGACTACCTTGTCATCTAGACTTGGAATACCGCTGCTACGGGTTACGCGCACGTTAGTAATCTTGCCTTTCTCATCGGCTTCAATAAGTACAACAACCGAGCGTGCTTCGCCCTGTAAATCTTTTGGTGAAACAGTCAAACGTGGTGAGCGGCTCCACTGTACACCCGAACCGCCAATTGAAACGCGTTTTGGCGATGGATCTGGAGCAGGTTGAGCTTTAGGTGCTTCTTGAACCACTGGCTTTGGCTTTTCAACAACTTTTTCAGTCACAGTAGTCGTTGGCGTTACTATTTTCGGTTCAACTTTAGGTTCTGTTTTTACTGTTTCTTTAGGTGTTTCAGCCTTTTTGACCTGCTGAATTTTTTCCACTTTCTTAGGTGGAGTTACAGGTTTCTCGACAACTTTAACCTCTTTCACTTCTTTTTTAGGTTCCGGCTTTTTAGGCGGTTCTTTTGGTTTTGGTGGTAAAGGTTTTGGTTGCTCTTGAATTTTTACAAAGCGGACTTGTAAAGGTTTCTTTTCAATTGGCTTTAGTTCAGCAGGCTTAATGTGGCTGACTGCCCATAAGACCCCGATATGACCAATTGCAACCGCAATTAGTGCCGTGATGACTTTCTTTTTCATCGGATTGGGAGAGTTTAAGGCTGCGGAAGATTGACTCATAAGAATCTAATTACCTAATGGATGATGATTTCGGCTTTCAATTTATAGAAACGATTTCAAACATCGGATAGAACAATAAAGTGCCACAATAATAAATGAGAAGTGTTTTCATTTGCAACTACTTTTTTATGAAAACATTCCTCATTATCGCGAGGTCTAACTTGATAAAGTGATATCACCTTAGTTTTCTCATGCTTAGACAACGCACTAAAATTTGTAAGTTCCCTATTTTCACTTATCAGATCGCGCTCAGCTTAAAAAATAATTAAGTAGCTAGATATTAAAAGTAATCTATAGAGCAACAGACTCTAGTTATGTTATAACATTTTAAATTTATTTTAGCCATAAAAAAGCACGCTCAAAAGCATGCTTTTAAAGGAATATAAGTTGTTAGAAAACAACAGTCTTATTGCCATCTACAATAATTCGGTCTTCTAAATGCCATTTAACAGCACGAGCTAATACATTACGTTCAACATCTTCGCCAAGCTCACGCAACTGCTCAACATTATAATCATGGCTCACACGTTCAACGTCTTGCTCAATAATTGGGCCTTGGTCTAGGTCAGCAGTCACATAGTGAGCTGTTGCACCAATCAACTTTACACCTTTTTCATATGCTTGCTTGTATGGGTTTGCGCCCACAAAAGCAGGTAAGAATGAATGGTGAATATTGATAATTTTCATTTCCCATTTAGAAACGAAATCTTCACTTAAAATCTGCATGTAACGCGCTAGAACTAACAAGTCATTGCCTTGCATCATTTCATGAATTTGAGCATAAGCTTCTGCTTTATTGTCTTTAGTTACTTTAATGACTGTAAATGGAATACCAAAGTTTTCAACCGCTTCACGTAAATCTTCGTGGTTAGAAATTACGTGGGTAATTTCACACGGTAAAGAACCACGTGCATGACGCCACAATAGCTCAAGCAAAGCATGGTCAACTTTAGAAACTAAAATACCAACCTTTTTAATATCATTAACAAAAGCAAGACGCCATTGCATGCCATAACGTTCCGCTACATTTGCTGCGAAAGTCTGAATTAAAGCATCTTTACGAGACTGTAAATGATCAAGTTCAAATTCAACACGCATGAAATAACGTCCGCCTTGAGCTTCCGTCGCATACTGATCAAGCGCGGTAATGTTTGCACCCTGATGGTACAAAAAGCTCGATACAGCCTGTACGATCCCAGGCTTGTCTTCACAAGTAATCAGTAAACGGGCTGTATTGGCAGTGGTCATATTCATTTGGTTAATATCACTTAATTGAGACAAAATTTTGATAAGCCGAGTATTCTAGCGCTCTAAATAAACAAGCACAACTATTCATCTTTTAGGGACGATAAGCTGGCAAAAAGATCCGAAGGTCCAAGCGACTCCAATAATTGCTCATAAGTCGCGCGGCTTTCCCCCATTAAATAAGGGCCTTCTAAAAAAACCATTTGCCGTAAAGCTTGCCAAACCCATTTTTCTTCAAGGTGGTTATTGTCACTAATGTGTCCGGACATATATAGAAAGTTGGTCCAGTTCGTTAAGACAATCCAGAGGTTAATAATGAGCGCTTCAATTTCCGAAGGTGTCATTTTCATAAGCCCAGCATCAACAAAGGCCTGATAAATTCTTTGCCCTTGCTGCATGACCTGCCCTGCGAATCGAGGATAGATCTTTTTAAAGTCTTCGTTACTTTCAACTAAGTGATAAACATCACGGTGAATAAAACGATAGTTCCATAGCTGACCACTGAGCACCTGAAAATAATTAATTTTGTCATTGGTCGTTAATGGTCTGTCCTCAGGTAAAGAGAGCATTTCTAAAGTCTCAACCTGATATTGGTGCATTAACTCCTTAATGATTTCATGCTTGTTTCGAAAGTGGTAATACAAGTTTCCAGGACTAATCCCCAACTCTGCAGCAATATGATTGGTAGTGACAGACCGTTCGCCACGCTCATTAAAAAGCTGCAAACTGATTTGTAAAATCCGGTCTTTTGTCTTCAGAGCTTTAGGTAGAGACATTTTAATAACCTTCGTTAATTCATATGGTTAAGACTTGCACACAGAAACCAACTTGACTCTTTAGAGTATTTACTCTAAAAAATAAGTATATCAGTATATTTGGTAAGTACCGATGAACAGTCAAACAAAAACAAATCCAGAGACTCAGGTTCCTTATGATGTTAAGCATTTACATGATTTGCTTGAGCAGCAAAAGATTGCCTACTTACGTCATCCGGTACCCACTGCTAAAGAGCGTATTGATCGTTTAGCTCGTCTTAAAAGAGTCTTGGTAAAATATCAAGATCAGATTGCCGAAGCAATTAACCTTGATTATGGCAATCGTGCCATTATGGAAACCAAAATTGGTGAGTTACTTACCTGTCTTGAACAAATCAAGTATTACAGTAAGAACCTGACCGGATGGATGAAACCATCAAAACGCCATATCAGTGTATTACATCAGCCAGCAAAAGGTTGGGTACAATATCAACCAATGGGTGTTATTGGCATTATTACACCTTGGAACTATCCATTACTACTTTCCGTTGGCCCACTCATCTGTGCTTTGGCAGCCGGTAATCATGCCATGATCAAAATTTCGAGTGCTTCTCCAAATTTTGGACAAGTTCTTGAAAATGCACTTTCTGAAGCTTTTCCACAAGAATTGGTTGCTGTGGTTAATGGCGGTGGTGTGATCTCTGATGCGTTTAGTCACCTGCCTTTTGACAAAATGATTTTCACAGGCTCGACTTCTGTCGGTAAAACAGTCATGGCGGCTGCAGCTCAAAACCTTGTGCCAGTCATTCTTGAGTTGGGTGGTAAATCCCCTGCGCTTGTACATGCTTCCGTAGACATGAAAGATGTCGCACAGCGTATTGCTGTGGGTAAATTATGGAATGCAGGCCAAACTTGCGTTGCGCCAGACCATATTTTCTTGCCGCGTGGTAAAACTGCCGAGTTCATTGAAAACTTTAAATTGATTGTGGCTGGAATGTATCCTCATTTCCGTAACAATCAAGACTACACATCTATTATTAATGATAAGCAGTACAACCGTATTCAGGGCTATCTAGAAAATGCCCGTGATCAGGGTGCTCGTATTATTGAAATTAATCCTCAAAATGAAATTTTAGATGATGTCCGCAAAATTGCACCGACTCTGGTTACTGGTGTAACGACTGCAATGGATATTATGCAAAATGAAATTTTTGGTCCTGTTCTACCAATTTTAGAATATGACCAAATCGAAGAAGTCATCGAATTTATTAATAGTCGACCACGTCCTTTGGCGATGTATTATTTTGACTATGATCAGGCACGCGCCGATTATATCTCTCAGCATACTCATTCAGGGCATTTCGGAATTAACATGGTGATTACCCATGTAGCACAAGATGATTTACCTTTTGGCGGTATTGGTGCGTCAGGTATGGGTAAATATCACGGACCGGAGGGCTTTTTTGGGCTTTCACATGAACGTTCGGTCATGTCAAATCCAAAACTTTATAGCTTGAAATATATTCTTCCGCCGTTCAATAAACCGATTCATCGCTTCATTTCGAAAACCTTGTTGCGTTAACTGATCAAGGCATGATCTGTTATACTAGATCATGCCTCGTTTTTACCAATTTCGCTTGTCTTTTAATCGTATTTTTGGTATAAAACGCCCCTTGAATGAATTCATCCGTTTACATTTAGTATGACTGGCCACAGATTTGCTGTTGGCTAAATCAATGGAGTTACACCATGTCTAAGGTTTGCCAAGTTACCGGCAAGCGTCCAGTCGTTGGTAACAACGTCTCACACGCCAACAACAAAACCAAGCGCCGGTTCGAGCCGAACCTGCACCACCACCGTTTCTGGTTAGAAAGCGAAAAACGTTTTGTACGTCTTCGTTTAACCACTAAAGGTATGCGTATTATTGACAAATTGGGTATCGAAAAGGTTGTTGCAGACCTTCGTGCTCAAGGTCAAAAGATCTAAGGAGTCTGAGCAATGCGTGATAAGATTCGCCTCGTTTCTTCAGCTGGTACAGGTTACTTCTATACCACGACTAAAAACAAACGTACTATGCCGGAAAAAATGGAAATCAAAAAATTTGATCCAAAAATCCGTCAACACGTGATTTTCAAAGAAGCTAAAATCAAATAATTTTAGCCTCGAAAAAAAACGACTTCTTTATGAAGTCGTTTTTTTTTTGCATTTTTTTTATACCAGCCTTTTTGTTAAACTTTCCACATATTCCGCCTTGGCATTTTTTATGCTTGTCTTTAGCCTAACTCACGTAAAAGGAGTTTTTAGTGCCGCATGACGTAGATTTAATTATTTTACTTGCTGTTGGTTTCGGCGTTGCCCTGTTTTTTGGCTATATTGCCGCCCGACTACGACTTCCCCCTCTTATTGGCTATCTCATTGCCGGAATTATTATTAGTCCTAATACTCCTGGTGTTGAAGCAGATATTCATCTTGCAAACCAACTTGCTGAACTTGGTGTAATGTTCCTCATGTTTGGCGTTGGTATGCATTTTTCCTTAAATGATCTTTTACTTGTTCGCCGCATTGCCTTGCCAGGTGCAATCTTACAAATTGCTGTTGCAACTTTACTGGGTATTGGCGTTTCAATGTTATGGGGCTGGAGCTTTGGCTCCGCACTCGTTTTTGGCTTAAGCCTGTCATGTGCGAGTACAGTTGTATTATTAAAAGCTTTGGGAGACCGTGGTCTTCTAGATTCTGTAAACGGCAAAATTGCTGTGGGCTGGCTATTAGTTGAAGATTTAGTCATGGTACTTGTTTTGGTACTTCTTCCAGCTACAGCTGTTTTACTTGGCGGAAAAGCCCCAGCAGGCGCAGAAGGTAACATCTGGCTAACACTTGGAATCACCCTATTAAAGGTTATTGGCTTTATCGCCTTTATGCTGATTGTCGGTAAGCGCGTTGTGCCTATTATTATGCAGTTTGTTGCTCGCTTAGGTTCAAGAGAGCTATTTACGCTTACTGTAGTCGCTGCTGCTGTATCGATTGCCTATGGTTCTTATGCCATCTTTGGAGTTTCAATGGCATTAGGGGCATTCTTTGCCGGAATGGTCGTTAAAGAATCAGATTTTAGCCATCGCGCAGAAGAAGAAACGCTACCACTACGTGAAATTTTCTCGATTTTATTTTTCGTTTCAGTAGGGATGTTGTTTGATCCACATATTCTTATTGAACGTCCACTACATATCTTGGCTGTTATCGCAATTATTATGGTGGGTAAAACACTTGCTGCAATGGCCTTGGTTTTATTCTTCCGCTATCCAATCAATACTGCTTTAACAGTCGGGGCCAGCCTTGCTCAAATTGGTGAGTTTTCATTTATTTTGGCTACCCTTGGTGTCTCTTTAGGTCTATTAACTTTAGAAGCTCAAAACCTGATTTTAGCAGGCGCATTATTCTCAATTACACTGAACTCTTTCATCTTCTCGGCAATTGAACCGATACAACGCTGGATTCGTGAACGCTCTCATTTAGCACGACTTCTTGAACGTAGTGGCGACCCATTAGCCATGCTGCCCGATGAAGTCGATCAATCTTATCTACGCGATCAAGTGGTGATTGTAGGGTATGGTGGCGTTGGACGACGTATTACTGAAAATTTAATTAATCAAAATATTAAAGTCGTAATTGCAGAAGAGAATCGTGAAATCGTAGAAAAACTACGTCAGGCAAATATTGCAGCTGTAAGTGGTGTAGCAACCGAACCTGGCGTTTTAATTCAAGCACATATCATGCACGCACGACTCTTGGTAATTTCACCTATGGATATTTTAGATATTCATCGGATTGTAGATATTGCGAAGCAATTGAACCCTCAAATTCAGGTTTTAATTTGTGCAGAAAGTAAAGAAGAAGCCGCAGTGATTAGAGACGAACACATTGGTGAAGTATTCTATGCGAAAGAAGAAATGGCTAAGAATATGAGCCATCATATTTTAAATCAAATCGAACTTGCGCATCAGTCCACACATCATTAATGCATACAAAAAAAGCGTACTCAAGAGTACGCTTTTTTTAACTTAAGAATTTAGGCTGCTCATCCACAACTTCAGCCTGCCATTCATTGACCTGCTTTTCTAACAGCCCAAACAAAGCAGCTTGAATCATATGTTGTGCAACTATAGGCGTCTGTTCACCTAATATTGCTTTTAGTTCATCACTAAACTGAATTTTAACCAAGGGCTCTTTTTCAGAACCAGCATTACGCAAGGCGAGCTCACCACCTTCTAGTTGGACTAATTCCAACACTGCTTCTTGATTTCCAAATAACTCTTTCAATTGCTGTATAGACATATACTTCCTCCATGTTTCAACATGGTGGCAAAGCACCCTTGCACTTTGCATCTCTCGTCTTATTTATATAGGCGCACTGGGACTAAATTTCAAGCGCTCAGATAGTTTAATTTTAGAACTCGACCATTTCGTTACGAAAACCATCAATTAAATGACTTAACTCTCTATGCCATTCACGCAAAATTTTCACATCAGGTAACCATGATTGTGGTCCCTGAGTCACTTTAATGATCAAATTAGAAGAAGTTTCTTCTTCCGGTGTCGGTTCAGTTGGTTCCGGTGCATATTGGCACATACGGTAAGCACGTTTTAATTCTGCAACGAAGCCATCTTTTGCCAATTGCTGCAAAACAGAAACTTCCGGAGAAACTTGTCCTTTTGCCGCCATATGCTCTTCAATAGATTTTAATGTCGGTTGCAAGTCATTTAAACGATAATAACGTACTAATTCTTGCAAAAATGCCAACATCGCGCCATGTAAATGAAATACAGCTGCTTCACGATACGCTTGTACCTGCTGTACATGATCAGTTTGCTCTGCTTGTTGACACGCTAAGCGTGCAAAATAGAGTTTTTGATTGGTACGATCGGCATGATAACGAGCAACACGTGACATAACTAAACTTTCCTGTTCTAAAATTGCCATCTATATGGCTATTCTTAGCTTAACGACTCCATTGATAAAATCAACGTTATTTATGGTAAATCCAGAGAGACTTGATAAATTTTACGTTTAGCCGGAACTTTCAACTGTCGCTTCATAGGACGCACATTACTTAGAACCCAAGCAAAATATCCTTCACTCCAACCAGAGGCACAGGCAAGTTCAATCTCATCGTTTCGCCAAACATGAATAGAATCAACATCAACCAAAGCGACCGCGACTCCCTCTTCTTCATCACCATCATTTATTAAAAAATTTTGGTTCTCAACAATGAATAGATCTTTAAGAGGCAGCTGTGCAGGGACCCATGAACGAACTTCAAGTGTTTTTATTCCCTGAGCTATACGTGTTCCATTTGGAGCAACCACAGAAAGAGCTAAAAATTGTTGCATAAAAGCCTTACTCTTCAGCTGCCTTAACCCGAATACCGTAACCTTTTACTTTAAGTGTATTTAGTCCTTTGATTGCTTTAATGGCTTCACGCGGATTCGGCATTTCGACAAAGCCAAAGCCCTTTGATTTACCCGTATCTTTATCGGTTACAACGACACAAGACTCAACTTTACCATAAGCTTTAAACAGCTCTAAAACTTCAGCTTCAGTCACTGAACGATCTAAATTACGAACTAATATTTTCATTTTCCAACCTTCATTGACCATCAAAAGAAAGGCCAATATACATTTGAGTATTCACAGTGTCTTATACAGTAATTTAGTCAAGATCGATACCAAAACCTAAGTTTACTGTTCGTGAAGTATTCCATTGTTTTTTGGCGAATGGCTGTGGTACCTGACGATGAATTTTGGCCTGAACCAAATGGGCAGGTAAATCATTTAGAAAATAGCTTTCGATTTTGCGGCCTTGTTCGTCATACGTGTCTTGTGACCATGTATTGAGATTTTGCTTCGTCAAAATCAATTCATTTTCCGCACGCGTTAATGCAACATACAATACTCTGCGCTCTTCTTCGACTTCATCAAAATCGCCCTGTGCACGCGCATAGGGATATTGGTTTGGTGAGACATGTGGCACATAACACACTTTCTGTTCTGCACCTTTAGCGGAGTGAATTGTAATTAAGGTCACTAAATCATCATCACCCGCTTTTTCAATTTCAGAAATTGAAATTGGTTCAAGCACATATTCTTCAAGAAACTCACCAAGAGATGCATGTTTACGCGCAAGTTGTTTAACTAGGTCGAAATCCCTAGCACGACGTGACCAGTCTTTAGTTTTATAGTTTTGCTCTAACTGTTCACTTAATGCATCAAGTGCTAGACCAATGCTTGCCTCAACATGCTGCTGTAGCACATCAAGCTGTTTCAAAATCAAAATGGCCTGTAAAGGAACTTTTCCATGACGCTCCAAACGCTGACAACGCTCTTCGACCTCACTAATGCTCATTAACTCTTGCGCTAGCTTGCTGGCACCCACATCTCCAATTCCATCCCATAAGGTTAAAAAGCGCATCCAAGCCAAGTCATCCTGCGGGTTACTCACAATACGCAATAAACTGAGCACATCCTTTACATGCGCTGATTCAAGTAACTTTACGCCACCAATAAAACGATACGGAATTTCAGCGGCAATAAATGCACCTTCTAAATAGCGTGCGCTGTAACCAGAGCGGACTAACACCATATGGTCGTACCAATTTGCGCCCTGTTGGTGTCGCTCTATTAAGTCTTGTGCAATCCAGTTGGCTTCTTCAAATTCATTACCAAACAAATGGAGTTGTGGCTTTTGTCCTTTGCCACGATGTGCCTGTAACTGTTTTTGGTAATCGATTGGACTGTGAGCGAGTAACCAATTTGATAAATCTAATATTTCTTGAGTCGAGCGATAATTCAGATCTAAGGTATGAATCACTGCATCTGGAATACGTTCTTTAAAAGAATAAATGTTTTCAAAATCGGCCCCACGGAAACCGTAAATCGACTGGGCATCATCTCCCACACAAAATAATTTCACCTTACCAATCAGTGGCTGCAAAAGTGCCCACTGTAAAGGGTTGGTATCTTGCATCTCATCAACCAACAAAGCTTGGCAGAAACCAGCAACCCAGTTCGTCAATGCTTCGGAGTTTTGTAAATGAACAGCGACGATCGACAAAATGTCATCATAGTCTAAAAAATTACGCTCTCTTTTACGCTGTTCATAGGTTTTCATTAACTCAGCAATTTGTGATTTATATTCATATGCTTCAGGTAATTGCTTGAGTAACGCTTCAGAAAGCTTAGATTGCGTATTTCGGGCATAAGAATATAAATCACACAG
This sequence comes from Acinetobacter sp. UC24323, assembly GCF_024151445.1. Classification (NCBI taxonomy): domain Bacteria; kingdom Pseudomonadati; phylum Pseudomonadota; class Gammaproteobacteria; order Moraxellales; family Moraxellaceae; genus Acinetobacter; species Acinetobacter sp. UC24323. The sequence goes on along the minus strand of NZ_JAHIBY010000003.1, from coordinate 180,449 downwards.
CTCTGCCGCTTTAGGCAAAACATTATCTTTGTCTTTGCCTCTCAATAAGCGAAACATGAGTAACTGATCATCACGATCAATAATACTAAATTGGGTTAAACCAAACGCTTGCGGATTACGACGCAATAAATACATGCAAAAGGTATGGAAAGTGGATGCACGAAGACCTTTGGCTTGTGCCCCAACATGCTGTTCAACCCTTGCAACAATTTCACTCGCAGCTCGGCGCGTGAACGTTAAAATCTGAATTTGATTTGCAGGTAAACCTTGATCAATTAAATAAGCTGCGCGAGCAACAATAGTTTTTGTCTTGCCACAACCCGCTCCAGCCAAAACCAGACAGTTTTGAGCCGTAGTCGTCGCTGCTTTTTTTTGCTGAGCATTTAATTCATTAATTAACTTTGCAAGACTCATAACACATATCGCTAAAACACCAAGGCTTAGTTTAACAGACCCATGCCATGAGATGGACCTTCGCTCACTAAAAACAAAAAAGAGCACCCTAAGTGCTCTTTTGTTCGTTATTTATTTTAAGAAACTGTTTTTGAGCTAGAAGGTAAATGCTTAATCGCAGAAGCGAGTCCTAAAAAGTTAATACCCTGAAATAAAATATCTACTGCCAAAAACATTCCTAACACCCAAAACGGAGAATCTTTAGAAACTAAAATTAAAATACCTGTAGCGAGGGTTAATAATCCTGAAAATAAAGTCCAGCCCCACCCTGCAATTGGTCTTAGTAAAAATGCATTTATAGTGCGGATTACACCCGCAATAATCAGAGCAATTGATAATAAGCTTGTTAAAACCACAGCCGTAGTAACAGGCGTAGAAAATGCATAATAGCCTGCCATTAAATACAGCACTCCAAAAAGTGCCCACAGCCATCGGCTACCGCCTTTAAATACACTTAAGGCAGCAATTAAATGCAGTACACCACCCACCATCATTAAAATACCAAACAGAAAAACAACCGAAAATGTGGCAAATGGCAGTGAGCTAAATAACACCAAACCAAAAATAATGAGCACAAAGCCTAATATTAGATACCATTTACGATCAGCATGTAGCTGATTACGAACCAAATCATTACCTACAGTTTTCATGACGGCGACTCTTATTATCAGGTATTAGGAAGTTTATATAATGTCATTATAGTGATGCACTTCACATTTATTGTCTGTATAAGATGTGCATCGTTTATTAACAATTGATGTGGATAAAACAGTATTTATCCACAATTTTATTTCAGCCACCCCACTTCTTGAGCTGTTGGTAAACCTATGACGGTTTCTTGTAAATCACTTGGCATTTTGCTGGTCTGCTCAGATAATGGTGTTCGACCACCCATGATTTCTGCTCGCTTTTGTGGATAAAGGGGTACTTTTTCAGGTTGTGCATATCCTAATGGATATATGGGCTGACCTGTTTTTAAATCATATTTATCTTTTGCCCCAAAGCCATGTAATAGCTCATGAACGATTACAACCTGATTTTGTGATGCTTGCCCACGTGTAGCAAACAAATTAACACTACCAATACGGCCCTTTTCTAAAGCAGTCGAATGCACCAAAACTTTTTGATAATTGGGATCGTAATAATTTAAATAAAGTTTGAGCGATGCTCCATTATCTTCAGGCTGTTGTTGTCGCCATGCATAAAAACGAAACTTTAAACTCCACCAAACCACATGAAAAATACCAGCATTTTGTGGCACCTCAGGTGGACGCTGCTGTAACTGTTGCCCTAAGCGTATTTCAAAGTTTGCTGATTGCCCCCGATAATGTTGCGACCATTCACTTAAATAGCTTTTAAGCGCCTGGAAATCAGTGTTTTGTAACTGATGAATATAAGCTTGTGTGGTTTGTAAGCCATCTGCATTTATTGGGTGCAATACCACCACAATAGGCTGATTCCAGTCTTGGTTTTGGTCACGCCACGCTTGAACTGCAACGATTAATAAAACAATTAATAGACATAAAATCCGAATGTTTTTCCACATTCTTTTTCCCCATAAAAATTAATATTTTCTTTTATTGTTGTAGATGAAAAAAATGCTAGCTGAGCTAGCATTTTTTTATCTGTCTTATTTAGCCTTCAATCCATTTACCGTCTTGATAAATTAGGCTCCATTTGGTTTGTTTACCTTCTGGTGTTTCAGAACCCACATATTGTGATTGGTTCTTACGACTAAACTTCACAATGGTTGGATTACCTTCAGGGTCTACATCTGGAGCTTGTAAAATAAACTGGTATTTTGGATCAAGTTGATCAGCTACGCTACGAAGCTCAGCAACTTTTGGTGCACGTGTTTCACGAATTTTCGGGAACTTACTTGCAGCCAAGAACAGACCAGCCGCGCCATCACGTAACACAAAATAATCATCATGCTTGGTTGAACGCAAATGTTCCATCTTGATTGGTTCTACACGTGGTGGTGCAGGTTGACCATTTTTCAAGACTTTACGAGTATTGTCACAGCTTGTACAAGCGAAATATGGGCCGAAGCGACCAGTCTTAAGCTGCATTTCACCATCACATTTATCACAAGGAATGGTTGGGCCATCATAACCTTTGATCTTGAACTCGCCTTCTTCAAGCTCATAGCCATCGCAATCCGGGTTGTTACCACAAACATGTAACTTACGGCCACCATCAATGACGTAGCTGTCCATTGCTGTACCACATTTCGGACAACGATGTTTTGACATCAAGTCTGCTGTTTCAGCACTATCATCATCAGATAACGCTGCTAGAGACTCAACTGGCGTTAAGTTCAAGGTCCCTTTACAGCGTTCCTTAGGCGGCAAGTTATAGCCAGAACACCCTAAGAATACGCCTGTAGTGCCCGTACGAATCTGCATTGGACGTGAACATTCAGGGCAATGTACTGCTGGTACTTCAACTGGCTGGTTACGACGCATTCCCTGCTCACCTTGAGCATTGGTCAAACGCTTTTTAAAATCACCATAGAATGTGTCTAGCAATTCCTTCCAGTTACGCTCACCTGTTGCAACTTTATCGAGCTGACCTTCAAGGTCTGCTGTAAATGCATAGTTCATCAGGTTATTAAAACTTTCATCAAGACGATCCGTTACGATCTCACCCATTTTCTCAGCAAAGAGACGGCGATTTTCTAACTTAACGTAACCACGTTCTTGAATCGTAGAAATAATGGCAGCATAAGTCGACGGACGACCAATACCACGTTTTTCAAGTTCTTTTACTAAAGATGCTTCAGTAAAACGAGCTGGCGGTTTGGTAAAATGCTGACTTGGATCTAGCTTTTCGAGCTTTAAAATTTCACCCACTTTAATTGCAGGTAAAATGATATCGTCATCAGATTTATTGGCACCACGAACTTTAGTAAAGCCATCAAATACAAGCGTACGGCCTTTTGCCTTTAACTCCACATTGCCAGCTTCAACTGTTAAAGTTGAAGATAAATATTCTGCCGGAGTCATTTGGCAAGCTACGAATTGACGCCAAATTAAATCATACAAACGCTGTGCATCACGCTCTACACCAGCAAGTTGATCACCAGTCAGCGCAACATTTGATGGACGAATAGCTTCGTGGGCTTCTTGAGCACCTGCTTTATTACCATAGCGATTTGGCTTAGCTGGTAAATATTTTTCGCCATATTGGCTTTCAATATGCGCACGTACCATACTTACAGCATCATCACTCAAAAACGTTGAGTCAGTACGCATATAAGTAATGAAACCAGCTTCATACAAGCGCTGCGCCAACATCATGGTTTTCTTTACAGAGAAACCTAAACGTGTACTTGCAGCTTGTTGCAAAGTCGAAGTGATGTATGGGGCGCTTGGATTCACCTTAGTTGGTTTATCTTCACGCTGGGCAACTTTATATTCAGCACCTTTTAATACATCTAACAGGGCATCTGTTTCAGCTTTATTTTTTAATTTAAGCGTTTTACCCGCCTGTTTAACAGCCTCAAGACGAATGTCATCTTTTTTAGCTTTAGTGTCTGCAAAGACTTGCCAATATTCTTCTGGAATAAAAGCACGAATTTCACGTTCACGTTCAACAACAAGCTTTACCGCTACAGACTGTACACGACCTGCCGATAAACCACGGGCAATCTTTTCCCACAGTAATGGCGAAACCATGAAGCCTACTACACGGTCCAAGAAACGACGTGCTTGTTGTGCATTAACACGGTTTAAGTCGAGACGTGTTGGCTGTTTAAATGCTTCTTGAATGGCATTTTTAGTAATTTCGTTAAATACCACACGATGATAACGGCTATCGTCACCACCAATCACTTCGCGTAAGTGCCAAGCGATTGCTTCCCCTTCTCTATCCAAGTCCGTTGCGAGATAGATTGCATCTGCATCTTTAGCAAGTTTCTTGAGTTCAGCAACAACATTTTCTTTGCCAGGCAGAACTTCGTAATGCGCTTGCCATCCATGTTCCGGATCGACTCCCATACGATTGATTAAAGCCTGATTCGCTTTTTGTTCTTTTTCAGCCTCAGTGAGTTTGGTCCGGGCAGCCGGCTTTTTCTCTGTTGCTTTACTGCCGCCTGTTGGCAAGTCACGTACGTGACCTACAGAAGACTTAACAATGTACTGCGAACCTAAATATTTGTTGATGGTTTTCGCTTTGGCAGGCGACTCCACAATCACTAAGGCACGTTTATGTGCAGCAGAGGCAGAAGATGCTGTGCTTTGAGATGCAGAGCGCGAGGTATTCGCCATATAAAATGTTATTCCTATACCAATAAATTTAAAAATCAGGCTTCAGCCAAGGCCAACAGATAAGCCTTCATCTCATCTAATTGCGTAGCTTTCAGGTCCGATTCCTCATCCCAATAAAGGCCTACACAGTTTGCCTGCATATCAATAGCATAAATCCCTTTTAATGCAATGGGAGAATCATTAAATTTCTCATCGCCTTGCACAACTTTTAATTTTCCGTCTATAACGCGAGCACGCATGAGCGGTAAACGAGCATCGGGGATCAATACACTATAGTAAGCAACCATGCTGGCACGCTTTTCAGTTGCCATCGGGACATGTGTCCATTCAGGTGCAGCAATTACGCGTGGATGTAGCCCCATTTTGCGGGCTTTGTCTCGCATAATTCCCAGCGCCTTTTCACGTGGACTCACTCTTAAACCAAAAATGGAGCCTAGCACGAAAAGAACAATGATAACGGTAACCCAAATTCCGATATTGTCCATAGCAAAACCTATTAATCTCTTTTATTAGAGTTGCATAAGCTGACCAGAAAACGCAAGTTACATCATAAAAATAATGTCCAATTAACCGACAAGGCTAAAAACTACAACATTTCCTCATAGATATTTTTAACAATCTAGGCAGAATATTTAGGCGCTCTTTTCAGTTTCAAGAGTAGTTAACTTACCAAACTGATCCAGATGCGCATCTCCCCAAGTTTTTAAAGCAAGAAGTATCTGCTCAAGCCCGCGCCCTAAATCAGTTAGACAATATTCCACTTTAGGAGGCACTTGAGGATAAACCTCACGATGAATAATGCCATCTTGTTCTAATTCCCGAAGCTGATTGGTCAGCATTCTTTGTGTAATGCTTGGAACTCGTTTACGAATTTCACTAAATCGTAAAGTTCCTTCATTTAATAAATGCCAAAGAATGACACATTTCCATTTGCCATCAATCAAACTGATCGCTGCCTCAACTGAACAACCTGGTGAGCAGTCAAAACTTGAATGTCGAGCTTTTGCCATTTTACAGTATCCTTTTTGACACTATGAGCGTTATTTGTCTGTAGTCACTATTTTTAAGCTTACGTTATGATCAAACTCTCCACAAGAGGAATGATGATTATGAAAGCTGTGGCATATCAAAAAGCGGGGCCTATTACATTGCCAGAGGCACTCGTAGATATTGAACTCGACACTCCAGTAGCTAAAGGACATGATTTACTTGTTCGTGTTCAAGCTGTATCAGTAAATCCAGTCGATACCAAAATACGTAAAAATGTAAGTGCTGAACAATCTGGTTGGAAAGTACTTGGATGGGATGCTGTAGGCACGGTAGAAGCGATTGGCGATAAAGTTACCCAATTTAAAATTGGTGATGTGGTTTGGTATGCAGGTGCTTTAAATCGCCAAGGCAGTAATAGTGAGTTGCAATTGGTTGATGAACGTATTGTCGGGCATAAACCAAAGACTTTAGAAGTGACCGAGGCTGCGGCCCTCCCTTTAACGGCAATCACAGCTTGGGAAATGTTATTTGATCGCCTACAAGTTCCAAAGACTGCGCCTGCTAATACGACTATTTTAGTGGTTGGTGGAGCTGGTGGGGTAGGTTCAATTACCATTCAGCTTCTTAAGCAATTAACTAGCCTCACGATTATTGCTACAGCTTCACGCCCCGAAACAAAAGAATGGGTAGAACAACTAGGTGCTGACTATGTATTAAACCACCGTCAGCCTTTAGCTGCACAAATTAAACAATTAGGTTTAAGTGCACCTTTATATGTATTCTCAACCACTGAAACAGATCAACATTTATCAGATATTGTAGAGTTAATTGCTCCACAAGGTCATTTTGGACTTATTGATGACCCTGATCAGTTAGATATTAAACCGTTTAAATCTAAGTCTGTCTCAGTTCACTGGGAATTTATGTTTACGCGCTCTATGTTCCAGACTGAAGATATGGAAAAACAAAGTGAGCTACTAAATGAAGTCAGTAAACTGGTGGATGAAGGTAAAATCAAAACAACTGTGACTCAGGTTTTAAGCCCAATTAATGCTGAAAACTTAACACGGGTTCATGAGCAAATTGAAAGTGGTTCAACCAAAGGAAAAATCGTTTTACACGGATTTTAAGTTGCACTTTTGAAAATAAATGGCAAGCGTAACGCTTGCCATTTTAATTAGTAATGCGGTGGTTTATTCGTTAATGGATCAAAAGGTGCAACACCCTCTGATAAATCTGCAGATTCCACACGTTGATAAAGTAATTGCATTTGTTTTTTTAAATCAGCTATTTCTAAAGTTTGAATCGCGAGTTGCTGATTTAATTCCTCAACTAAATCATCTAAAAATGCAATTCGCACTTGCAAATCTTCAATGGGTGCGGAAAATGACGCTTGATCATCATGATATGGTGGTTTAGTCATTTAAGTCCTCATTTGAGATTTTGGAAAACATTATGGCCTATATTACTTTAAGGGATGTCCAACTTGCTTTTGGCGGACCTGCCCTGCTCGATGGCGCGAACTTCAACCTAGAACGTGGCGAACGAGTCTGTTTAATTGGTCGTAATGGTGAAGGTAAGTCTACTTTACTTAAACTCATTGAGGGAAGCCTACTACCAGATTCTGGTGAAGTTTCTGTCCAAAATGGTTTAACTGTTTCTATGTTAGCCCAAGATGTTCCAATGTCATCGGGCAAAGTTGCAGATATTGTAGCAGAAGGTGCAGGAGAAGCTGCTGCCGTACTTAAAGCCTATCATGAAGCAAGTGATGCCTGTGTACTTGGTGACATGGAAGCTTGCGATCGTATGGGATCTTTACAGCATAAACTTGACCAACTTGATGGATGGGCATTAGAAAATAAGGTCAACACGATTTTAGGTAAAATGGAGTTAGATCCGAATGCAGATCTAGCCGACCTATCGGGTGGCCGTAAACGTCGTGTTTTACTTGCCCGCGCCCTACTTACCCAACCAGATGTGTTATTACTCGATGAGCCAACTAACCACTTAGATGTTGAAAGTATTGAGTGGCTTGAGAAATTCCTGCTTGATCAAAATAATTTAACCTTACTCTTTATTTCGCATGACCGTTCTTTTGTAGACCGCCTTGCAACTCGTATTGTGGAATTGGATCGCGGTATATTACGCAGCTATGAAGGAAACTATTCTCGTTACCTTGACCTAAAAGCTCAGCAACTTGAAGCTGAAGAAAAACAAAATGCCTTGTTTGAAAAGAAACTTGCCGAAGAAGAAGCATGGATTCGTCAAGGTATTAAAGCACGTCGTACACGTAATGAAGGTCGTGTCCGTGCCCTTAAAGCATTACGAGAAGAGTCAAAAGCTCGCCGTTTCCAACAAGGCAAAGTCAATATGGGCGTTCAAGAAGCACAGCGCTCCGGCAAACTTGTATTTGATATTGAACATTTAAGCGTAAGTTACGATGGACAAACCCTCATTAGAGATTTCTCTGCCATTGTTATGCGCGGTGACCGCATTGGTTTGGTCGGTGATAACGGCGTAGGAAAGACTACTTTAATTAAAGCGATCTTAGGCGAAGTTCAGCACGAAGGTGTTGTCAAAACAGGAACTCAGCTTGAAATTGCTTACTTCGACCAATTACGTAATCAGCTTGATCTTGAAAAGTCGGTTTCTGAAAACGTTTCTGAAGGTTCAGATTTCGTTGATGTAAATGGTCAACGTCGCCATATTCTCAGTTACTTACAAGACTTCCTATTCTCTCCGGAACGAGCTCGTACACCGGTGAAAGCACTTTCTGGTGGTGAGCGTAATCGTGTCCTGTTAGCAAAACTGTTGCTCAAGCCATCGAACCTGATTGTAATGGATGAGCCAACGAATGACTTAGATATGGTCACACTTGAGCTACTTGAGGAGATGTTGTCTGAATATAAAGGTACTTTGCTTCTAATTAGCCATGACCGTGCTTTTATGGACAACGTTGTGACATCAACTTGGGTATTTGATGGCAAAGGCGGTATTGCAGAATATATCGGTGGTTATCAGGACTATTTAATTCAGCGTCCAAATGAGAGAGTCGTTGACCAAAAAGGCGATGTAAAAAAAGCTCAGGCTAAAGCAGAAGCTGAAAAAAATGCAGCTCAAACGAACGTAAAAAAGGTCAAATTAAGCTACAAAGATCAACGTGAACTTGAGCAATTACCGGCAGAAATTGAAAAGTTAGAAAATGAGCAAGCTGAACTTTCTGACAAACTTGCTGACGGCTCCTGGTTCGTAACGGATGCCGATGCGGCAACCAAAGCAAGCCAGCGTCTAGCAGAAATTGAAGAGTTACTCCTTGAAAAGTTAGAGCGCTGGGATGAACTTGAGCAAGTGAGTAAAGGCAGTTAATCAATAAAAAGGGCTTTAATTAAAGCCCTTTTTTGGATTTAGAATTTCTAGTAATTTCATAAAAGGCTTATATACAAATAAAGAGATGAAGCGAATTAAACGTTCAAATATCTGTAACTGTAAAACCATGCAAGTTAGGACAGCCAAAACAAGACTAATGAAAATATTAATCTCTACCGAATATTTAAAGCTTAACTGATGGGTCAAAACAATAATTACAAAAGCATGCAATATATAAACTGGCAGTGTTTTTTGACCTAAACCAATCCAAGGTTGTTTAAAATTTTGAGTGAATACAAATAAACTCAAAACACCCATAGCCGATAGCAACATAATTACACTGCGGATCAGCACTCCTTGCCATAAATCTACATGTAACTGAATATAAGATAGACTCCCAAATAACCAATAATAACTATAATGGCTTATAGCGGCTACAATAGTAATTATTAATAATATGATAACAGCAAATAATTTTTCATAAGGTAACTGCGGAATATACTGAAAAATAGTTTTACCATAGATCGCCCCAGTCATAAAAAAAGGTAAAAATACGAAAATTCTACCTATTGAATAACTATAATTATTGATAGGTGAAAATCCAATAAGTAAAGCTAAAATAATAGAAAATAGAACTGGATATGCTGTCTTTTTTAGGAAAAAAGCTAAAAGCGTCCAAATTCCCATGCTAAATAAATACCAAAGCACCCAATAAGGTTTAGCAAACCATAAGAATTGAAATGTCCCATTCCAAAGACTTCCATTATAAAAAGCATCAAGCAATTGAAATAAAAGCTGAAACGGCAAATATAACGATAAAAAGTAAATTAACTTTTCTAGGATTTTCTCTTCTTTAAAAAATATTCCCGATATAAAAATAAAAGCGGGCATATGAACAAAGTAAATACTCCCTAAAATCGCTTGATTTAGAGGTTCGTTCCAGCCAATTAACCTTTCAAGGTAATGACCCAATACAACCAGAAAAATTAAGACACCTTTTGTGGCATCAATATGGAGATTTCTCATAAATTTCTATAAATTCAAGATATTCATATCATACTGAATTATTCTTATTTTTTGATTCAAAAGACAATGAATAAAGTTTCGCTGTATACAAAACAATTATGTTATACCTATCAGTATAATAATATTTAAGGATATTTCCATGCTAGATCTCTCTCAAATTTTGGCATTTGGATTAATTTGTCTGGCGATGGTACTCACCCCTGGCCCGAACATGATTTACCTTATCTCTCATTCCATTAGTCAGGGCAAAATCGCAGGATTTATTTCTCTCGGTGGCGTTGCCGTTGGTTTTGTATTTTACATGCTCTGCGCATCTTTCGGGATTACAGCACTTGTTGTTGCAGTACCTTATGCATACGACACTATTCGTATTGTCGGTGCAATGTACTTACTTTGGTTAGCGTGGAAAGCTTTACGTCCCAATGCCGCACCTATTTTTAATATTAAAGATTTAGCAGTTGATTCACCATTAAAGTTATTTTTAATGGGGTTTTTGACAAATTTACTTAATCCTAAAATTGCGATTATGTATTTATCTTTATTACCTCAATTTATTCACCCACAACAAGGCAGTATTTTAGCGCAGTCTATCCAACTCGGAACCATACAAATTTTTGTAAGCGTTTCAGTAAATGCGCTGATTGTATTTTCTGCCGGCAGTATTGCTCTTTTTCTACAGAAAAAACCACTTTGGGCAAGCATTCAACTCTGGGTCATGGGAACAGTATTAGCCGGCCTTGCGGTTCGTATTCTTCTAGAACACCGCCGATAACCCACTTTATTTTTCTTTATCTCCTCTAAACCTTCAATTTACTCCTGTGTATTACGACGATAAATTCAGTTCGTGATACACTTTTGGCAGTTTTAACTTTTTAAATTCTTTATATCGTTATGAGCCAAAAGCAGCCTTATACGCCCGGTGAGTTTCAATGGTCCTTTTTGTTGCCTAAATATTGGGGTGTGTGGATTGCGATTACTTTCCTGATGCTTTTGGCTATTTTACCGTGGGCAATTCAATGGCGTTTGGCTCACGGGTTGGCAAATATCGCTTGGAAATATTTAAAATCTCGTCGTAAAACCACAATTCGTAATTTAGAAGTTTGCTTTCCAGAATGGACACCTGAAAAAGTACAGCAACAAGCAAAACAAGTTTTTGTGGATATGATGCTTGGGGTATTTGAAACTTTAAACGCATGGTATAAGCCTTACTGGTTTAAAAACCGTGTCACTATTGAAGGCTTAGAACACATTACCAATGCTCAAGCTCAAGGCAAAGGTGTTTTATTGCTTGGTACACATAGTACTTTACTCGATGCAGGTGGTTATGTATGTGCCCAATATTTCGAGCCGGATGTTGTGTATCGCCCTCAAAATAACCCCCTCCTCGATATGCTAATTTATCGTTGCCGCGGCACAATTTATAAAGCACAAATTGATCATGATGACATGCGTGGTTTGATTCGTCATCTTAAAGAGGGTGATGCAATTTGGTATAGTCCCGATCAAGACTTTGGGCTTAAACAAGGTGTTATGGCACCATTTTTTGGAGTCCCAGCTGCCACTGTAACCGCTCACCGTCGTTTATTAAAAATCTCGAAGGCGGTTGCTGTTCCTTTATATTTTTATCGTCATGGCAATGTACAAGACCCTAAATATCATATTTTGATTGAACCTGCGGTTGACAATATGCCAAGTGAAGATGAAGTCGATGATGCAACGCGTGTGAATAAGATTATTGAGAACCAGCTTCGTATCGCACCAACTCAATATATGTGGTTTCACCGTCGTTTTAAGACACGTCCTGAGGGATATGAAGAGATTTATTAAGATAAGGCTGTAATAATTTTAGATTAGTAATAGGCACAGCCTCGATTTAAAGTGATATTCAAATACTTTCGGATAGGCAGACCTTACTTTTTAGGGATAAAAAGTAAGCAAAAATCCTTTGTTCCGCTGATGTTACATCCTTGTAACACAACGCAACAGCGTCATCCATGTCGCTATCACGATAGTAAACTCTGGATAATGATTTAGTTTGAGATGATGTATCTATGGATGATCCATCTTTTATGAACGTATAAGGCAAAAAACAATGAAAGTGATGCAACTTCTCCCAGAACTTAATAGCGGTGGCGTAGAACGCGGCACACTGGAAATTGCACGTGCACTGGTTGCACAAGGTCATCAGTCTCTAGTTGTGTCTAATGGCGGGCGTTTGGTCTCACAACTTGAAGCTGAAGGTTCCACACACTTAACACTGCCGATTCATAAAAAATCATTGTCGAGCTTGTGGCAAATTAGGCCATTACGTCAGCTTATTGAAGAACACCAACCAGACATTGTACATGTGCGCTCTCGCGTACCTGCGTGGCTAACCCACTTCGCTTTAAGAAAAATACCAGCGAATAAACGCCCTCACCTCATTAGCACGGTACATGGTTTCTATTCAGTTAATCGTTATAGTGCGATCATGACTCAGGCAGAAAAAGTGATCGCTGTTTCTGACAGCGTAGTTAAATACATCACAGACCATTATAAAAACTGTCCACCACAAGATATTGTCCGTATTTATCGAGGCATTGACCCTGCTGCTTTTCCGCATAACTACCAACCTTCAGCACAGTGGTTTAACCAAGTCTTTAACGACTTTCCCGAACTCGAAAATAAATTTTTACTTTGCCTACCTGGCCGTATTACTCGTTTAAAAGGACATGAAAGTTTAATTGAACTGATGCAAAAACTAGGTGAACAATATCCTCAACTGCATGCTGTTGTTGTGGGTGGGGCTGATGTAAAAAAACAAGCCTATTTAAGTGAGTTGCAAAACACCATTCAAAGCAAAGGACTTGCAGATAAAATTACCTTTGTAGGACATCGCTCAGATATACGCGAATGGCTCGCTTTTAGCGATATAGTGCTCTCTCTATCCAATCAAGCAGAAACATTCGGTAGAACAGCATTAGAAGCGCTGTCAGTCGGTACGCCAGTGATTGGTTGGAACCGTGGAGGTGTTGCCGAGATTTTATCTCATGTGTACCCGCAGGGTCTTGTTGAAGCAGAAAATGAAAAAGCTTTATTAGAAACAGTAAAGCATCATATTGAACAACCTCAAACAGTCGCTCCTGTGACAATGTTTAGTTTAAAAGATATGTGTGACCAGACCCTTGAGCTATATCAAAGTGTATTGAAATAACCCAATAAAAAAACCCGCGATGTTCGCGGGTTTTTTTCGACTAAAAAACTTCTCTATTACTTAAGAGATGCTTCATAAGCAGCAGCTTTTTCATAGTCGTACTGTTTTTCCCATTTACTGATTACAAGTACAGCAAGCGCGTTACCTACAACGTTCAACGCAGTACGAGCCATATCCATGATACGGTCAACACCAGCAATAAATGCTAAGCCTTCAAGCGGAATACCAACTGTATGTAACGTTGCTAATAACACCACGAATGATACGCCAGGAACACCAGCAATGCCTTTAGAAGTAATCATCAAAGTAATGACCAAAATCACTTGTTGGCTGATCGACATATCCATACCATAAAGCTGAGCAATAAAGATTGCTGCAATACTTTGGTAAAGTGTAGAACCGTCAAGGTTAAATGAATAACCAGTTGGAATTACAAAACTAGAAATCGCTTTTGGTGCACCATAAGCTTCCATTTTTTGCATAATACGCGGTAAAACTGTTTCCGAACTTGCAGTCGAATACGCCAAAATTAATTCATCTTTCAAAATCTTAAATAAAGTAAAGATATTGATGCTGAACATTTTTGCAGTAATACCTAGAACCACTAAAGCAAAGAATAGGATGGCTGCATAAACCAATACAACCAATTTAGCTAATGGAATAAGCGAAGTAAAACCAAAGTTTGCAACAGTAACAGCGATTAAGCCAAATACACCCACTGGCGCATATTTCATGATGATGTGTGTTACACGGAACATTGTTTCCGATACAGCATGAAATACATTTAATAATGGGTCTTTTGTTGTAGCTGGTAATGAAGATAAACCAATACCAAATAGCACAGCAAAGAAAATCACAGGCAGCATTTCACCATGTGCCATAGAGTTAACAATATTGGTTGGTATCATTGACAAAATTGTCTGTACCAAACCATGTGACTGTGATCCAACTTCTTGAGCTGTATGCTGATATTGTGAAATATCAGTCGTCACCAACATCGCTTTATCTACACCAGCACCTGGTTGGAAGATATTCGCTGCAAACAAGCCAACCAAAATAGCAATAGTAGTAATAATTTCGAAATAGAGAATGGTTTTAAAACCAAGACGCCCTAGACTTTTTGTACTGCCAACACCAGCAATACCTAAAATCAATGTAGAGAAAACGATTGGGATTACAATCATTTTAATCAGGCTAATAAAGATCTTACCTAATGGAGTAAGAACGTTATTTACAATACTATCTTTGATTTCAGGCTGGTTATGTAAAACAGCCCCGACAACTATCCCTAGGATTAAAGCAATTAAAATTTGCCATGCAAGGCTAAATTTAAAATTCTTCATAAGACAATCCTTATGCACCGCAAAGTATCAAATATGAGAGGGAGAAGACCACTACTTTAGAGTGAAACCTCAATATGTACACGAATTTCCAAACAGAAATTTAAATGCACAAGCAAATCACAACCCGCCGATCCGGCGAAGTAAACAACAATGCCTGTTGACGATCCAACATGTCAACGATCGGCACATTCTATTGAGATTTGCCAATTAAACAAGTCCAATTTATATCTAAATAGGTCAAAGCCTAGATTTATCCATCAATAATCTATAAAAACAAAAACTTAACAAAAAAGTTTTTTGTATCCATTTTCATTAAAAATTGCTCAGATATATAAAAAAATTTATGGACGATGACTTATAATTAAGTAGATTTTAAAATTAAGAATACCTTAAAAATATTGGTTTTATTTACAACGAATTAAATGATATATCTATAAAATATCAACCCGAGTTCTGCGTCCTGCAAAACTCGGGTAAATGAGGTTGTGCTTTCAGGGTATATAATTCTTTTTATCGCTTCCGTTCTAACATCTTATCCGTGATGTCGTTCCATATCAGCTTAGTGCATCCTTACTTGGGATTATCCATTCCCGCTTCCGTGTGCCGATGAATGTAGAATACGGGTTTTAACTCTGCCTGCCTATTGGACCTAGACTCAAATCTTTGTACGTTATTGCTTACAACTCACTTTATATATTTTTCTCTTTATAAGGCTGTGCAATTTCATCAGTCACGATTTTTTCTTCTTTTTCAGCTTTAGCAATACCTTCTTGTATCGCGGCTTGAGCTTCTTCTTCATCGGCTTTAGTTTGTTCTAGTTCCTCGTGAATTTCTTCAAATATTCGACCTGTTTGTAAAACGACATAGACAGGAAAATGGTCTGATCCAATATGAGATAAACGCTGCATTTTTACTAAACCGAAGTCTGTACTATGAAAGATATGGTCAAGTGACCAGCGTAATAAAGGATAGTCCGCATGAAAAGTATTAATAAAATGCCGCCCCACTCGTGGATCGAGTAGCCCACTAATACGTTGAAATAAACGGGTTGTTCGTGACCACGCTACGTCGTTTAAATCCCCCATCACAATACAACTTTCATCAAGATCTTTAATTTGGTCTCCGACAATTAAAAGCTCAGCGTCACGCAGTGTTGAATCTTTTGCTTCAGTTGGGCTAGGTGGCTTAGGATGTAAACAGTAGAGCTGAACAGGCATGCCAGATCGCAAAATTACCGTGGTATGAATAGAAGGAATTTCATTACTTAAAATGAATTTAACCTCAGTATTTTTAAGCGGTAACCGGCTATATAAATGCATGCCATATAAATTATCTAATGGTACGGGCACACGGTATGGATAATCTTTCTCGATCTCTTTTAAAGCATTTTCCCAAGTTGTATCGCTCTCTAAAGTAAGCAATAAATCAGGTTTTAACGTCCGTACATGCTCAAGTAGTAAATGATATTTATCATTCGGGGTGAGCACGTTAGAAACTATCAGTGAAATCTGTTTTTTAGGATCTAGCTGATGCTGTTTGACCTTTTTAACCTGTTTTTTCCAAAACAGCGTATACGGTAAAACCATTTTAAGTTGGTAGGCAATCGCTGCAATGAGTACCGCAAGCAAAAGCTCACGCCATACGTCCCATTCGATCGGCCAAAACAACATACCAATTAAAGCAATTAAGCCAATAAACAGAATTTGTAATCTTGGAAAATCTGCACCTCGAAACCACCACTCATCACGAGGAATAAGTGACCAGAAGCTTAACCAAATCACCACTACTGCCAGTACTTCGATATAAATCATTGAAATTACTCTTTTAAGATGATTTGTTTTTTAATGTTTTTGTCATCTTTATCAATTTTGTATGTAACATAAACAAGATATTCTACTCAATAAAATTGCTGTTTTGATTCTGTAACGCTTGCAGTTGTGAGCACTTTTGATACACTCAACTCCCCCTTTAACAATTTTAACGCACCGAGGCAAAATGACATGAAAGTAGGTCTGGTCGGTTGGCGCGGGATGGTCGGTTCCGTCCTTATGCAACGTATGGTTGAAGAGAATGATTTTGCTCATATTGAGCCATTCTACTTCTCTACCAGTAATGCAGGTGGTGAAGCTCCTTCATTTGGTGGTAAGACTGCCCCAGCACTTATGGAAGCTACAGACATTACCAGTCTGAAGCAAATGGATGTCATTATTACCTGTCAAGGTGGTGACTACACGTCTGAAGTTTTCCCAAAGTTAAAAGCAACTGGTTGGGATGGCTACTGGATTGATGCGGCATCTACTTTACGTATGACTGATGATGCAATCATCGTTCTTGATCCGGTTAACCTTAATGTAATTAAAGACGGCTTAGCGAAAGGTACTAAAACTTTCGTTGGTGGTAACTGTACAGTATCACTCATGTTGATGGGTGTTGGCGCACTTTTCCAAAATAATTTGGTTGAGTGGATGACTGCGATGACTTATCAAGCGGCATCAGGCGCTGGCGCACAAAACATGCGTGAGTTGTTAACAGGTATGGGTTATTTATATAACAATACCAAGACTTTGTTAGATGATCCTAAATCTGCAATTCTTGATATTGACCGTCAAGTTGCCGAGTTACAACGCGGTGAGGGTTTCCCTTCTGCGAACTTTGGTGTGCCACTTGCTGGTTCATTAATTCCTTACATTGATAAACAGCTTGAAAGCGGTCAATCAAAAGAAGAGTGGAAAGGACAAGTTGAGACCAACAAGATCTTAGGTAACTCTCAAATCGTTCCTATCGATGGTCACTGTGTTCGTATCGGTGCAATGCGTTGCCACTCTCAAGCATTAACCATCAAATTGAAAAAAGATGTTCCGCTTGATGAGATCGAAGATATGATTCGTAACTCAAACCAGTGGGCTAAAGTTGTACCAAATACACGTGAAGCATCAATGACTGATCTTACACCTGTTGCTGTAACTGGTACCCTAACTGTACCTGTAGGTCGTTTACGTAAACTCAATATGGGTAAAGAGTACCTCGGCGCATTCACAGTAGGCGATCAGTTACTTTGGGGTGCTGCTGAGCCTCTACGTCGTATGTTACGTATTTTAGTAGAATACAAAAGCTCATAATTTGATCTGAATTATTCAGTCAAAATAAAAAGCCGATCACATTTGATCGGCTTTTTCGTAACTGGTTTGTAAAAAATTAACAATTTATTTACATTCCATTATTGTATAATTTTGAACGACTTTACGACTGATCAGGTCATGGATTGAGATGACTGCATATAACAAATTAAAAATTGCCATTTTCACCATTATGTCTTCGCCTTCTCTTTATGCGATTACATTAGATCCTATTCAAATTCAATCTGCACCTGGGGAATTACTTTATGCAGAAATGAATTTTCAGCAAGCAGATCCTAATACCCCATTGCAAGTCAGTTTGGCCACTCAAGATGATCTCAATGGTTTGGGAGTAACTCATCAACCTCCGGGTAACTTAAACTTTTATACACGCCAAAATGGTCAGGGTTCTGGCGTTATTGTGATTACCTCATCGCGTCCTATTATCGATCCTGAACTGAATATTGTCGTAAAAGTCAGTGAAGGTAACGCAACCCGTCTTCAACATATTAAAACCGTTTTAAAGCCATCGCCTATAAAAAAAGCCGCCATTAACGAAAGTCCACTTTCACCGCAATTTATCGTAAATGAAAAAGATATCGCATTAAATTTGCCTGAAAGTACTCAGTACACACCTACTGAAAATACATCAACGGTGGCAGAAACCACAAGTAATGAACATAATCTAAATATTAGCACTGGAACTGCTCCAGCTTTGAATAGTTCTAGCCCTGCTCCTGTGGCTCCTTTTACCGAAAAACCTTCGACTCAAACACTTCAGCCAACTATAGCTACAATGAATACCGAATCATCGGCTGTAGAGAAACAACCTTCGACTTCACTCAAATCAAGTGATGGCAATCAAACAACTACCGTCAAAAAAGCAGCGCAATCTAAAACTGCCCAACAAAAAAATGTATTAAGTAAAAATACGCCGAAAAAGCAAAAAATTAGCGCTTATAAAGGCCCGGCACCTACTGGTAAATATGTCGTACAACGTAACGAGTCTTTATGGAGTATTGCCAATCGTATTGCAGCACAGACCAAACAACCTGTGGCTAAAGTCATGCGAGATATCCAAGCACAAAACCGACATGCTTTTATTCAAGGTGATGTAAACCGTTTACGTCAGGGAAGTTCGCTAAACTTAACAACAAATACAACTAAAGCTTCCCATTTAAAACCTAAATCGAGTGAAGCTCACTTGGCAAAACCCTCTTCTGGCAGAGCTAAATATCGTTTACAACAAGCTGAAATGAGCATTGTGGCAGAGAACAGCCCAAATTCTGCTCATGGAAGTGCAAAAAAGAGCACACAACAAAGTCAAAACAATACTGAGTTAGCAGTAAAAGTTATGACAACTCGCAAAAAAACCGTTACATTACAAAGGAATGTAACCAAACTAAATCAAACTTTAAGTTTAAAAGACCAACGTATTCAACTCTTGAATGCGCGTTTGGCAGAGTTACAACAGCAATTACAGGCACAGCAACAAACTCACAAGCAAAAACATTAAGTTAAAACCAGAGTTAGCACGCTTTATATTGCAAATATTTATTTTTTAAGGGGAAAGTAATGTTATATGTGATTCCGTTTATCATATTACTCGTGGTCGCCGTTATTTTAAAAAAACGCGAGAATAGTCAAAAACAAGAGGCCACTTCCCCAAAAAATATAAATAGAAAATCCGGCAAAAAAGCGAGTGCTAAATCAAGCAAAAGTTCGCGTGAAAAAACAAAAGCCAAGGTCATTGAGGAAAATACTCCTGCTATCCCTCAAAGCAATCCTGTACCTGAAGCTTTGCGACACAATATTCAACAGCTCATTCAAGAAAAACAGTTTTCAGCAGCTGAAGCTCAAGTCAATCAGGCGCTAAAAAAAGATAATACTCAACATGAACTGTATTTATTACTTCTTGAAATTCATATTGCTCAGAAAGATGAATTTGCAATTCAACAGTTGATTAGCCATATTCGTAGCTTAGGTTTAAATGAAATAGCAGCTCAAGCAGAAACTCGACAAAAAGAATATGAATCATCCAGACAACCTGATGCTATTGATTTCCCTCAAGCTCAAACATATGAAGAACCGAAAAGCACAGATACAACGGCTCAGTTCGATGAATTAACAACAAGTTCTTCCGAGGCTTCTTTTGATGACCTACAGAAAGACTATACCCCTGTAAAACAAGAACCTGCTATTGAAATTGAACCTTTAGAGTTTAACTTTTCATTCGAACAGAATTCGGCTACGGAAAATACCAACCAACCAGCACAACAACCTGAGTTATCATCCACTCAAGAAACAAATGAGCTGGCCGATTTAGAGTTTTCTTTTGACTTGGCACCTCCGCATGAAACTGAGGAAAAATCTCAAGCAGTAGAGATAAAAGCAGACCAAGAAAATAGTATCAATACATTAGATTTTAACCTTGACTTAAATCCTTCAAGTTCGGAGACAAAATCTGTTGAACAAGCTCCATCATTAGATGAAATTAAACTCGTAGAACAAACCCCATTAGAAGCGGCTTCTATCGCACCTCTTGAGTTTTCGTTAGATGAGCCTGCCTTAGTTCCAGCGCCAGAGCTTGATACTCAAAGCCATATAGATGTAGTAAATGAAGCAGCTACTCAAACCCAAATAGAGGATCCGCTTTTAGAAGCTTTTCCAGAATTAAAACAAATAAATGAAAATGAACTCGATTTAAAATTGGCTGAACAATACATTAAGTTTGGAGCGAACCAAGCAGCGCGTAATTTACTACAGGGTGATGAGCAAAAATTCAACACAGAACAACAACAACATGCGAAAAACCTACTTAATCGCATAGCTTCTTAGAACTGTTCGATTTACCATAAGCAGTCAGAGATGACTGCTTTTTTATGCCTGCAAAAAGATGAAAAAAATAGCTTTATTTTATATGGGTGGTACTTTTGGTTGCATTGGTGAACCTTTAGCTCCTATGCCTTATGACCAATTCCTACCTCAACTTGAGAAAGTGATTCCCCCACACTTAACAGTTGATTGCTTTGCTGCGCCCAATATTGTCGATAGCAGTGCATGTACAGCACCTGACTGGTTACGCCTAATTCAACGCATACAACAGCTACAACTAGAAGGCTATCAGCATTTTGTTGTGATTCATGGTACAGATACGCTCAGTTATGCAGCTGCGACTTTAGCTCGCTTTTTAGGGCAAAGCTGTCATATTGTGATTACTGGTAGCCAATACCCGTTACTCAATATTCAAGGTGATAACACCCGTGAATTTACTGATGCAATTGAAAACTTATATCTTGCATTAGAGCAGGTCATTGCACTTCCGGTTGGTGCTTATCTCGCATTCCACCATCAAGTATTTCACGCACAAACTGCATTAAAAACGCATACCACTGAACTTGATGCATTTTCAGGGTTAAGTAGTAACGTTGAGTTTACGCCTCAGCAAAATGAATTGATCGTACAAGATGCTCAAATTGAAAAAGCTGCTTCCTTTCAGATTTTAAACTGGATGATGCAACCGATTGCAACACAGCATTTAGTACAACAATTACGTCACTTACTTCCTGCCCCACCACACTTTTT
This sequence comes from Acinetobacter sp. UC24323, assembly GCF_024151445.1. Lineage (NCBI taxonomy): Bacteria > Pseudomonadati > Pseudomonadota > Gammaproteobacteria > Moraxellales > Moraxellaceae > Acinetobacter > Acinetobacter sp. UC24323. Next base: position 159,106 of record NZ_JAHIBY010000003.1, on the reverse strand, counting down.
AGTGTTGCAAGGTTTCGGTACAGGTAATATCGCCGTAAACGATGAATTTTTGGCAACATTAGATGAACTCTATGCTCGTGGATGTGTACCAATTTTGGCGACACAAGTGACTTTTGGGGGTATTGACCAACGTTATGCAATTAGTGCTTGGGCCAAAACTGCAAAAATTGTCATTAATGATGCCCATAGCCATGCAGATCTCTATGCAAAAGCACTTCAAATCTATTTAAAATACCCAACCCCAGAACAATGGTTGAACCATTGGAATGAAAATCTGCATTAAATAGAGGTGAAGCCATGCAACGTTATGCGGTCGGTATTGAATTTAGTGGTATTCAATATCGAGGTTGGCAAACACAACAGCCAGGCGTTGCCAGCGTTCAGGAAACTATAGAGCGTGTACTCAGCAAAATCGCTGATGAACCAATCACACTTCACGGTGCTGGTCGAACAGATGCAGGAGTACACGCAACAAATATGGTGGCTCATTTTGACACTAATGCGGTTCGTCCAGAGCGCGGATGGATCATGGGAGCAAATAGCCAACTTCCTAAGGATATTTCAATTCAGTGGATTAAACAGATGGATGAAGAGTTCCATGCACGTTTTAAAGCCACTGCTCGTCGCTACCGCTATGTTGTATATAACGCTCCACATCGCCCTGCACTTTTACATAAACAAGTCACGCATATTTATCAAAAATTAGACGTGCAAAAAATGATTAAAGCTGCCAGCAAATTTGAAGGTACGCATAACTTTGAAACCTTCCGTGCAGCAGCCTGCCAGTCAAATCAACCTGTACGACATGTAAAGCATTGCCGTTTGTTTGAACATGGACGTTATTTGGTTTTAGATATTCAAGCTGATGGCTTTTTACATCATATGGTTCGAAATATTATGGGTTGCTTACTTGAAATTGGGCAAGGCATGTATGAAATCGACCATATTGATGCAATGTTCGCAGCCGAAGATCGAAAGGCAGCAGGAATTACCGCCCCACCTGATGGTCTCTATTTTATTCAATGTTATTATCCCGAGCAGTTTGACTTACCACAACCACCACTCGGGCCACATTGGTTAAACCTACCTGAGTAGGCTTAACCAATTTTTAGTTCTAACGGTGTTGCTTACGCTTACGGTACTCAACCGGTGTTTCGTTAGTCCAGCGCTTAAACGCGCGGTAGAATGTACTCGGTTCAGAAAAACCAGTTAAATACACAATACGCTCAACACTTTCATTAGTATTTGCTAAAAGTTTTTTAGCTAAACGACAACGGTAGTCAGAAAGTATTTGCTGGAAGCTGGTATTTGCTTCACTTAACTGCGTCCGTAAACGACGCGGCGTAATATTTAATTGTGCCGCTACGGTTTCTAGCGTCGTTTCTCCACTTTCAAGTGTCGAACCAATCGCACGACGAACCTCCCCCACTAAATCATAACGGGCAAGTTCTTGTAACTTTTCAATTGCCAATTGTTCATGCAATTGAAGTAATTCAGGCTCTGCCTGCCAAAGCTGAAAATCTAAAATGGCAGGGTCAAAATATAGCCGTGTTTCTTTCTGCCCTAAGCTTACCGGACAGCCATAGACACGGAAGTATTCATCTTCAGAAGCACCTTCACTGAAATTAAAATCAATAAAGATCGGATGAAATTGGCCTTCGGTAATAAATTTGAAGAATCTGAGCACACCTGAAATCGCACATTCTGAAAAATGACGATTAACAAGGTTGTCTGCCCCTACCTGCTCACCATTGGTCAAATAGCAGCGTCCATCTTCAACCACCAGTTTTGCATCAAATGCATCACTAATGAGACGCTGGTAAGCCAAAGCTCGCTTAAGCCCTTCACCAAAAGTTTCACTACTAATAAATAAATGTTCAATCACCTGACCACGGTACAAAGGTAAATGCTCACCTAAATGCAAACCGATGTCTGGATCTTTACTGACTTCCTGAGCAGCAGTCCAAAAGGCATACTGCGCACTTAACGGAGTACGTGCGTTTGTATCGACCTGATTTAAAGCGACTCCCGCTTTAGTTAATATTTCTTCTGTTGGCAATCCTGCACGACGAATTGCTTGATAGCCAAAACGTAATACAACTGATGCATCTGTTAGCTGACCCACGCAGTGCCCTTCCATGTAGATACTTCATTGATACTTAGGAGCTGTTGACTCTTTATGCATGAACAGTCCCTAATAACTATGATTTTAGATTAGCGTTGATTGACCAAACTGACAACAGAATTAGAGTTCTTTTGTGAAAAAAATTACATCTTTTTTTATTAGTCATACTTTAACCAGATGCTTTCACAAGAAGATGTCTATCTTGTTTTTTTTAAATAAATTGACTATAATTTGCGCCTTTCCAATTTGATCATCAGGTAGGCTATGGCCAATAAAGAGGAACTCATTGAGTTCGAAGGCGTTGTCACCGAAACGCTTCCTAATACGATGTTCCGTGTACGTCTTGAAAACGGTCACGAAGTTATTGCACACATTTCTGGTAAAATGCGTAAACACTATATTCGTATTCTTACTGGCGACAGTGTGAAAGTCGAAATGACTCCATATGACTTAACCAAAGGTCGTATTACGTACCGTGCTCGCTAATTAGTGAATGCAAAAAAGCCACTTCATCATGTGGCTTTTTTATTGCGTTTTTTATTCACTTAATCGACTGGTTTTACATCCCACCGTTTGGCATTCACGCAATCTTTCTTGCAGCCAATGGTTTCTTTCTTGCGTTGTCTGTAAACGACACTGCACGTCTACGCTATTTCTATTAGAATCTGTACATTCAGCATCACGTTGGCGTATCCAAGCAAGCTGCGACTTCTTAAGCGTATTTCTTTGTGCTGTAGTTAATTTCGCTCTTAATGCCTGATAATTCTTATTCAGGTCTGCATCAGCACTCGCATAGATTTTATTGGTACAGTAAATATCATCATAAGTATTACGAGCACTATCACAGTTATCAGCATAGACCGTGGTTATTCCGAAACACAAAAAGGCAAAAACTATTTTTTTCATACTCTTCTTCCTTAAGTTTTGAGCAATTATTATTAGTCTGTAAATATAAGAATAAGTCTAAAGGCAAACTCACCTTCTATTTATCATAATCCTGCTTTTTTACTTTACAAGTTAGCAAATCCAACCTATTGTTCTTTAATGATAAATATAATTCTATATAGAGAAAAAAATGAATATATCTACCTTATGTCAAATGAGTTTGCTTTCATTCATGCTGCTTAATATTAACGGCTGTGCTAGTCATCCACGCCAATCTGTAGATTTGCAAGAATATTTAAAAAATTTTATAGGCAAATCATCTACAACGATTCAGCAAGATCTCAACTTACGGAGTCTTGGCTTTCAAGTCGCCCGCACACCACAAAAAACTTCTGATCAACTTATTTATACGATTTTAAGACCCTTAAGCATCCCAATTCCAATGGTGAGTAATGTCGATATGAGAGGTGGTTCTGTTCCCATACAATCAGGTAATTTGAGCGGCAACTCTTATGATATTAACTTTAATTGCAAGGTTATTTTTAAGCTCAAAAATGACATTGCCGAATCTATTCAATACGAAGGTAAAGCTTGCTAAACACAACCATAAAAAAAACGCAGCTTTAAGCTGCGTTTTTTAGCAAACTAGCGATTAAGCAAGAGCAGCAACAACTGCTTCACCCATCTCGGCTGTACCAACTTTAGTCATGCCTTCAGACATAATATCGGCTGTACGTAAACCTTGATCAAGTACTTGCCCTACTGCATCTTCAATTGCTTTAGCAGCAGCTTCTTCACGGAAGGTATAACGAAGCATCATCGCAACTGAAAGAATGGTTGCCAACGGGTTTGCAACGTTTTGCCCTGCAATATCAGGCGCTGAACCATGACAAGGTTCATACATGCCTTTGCCATTTTCATCTAAAGAAGCCGATGGCAACATACCAATTGAGCCGGTAAGCATTGCTGCTTCATCAGACAAAATATCGCCAAACAAGTTACCTGTCACGATTACATCAAACTGTTTAGGCGCACGTACAAGCTGCATGGCAGCATTATCCACATACATATGTGAAAGCTGAATATTTGGATAGTTGGCTTGCTGTAAATCCGTGACCGTTTGCTTCCAAAGCTCTGTTACTTCTAAAACATTGGCCTTATCTACAGAACACACTTTACCGCCACGCAATCCTGCAAGTTCAAAGGCAACTTTTGCAATACGCTTAATTTCGCTTTCAGAATAAACGTCAGTGTTATAGCCCTGTTTTTCACCATTTTCGAGTTCACGAATACCACGTGGTTGACCAAAATAGATACCACCAGTTAATTCACGAACGATCAAAATATCTAAACCAGCAACAATCTCTGGTTTTAAGCTAGAAGCATCGGCTAATTGTGGATATAAGATTGCTGGGCGCAAATTAGCAAATAAGTTAAGTTCACTACGAATTTTTAAAAGACCGCGTTCAGGACGGATAGAACGTTCAATAGTGTCCCACTTTGGTCCGCCAACAGCACCTAATAAAATGGCATCAGCCTTCTTTGCTTGCTCGCTAGTTACGGCTGGATACGGCTCTCCATGAGCATCAATCGCTGCACCACCTAACAAGCCATGTTCCCAAGTCAACGACAAATTAAATTTTTCATTTACTTTATTTAATACTTTTTCTGCTGCCCCAACAATTTCAGGACCAATCCCATCGCCAGCCAAAATTAAAATCTGTTTAGACATGAAGTTTTCCATTTTTCAAAGACAAGACAGCGTTATGACTGCCGTGGTGTTAGTTTTTTCTGTTCGAGAAATTCACCTAGTCCTGTGGTGACATCAAATGGTCGACAAAAACGGCGAATTACCCGCCCATCCTGCTCTAAGTCAACACATAATGGATCTGGTACAGAAACATTCAGCAAACTACCCGAACGGTTAGATTTGTCTCGATACATTTTAAACATATAGCGATGGTTAGCTTTGAATTGGTGAATAACATGAATCGTTTCAGCCCGATCTGGAGAAATCGGATAGTAACGAATCACCACTTCATATTGTTTGGCAGGCACAGATAGATACAAACTATTGCTTTGACTTAACACCGAACCATTTAATCTCACAATTCCTTGATGAATTGCCTGATTACTAATACGACGTGTCTGTGCATCAACAACAGTAATATCATTTAGCCGTTCAAATTCGCAACTTTTTGCGCCCGAACAATATATTGCTGCATTCTGCCCCAAATTTTCTTGTTCAGCCTGCTTAATACGAACAGTATCCACTACATTGTAAGTGCTCTGACAAGCACTTAGTGTTATCGCGCACAGGCTCAACAAAAAGCTATGAGTAACGTTCCTCTTCATTGTTCAAGCCCAATCCTCATCTAGTGCATAATTTTAAGCTGTTGTTATGCTTTAGCATGTTAGCAAGAGTTTGAACACGACGCCATGACTATGTTTAAAATGTACCGAAAGGTTAATTTATCTCTTGGAATACCCAAGGACGAACCTGTTTGGTTTTTTCTTCATAAGCGCGAATTGCGTCCGCATTTTGAAGTGTCAAGCCAATATCATCCAAACCATTTAACAAGCAATGCTTACGAAATGGATCCACTTCGAATTTAAATGCTTCGCCAGTTGGTGTACGAACTTCTTGCGCAGCCAAATCAATTGTTAATTGATACCCTTCTTGCGCAGCACATTCCTTAAATAACTGATCAACAATGTCTTCAGGCAAAATGACTGGCAACATTCCGTTTTTAAAACAGTTATTAAAGAAAATATCAGCAAAGCTTGGCGCAATAACAGTACGGAAACCATATTCATTTAATGCCCAAGGCGCATGCTCACGGCTTGAACCACAACCAAAGTTAGTACGAGCAATTAAAACGGTTGCCCCTTGATAACGTGGCTGATTTAAAACGAAATCCGGATTTTTGGGACGTACCGAGTTATCTTGCCCTGGATAGCCTTCGTCTAAATAACGAAGTTCATCAAATAAGTTGTCGCCAAAACCTGTACGTTTAATCGATTTTAAAAACTGTTTTGGAATAATTAAATCTGTATCAACATTGGCACGATCTAATGGTGCAACGATACCTTGTTCAACTGTATAAGCTTTCATGGTTTGCTCCAGACCGAATTAAAATGAACGAACATCAACAAAATGACCTGCGATCGCAGCCGCTGCTGCCATTGCCGGACTGACCAAGTGAGTACGACCACCATTACCCTGACGACCTTCAAAGTTACGATTAGACGTCGATGCACAATGCTCACCCGGTTGTAACTTGTCTGCGTTCATTGCCAAGCACATTGAGCAACCCGGCTCACGCCATTCAAAGCCAGCTTCCAAGAAAATTTTATCCAAACCTTCTTTTTCAGCTTGTTGTTTGACTAAACCAGAACCCGGAACAATCATGGCTTGCTTAATGCTAGGTGCCACTTTACGGCCTTTAACTACTTCAGCAGCAGCACGGATGTCTTCAATACGAGAGTTCGTACAAGAACCGATAAAGACACGATCAAGCTGAATATCAGCCAATGCCTGACCTGCATTTAAGCCCATATATTGATATGCACGTGTCCAGTCATTGCGTTGTACGTCATCTTTCGCTTGTTCTAAAGTTGGTACAGCTTTCGAGACAGGAATAACCATCTCAGGTGAAGTACCCCAAGACACTTGTGGTTCAATCTCTGCACCATTTAATTCAACAACTGCATCAAACACAGCATCGTCATCTGAATGCAATGTGTTCCAGTAAGCAACTGCTTGATCCCATTGCTCACCTTTTGGTGCATAGCTACGACCTTTTACGTATTCAATGGTTTTTTCATCAACAGCAACCATACCCACACGAGCACCAGCTTCGATCGCCATGTTACATACCGTCATACGTCCTTCAATCGACATATCACGGAAAACCTGACCACCAAATTCGATTGCATAGCCCGTACCGCCAGCGGTACCAATTTTACCGATAATCGCCAACACCACATCTTTTGGGGTTACACCCTTACCTAAAACGCCATCAACGCGAACTAACATGTTTTTGGATTTTTTCTGAACCAAACATTGTGTCGCTAACACATGTTCAACCTCAGATGTCCCAATACCATGTGCCAAACAACCAAAAGCACCGTGAGTCGCTGTATGTGAGTCACCGCAAACCACAGTCATACCCGGTAAAGTTAAGCCTTGTTCAGGTCCAACAACATGCACAATACCTTGGCGAATATCATTAATACCGAATTCAACGATATTAAATGCCTTACAGTTATCATCTAAGGTCTGAACCTGAATACGAGATGTATCATCTTCAATACCAGCGATGCCCTGATCACGTTCTTTTTTAGAGGTTGGAACGTTGTGGTCTGGGGTAGCTACGTTTGCACTTAAACGCCATGGTTGACGACCAGCAAGTTGCAAACCTTCAAATGCTTGTGGACTTGTTACTTCATGCAATAAATGACGGTCGATATAAAGTAAGCACGAACCATCATCACGCTGAGTAACTACGTGGTCATCCCACAATTTATCATATAAAGTTTTGCCTGCCATGTCGTCTTGCTCCATTGGACTGGGTAATTCTAATCTTTCTTCGATTATAGCCAGAGTTTTACATAAATCTAATTTATCATTTTTATAAATTAGAAAACTTTTAGGAATCATTCCTGAATGTTTTAATATCGGTCAAAATATATAAATCGGATTTGTTAATGATTATCATTTGCATAATCCATTTTTAATCTTATACTCTCATCTCTATACTAAAAATATCAAATACAGGTAGAGAGAATGGTTATGGCTAATATTCAAAAATTCGTTGTTAATAATCAACGTACATTAAAGAAAACCTTAAGTTACTACATAATGCATATTACGGTAGCCATGTTAGTTGCCTACTTTGTAACGGGTAATATTTGGATGGCTTTAACATTAAGTATGTTAGAACCAACAGTACAAGCTTTTGCATTTTTCTTTCATGAAAAAGTATGGGCAGCAAAAGACCGCCGTATATCAGCTTTAAGCGAAAACGAGACGACTGCTTAGATTAAGATTAATACGCTAAATCACAACTTTATAGAACGTTGAGCTGCAAGCATGATACGATTTTGGCTTGGCAACTTTAGCCTCTCTCGATTTTTCTATTCCAAGTAGAGTTGTATTATGAATCTTGCAGCCTTTGAAGCTTTTGTAAAAGTTATGGAAACAGGTTCGATCTCTGTGGCTGCGGATCAACTATTTATTACCCAACCTGCGGTCACTAAACGTATTCATAGCCTAGAAGAGTACTTTGGCGTAAAGCTATTTGAGTCGGCAGGCCGTGGGGTTCAAGCAACTCATGCTGCGCATTCATTATTACCAAAAGTTAAAAGCTGGTTAAATGAACTTCGAGATATTCACCACACGCTAAGTCATGAACAAACCCAAATACAAGGTCGTTTAAAAATCGGGACGAGTCATCACATCGGTTTGCATCACTTGCCTGCTCCGCTTAAACACTTTGTTCAGCAGTTTCCTCAAGTCAAGCTAGACGTACATTTTGTTGATTCCGAACAAGCACACGAACAGGTACTTGCTGGCGATTTAGAGTTAGCTTTTTTAACACTCCCGCCCTCAGGTGATGAGCGTCTTAACTATATTACGATCTGGAATGATCCTTTAGTTTTTGTAGCTGCTCCATTTCATCCATTGGCTCAAAAAAAGAATTTAACCTTACAAGATTTAATTGAATATCCAAGTTTGCTGCCTGCCGCACAGACTTATACAGCTCAAATCACTTTAGCTGAGTTTGAAAAACAAGGCCTTAAACCGAAAATTACCATGAGCAATAACCCACTAGAGTCAATTCGTATGTTGGTTTCTATTGGTTTAGGTTGGTCAGTTTTACCAAAAACTCTGCTGAATCAAGATATGCAGCAGCTTGATTTAAATGTCGAGATGAACCGTCAGCTAGGTATGGTATGGCATCCTGCACGTACTCAATCTAGAGCCATGCAAGAGTTGATTAAAATGATGCAGGAATAGTCAATTAAATCGACCAGTCCTGAATTTCCCAGTTGTGCTCTTGAGCTAACTTTTCAAGGCGATCATCAGGATTTACCGCAATCGCATGCGTTGCATATTCAAGTAAAAAACGGTCATTAATTGAATCTGAATAAGCCCATGACTCAGAAACGCTACGACCGTCCAGCCATGCCTCAAGACGTGCAAGTTTGCCCTTTTGATAACACGCTAAACCCGCCACTTTACCTGTATATTTACCATCAGCAACCTCGGCGTTAGTTGCTAAGATTTCAGTAATTCCAAATTCACGGAAAATCGGCGCAGTAATAAAATCACTTGTTGCTGTAATACCTACAATGGTATGGCCTAAATCTTGATGTTTTTTGATTGCATCAAAACCTTTTGGTCGCATTTGAGGACGAATCACTTTTTCCATAAATAACTGATGAAGCTCAGTTAAGTAGTTATTGTCATGCTTTGTTAGAAAGCCGAAAACAAACTCATTATAAGCATATGGATCTAGTCGCCCTGCTTTGTAGTCTTCATAAAATTTATCATTCATCTGACGATGATGAACCGGATCAACCAAACCTTCATTGACTAAAAATTCACCCCACGAGTGGTCTGAATCGGTATTTAACAAGGTATGGTCTAAATCAAACAACGCCAGTTTCATGAAAATTCTCGTTTAAACTGAAATTTAAGAAAAAAAATGTAAATCTATCTCCGCTAGTCGATAGAAATTCGTTAAGATCGTAACAATTTAAACATTTTACTTTGATCTTTTCGAGCTGGACATAAAAAAGTGTTTGTCCCCGTGATCGAAGTCAACGATATAGACAATATTTAGGTAGCCAAATGATCGACTCAGAAGGTTTCCGACCCAATGTCGGGATCATTTTGGCAAACGATGATGGACAGGTTTTATGGGCAAAGCGCATTGGTCACAATGCTTGGCAATTTCCACAAGGAGGCATCCAGTTTGGAGAAACCCCTGAACAGGCACTTTTTCGAGAACTGAGAGAAGAAATCGGCTTATTGCCCGAGCATGTCCAGATTATTGCGCAAACCAAAGGATGGCTGCGTTATCGTTTGCCACATCGGTATATTCGGTCAGACTCTGACCCCGTATGTATCGGACAGAAACAGAAATGGTTTTTACTGAAGTTAACTGCGCCTGCAAAAAACATTCAGTTAAACCTCGCCGACCCGCCTGAATTCGATGAATGGCAGTGGGTTAGCTATTGGTATCCTCTTGGTCAAGTGGTGAACTTCAAACGTGATGTTTACCGTAAAGCCATGGTGGAGTTGTGTACACAGTTGCCAGTGCAACAATTACCCTAAAAATCATTTATCTAGCAAATGATTTTTATTAAAAGTGCTGTTATAAATACATTCATAGTCTAAAAAAATACTGGAGTATACATCCATGTCAAACATGCAACTCGACACTCTAAGACGCATTGTTCAAGAGATTAATGCGTCCGTGAGTTTGCATGAATCGTTAGACATTATGGTCAATCAGGTTGCTGAGGCCATGAAAGTGGATGTTTGCTCTATTTATTTACTCGATGAACGCAATCAACGTTATGTATTGATGGCCTCAAAAGGCTTAAATCCAGAATCTGTTGGGCATGTTTCATTGCAGTTAGGTGAAGGCTTGGTGGGTCTGGTTGGGCAACGTGAAGAAATTGTTAACCTTGACAATGCGCCAAAGCACGAACGCTTTTTGTATTTACCTGAAACGGGCGAAGAAATTTATAACTCATTCCTTGGCGTACCCGTCATGTATCGCCGTAAGGTTATGGGTGTTTTAGTTGTCCAAAATAGACTTCCTCAAGACTTTAGTGAAGCAGCCGAATCATTTTTAGTCACCTTATGTGCACAGCTCTCAGGAGTTATTGCACATGCGCATGCGGTTGGAAATATTGATGTATTTCGCAAGCCAAGCAATGGACCTGCCTATAAAACCTTTCAAGGCGTTTCCGGTGCAGGTGGGGTGGCTTTAGGTCGCGCTATTATTTTATATCCACCTGCCGACTTAGGTTCAGTACCTGACCGCGAAGCAGAAGATATCAGCGATGAACTCCGCATTTTAGATCAAGCTATTTCATCGGTACGTTCAGAGATTCGTTCTTTAGATGAAAAAATGCATGACTCGCTCATGGCAGAAGAACGCGCTTTGTTTAGCGTATTCTTAAGAATGCTAGATGAAAATGCCTTACCTTCAGAAATTAAAGAACTGATCCGTGATGGGCATTGGGCACAAGGTGCGGTGCGCCGTGTAATTGAAAAACACACTGCCCTATTTGCACAAATGGAGGACGATTATCTTCGTGAACGCGTTTCTGACCTTAAAGACTTAGGGCGGCGTATTCTAGCGTGCTTACAAGAAGAAGATTCGAGCCACCGTGAACTTAGCCCAGACAGTATTTTAATTGGTGAAGAAATTAGTACCGCTGCGCTAGTAGAATTACCAGTAGACAATATCGCAGCGATTGTGACGTCAGAAGGCGCAGCCAATTCGCATATGGTGATTGTTGCCCGTGCATTAGGTATTCCAACGGTTGTCGGCGTAACCGAACTACCTGTAAATACGCTTGATGATGCAGAAATGATTGTGGATGCCTATCAGGGCCGTGTTTTTGTAAACCCTCCACGTCGTTTACGTCAACGTTATAAAGAAATTCAAAAAGAAGACGAGCAAATCGCAAAAGATCTCAAACAATATGAGACCAAAGAAGCGATTACACCAGACGGTGTCTCTGTTCAACTGTTTGTGAACACGGGCCTTATGATTGATGTAGTCCGCGGTGTACAACGTGGCGCTCAAGGTGTGGGTTTGTACCGTAGTGAAATTCCATTCATGTTACGGGAACGTTTCCCAGGTGAAGAAGAACAACGTGCCATCTATCGCCAACAGTTGAGTCACTTTGCCAATAAGCCGGTAGTCATGCGTACCCTAGATATTGGTGCCGATAAAGACTTACCTTACTTCAGTATTGAAGAAGAGAACTCGGCATTAGGGTGGCGCGGTATTCGTTTCACGCTCGACCATCCGGAGATTTTCTCAGCACAAATCCGGGCAATGCTTAAAGCCAGTATTGGTTTAAATAATTTGCATATCCTATTGCCAATGGTAACGACAGTAAGTGAAGTCGAAGAAGTACTTTATTTACTTGAGCGTGACTGGATTGCAGTACAAGAAGAAGAACAAGTTAAAATTACTAAACCAAAAATCGGGATTATGGTTGAGGTACCGAGTGTACTACTACAAATTGATGAGTTCGCCGAACTTGTCGATTTCTTCTCGGTTGGTTCAAATGACTTAACTCAATACTTACTTGCTGTGGACCGTAATAATCCGCATGTCGCAAACGTCTATTCACACTTCCATCCGTCTATTTTGCGGGCTTTAACTCGACTCGTGAAGGAATGTCATAAATACCAAAAACCGGTAAGTATTTGTGGTGAGATGGCGGGTGATCCTTTATCGGCGATCTTACTGATGGCCATGGGCTTCAATACCCTTTCGATGAGTTCAAGTAACATCTTGCGTGTCCGAAAAGCAATTTGCCATGTCCCAATGTCAGATGCCCAAAAGCTGCTTGATGATGTCATGAAAATGAATAATCCGCTTATTGTAAAAAGCTGGCTTGAGTACTACTTTAAAACTCACGGTCTAGCCGATATGGTTAAATCTAACCGCCTTGTAAGCGTATAAATACTCAAAAAAGGAGAGTCAAAAAGCTCTCCTTTTTCAATTCATCTATTTTTAAATTTTCTCTTCATTTTTAAGTTCCCACTTAGCACACTCCTAATCTTTATTTTTTCTAAAAATCGGTTTTACCAATTAATATTGACAATTTAATCCATTTGAAAAATAAACAATCAGATTCTAGTATATTTAAAGAACGAAATTGAAAGATATTGCGATGTTTCAATGATTAAGGAGCTCATGCCATGCGTCATTATTTGCAAAATTTGAACCATTTTCCCTCTTGTTTTTTAGCCTTCATGCAGTAAATTGAAGGAATAATAAACAAAGGAAACTCATGTATTGTTGAATAAAACTGATGAGCTGACATAACAGTGAAAAATTTTTAAAACGGTTTCTCTCACCATTTGTTCTCTCATTTCTTTATTCGATACGCATCATTTTTTTAACCCAGAAGTCCAGGAAAATGAGCCTTCAGTTTTATTAAGAGCTCAATAAATATTACCCAGAGAGAATATAATCATGTCAAACGAATCAAAATGTCCTTTTTCAGGTCATAACTCAAAACCGCAAGTAACAGTCGGTGGTGGCACGGCTAATTTACACTGGTGGCCAAATCAATTACGTGTTGACTTACTTAATCAACATTCAGAACGCTCTAATCCACTCGGTAAAGATTTTAATTACCGTCAAGAATTTAAAAAACTCGACTACTACGCACTTAAAGCCGATATCAAAAATGTATTAACCGATTCCCAAGACTGGTGGCCAGCCGACTGGGGAAATTATACGGGCTTATTTATCCGTTTAGCGTGGCATGCTGCCGGTACATATCGTATGGGCGATGGCCGTGGTGGTGCCGGTCGTGGTCAACAACGTTTTGCTCCATTAAATAGTTGGCCCGACAATGCAAGTTTAGATAAAGCACGCCGTTTACTATGGCCAGTTAAACAAAAATACGGTCAAAAAATATCTTGGGCCGATTTATTTATTCTTGCCGGGAACATCGCACTTGAGTCTTCTGGTTTCCGTACCTTTGGTTTTGGTGCTGGTCGTGAAGATGTTTGGGAACCAGACAACGATGTAAACTGGGGCGATGAAAAAGAATGGTTAGCTCATCGTAACTCTGAAGCATTGGCGGGCAGTAATCTTGCTGCAACCGAAATGGGCCTAATTTATGTGAACCCTGAAGGGCCACAAGCGAGTGGTGACCCACGATCAGCAGCACCGTTTATTCGTGCCACTTTCGGCAACATGGCAATGGATGATGAAGAAATTGTTGCCTTGATTGCTGGCGGTCATACTTTAGGTAAAACTCACGGCGCTGCCCCTGCTGACCATGTCCAAGCAGACCCAGAAGGTGCACCAATTGAACAAATGGGCTTTGGTTGGGCAAACAGCTATGGCACAGGTGTCGGTAAAGATGCGATCACTTCAGGTTTAGAAGTTATTTGGTCACAAACGCCAACACAATGGAGCAATTACTTCTTTGAAAACCTCTTCAAATACGAATGGGTACAAGAACGTTCACCTGCTGGCGCAATTCAATGGGTAGCGGCAGATGCTGAAGCCATCATTCCAGATCCTTTCGACCCATCAATTAAACGTAAGCCAACCATGCTTACTACAGATTTGACCTTACGTTTTGACCCTGAGTTTGAAAAGATCTCTCGTCGTTTCCTTAACGATCCACAAGCCTTTGCCAATGCTTTTGCTCGTGCTTGGTTTAAATTAACTCACCGCGATATGGGACCAAAAGCACGTTATTTAGGTCCAGAAGTTCCTGCTGAAGATTTAATTTGGCAAGATCCATTACCTGCTGCTAGCGCTATACCATCTTCTGCAAGCATTGCTGATGCAAAAGCAAAAATCGTTGCTCTAGGATTACCTGCTGGTGAGTTGGTTTCCCTTGCATGGGCATCTGCATCAACATTCCGTGGTGGAGATAAACGTGGTGGTGCAAACGGTGCACGTATTGCTTTATCACCACAACGTGAGTGGGAAGTAAACAAAAAAGCTGTTGAGACTTTAACTAAAATTGAAGAACTCAAGGCATCAACCCAATTGTCATTGGCGGATTTAATCGTGTTAGCTGGTAACGTTGGTGTAGAGCAAGCTGCTCAAGCAGCAGGTTTCAATATTACCGTTCCGTTTGCCCCTGGTCGTGTTGACGCATTACAAAGTCAAACCGATGTTGAATCATTCCAATTACTGCTCGGTCTTGCTGACGGTTTCAGAAATTGGAAAAAACAGGGAGTCAACACACCAGCTGAAGTCTTATTAATTGATAAAGCACAACAACTGACTTTGACTGCACCAGAGTTAACTGCATTGATTGGTGGTTTACGTGTACTGGGCACTAACTGGGATGGTTCTCAACATGGTGTCTTCACTCAGCAAGTTGGTGTACTCAGCACAGACTTCTTCACAAACTTACTCGACATGTCGAATGTATGGGCACCTGTTGATTCAACAAGTGAAGTATTTGAAGGTAAAGACCGTAAATCAGGCACAGTGAAATTTACCGCAACACGTAATGATTTAGTCTTTGGTTCGAATTCTATCTTACGTGCATTAGCCGAAGTTTATGCTCAGGCAGATGGTAAAGAAAAATTTGTTCAAGACTTTGTTGCTGCATGGACTAAAGTCATGAATCTTGACCGTTTTGACTTAGCTTAATTTAAGCCAAAATAATAAAAAGCCAGTTCAAATTGAACTGGCTTTTTTAATACAAAACAATGAATTTTTAGACAGTCAATTTATGCCCTTCTCGAATGCAATAAAAAGGATTAGCAAGCTTTGATGAAGCTTTAATGGCTTGAGCTAACGCATGTTCAGGATCTTCACGCCCCTCATCCGTTAACTGAAAAGTTCGATAGTGAATTGCTACCGACCGATGTGCTTGTAAATCTAAATGCGCATGAACTGCATCTTGCGGATTCATATGAACATAGCTCATTAATTTACGAGGTTCATAAGCTCCGATTGGAAGTAAGGCCACACGCGGCGCGCCATAGCGCGTATGAATTTGTTTGAAGTGGCCCGCATAACCGGTATCACCCGCAAAAAAACAATGTCCTGTTTTTGCCAAAACCGAAAAACCGCCCCAAAGTGCCTTATTTTGGTCACGTAAACCCCGCCCCGAGCCATGCTGAGCAGGTGTATAAACAATTCTTAATTCGTGATACGGAATTTCCTGCCACCAATCCATTTCAATTACATGGAACTCTTTAGGTAAGTAAAATCCGTTGCCAAGCCCTGTATAAATCGGCATAGCAAACTTCTTATGAAGCCACTCAAGCGTTGCTAAATCCATGTGGTCATAATGGTTATGGCTCAACAATACCCCGTGAATGGTAGGTAACTGCTCTAAAGCAAAACCCGCTGGGCATACACGACGTGGACCACGACCATGTAAAGGACTTGCGTAGTCACACCATACCGGATCGGTAATAAAGTTATAAGGTCCAATTTGAATGAGTACCGTAGCATGTCCTACAAACCAAACTTGCCAATCATCTAAATCCGCATGAGGACGGTTTTGTGGTAAAGCAATTGGTGTATTAACACGTACATCATATTCATTCTGAATATCAACATTCCAAGTATAAGACTCACGAGTGACTAACCAACGCAATAACTCTTTCGATCCTCGTGCAGGCGATCTAGGCTGCTGATTATAAAAACGGGTGTCATTTTCATGGCCCAGTTCAGGATGACAAAAAGGCGGTTTTATCCATGTATGCGTCCAACAGGACTGAGTCGGCAATTGATAAGTTAATGTCGGCTTGTCTTTCATGGGCTTATTCTATGGTTGTAGCATCAGGAGGATGAATCATTCAGTTTTCTATCTTAGCGATTTAAATAAATTAAGCTATGACACTTACACTTATTTATCATATAAATATCCCTTTTATTTTTGTCACAGCCGACATAGATCAATCTAAAGTGCCACAAAAAAATGTTTAGATGTGTTGAGTTTGTGATTCGTTAATTACTATTCTTATTAAAAGCTACTGTATAACATAACAATAGAATATAATAAGCAAAGACTTACAACAGAGGTGAGCTAATTTCTTTGTGGTTAATCTCTTATTTTTAAAACTGCTCAATTTTATCAATTTTGCTTCATATATAAACTATTAAACCAAGCAGCACATGCATTGAAAAAACTAAAAAAATATAGCAAGATGAACCGAAACATTTATTAACAAAATACTCCTTACACATTTTTTGTTAGAAGTTAAGATTCTCAATTGTTAAATTAACAATACTTTTTTTCATAATATGAGAAAACTTTAAGTGAATTTCTGAAAAGTAATTTAAATTTCTTTTCTAAATTTAAAATCACTTTGGTTATGAATATGAATTAATATATTTTACAAATTAATAATTAAATAAAATTTCATATTAATTTCATAATGATTTATAAATTTTCATTTATTTTATAAATACCTAAAGCACCTTCACGCTATATAGTTTTATGCTTTATACTTTACTTAAATCATAGTAAGACATTTTTTGGATTAGTCTTATGGAATTACGCCATCTTCGATATTTCATTACAGTTGCTGAAGAATTAAATTTTAGTAAGGCCGCTCTCAAACTCTATACTGCTCAACCCTCCCTTAGCCAACAAATTAAAGATTTAGAAGAAGATGTCGGGGTACGACTTTTAAACCGCACAAAACGTAAAGTTGAGTTAACAGAAGAAGGTGAAGTATTTTTAGAGCATGCCCGTTTAACGCTTGCTCAAGCTGATAAAGCAGTAGCGATGGCCCGCCAAGTCTCAAAGGCTAAACAACAATTATTACGTATCGGTTTCGTCCCCATCGCAGAAATGAAAATTTTTCCATACGTACTTCCAAATCTGCGCTTACAACACCCTGACCTCACCATTGAATTATCAAGTTTAAATAACGCTGAGCAACTCAAAGCCTTAAAAAGAGGTGAACTCGACATCACGTTTACCCGTGATAATACTGAAAATGATGAAATCCAAAGCCAATTTGTCTTAACAGAACCTTTAATTTTTTTATTACCAAGAAACCATCCACTTGCGAAATATGACCGTATTCCGGTCAAAGCTTTGCATGGTATTGATTTTATTATTCCGGCAGCTGAACAATCTAATACACTACACAATACAATTTTAGAGTTTACTAAAACTCATGGTATTGACCTCAATATTGTACAAAAGGCCGATAGCATTTTACTTAATATAAACTCTATTGGTTCAGGCCTAGGTTGTACTATTTTACCTGCCTATGTCGCGCCTTTAGGGGTTTCTAACACTGTAGTTCGCCCTCTAGATGTCGAATTACCTTCTTTAGATTTATTTGTTAGTTATCGTAAAAATACAGAGTCAGTCGGTGTAAAAAGATTTATTGATCAACTCAACAAAGTATTTCATCTTGATAAAAATCTAGATTAAGCACTTTAGGTATATTTACGCTTATTATTAAATAATAAATGAGTTAGAAAATTTAAATGCATGTATAAAAAAATGAAATTAAAATTTATTTAATATCTTTTATCGATTAATTAATTTGAGATAATTTTTATTATATTTTAGATTGTCACACTTAATAAAAACAAAAATGACGATCTAAAGTATAAAGGTTATATAAAACTTAATGTTAAATTAACCAAACAGTAAAAAATATATTTAAGATAACAGCAAGGAGAGTTAACAAGATGGTTGGACTATTTCAGCATTTAGGACGTAGTGTACAAAACCGCCCTCACTTCTTTATTGCTTTAATTTTTGGAGTGGTTGTTGCAAGTTTATTGGCATGGCTCACTTCATGGAAATGGTCTACCATTTTATTAGCAAGCTGGAATGGCTCAATCAGTTTATATTTACTCCATGTCTGGAAACTGATGAGAAGTGCCGACCATTCACAAATGCAACAGCAAGCCAAAAAACAGGACGAAAGTAAATGGGTCATTATGCTCATTGTTTTATTGGCCATCACAATGAGTCTAGTTGCGATTTTGGTACAACTTTCCCAGCTCCCTTCTGGGCATTATGAAAAGTTAGGACATGTAGCGTTAGCTTTACTCACCATTATTTCAGCATGGCTTTTCATGCATACTGTTTTCGCTTTGCATTATGCCCATGACTTTTATATGGCTCTATCCAGAAATGAAGAGAACGGTGGGTTAGACTTCCCGGGTACCGAACATCCAACCTACCCTGACTTCTTATATTTTAGCTATATTATTGGTACCTCAGCACAAACCGCCGATGTTTCAATTACCAACAAACATATGCGTCTTTTAAACTTATTTCATGCTGTATTATCTTTTGGCTTTAACACGACCATTTTAGCGATTTGTATTAACGTTGCTGCTGGCTTTCTTACTAACTAGACCCTTTATTAAAAAACAAAAAAGCCCCATTTTGGGGGCTTTTAAGAATAATTATATTTACAACAGTTGGCCCATACTGCTTTGTTTTAGGCCTTCGCGCTGTTTGATCGTTTCAACATAACGTGTAATGGCTGGGTGCGATTCAATCGTTTTCATTTTTAATTGCCATAATAGCATGGCTCCAACACTTACATCTGCGGCGGTAAATTGTTCACCACATACATACGGATTTGCTTCACTCAGTCCTTGAACTAAAGCTTGATAAGCATCGTTATAATCACCATAACCCACAAACATTTTTTGCTCAGGTGCGATCTCTATTCCTAAAGCTTTATCGACACCAGCAGCTTCCCAAGGACCCGCCATCATAAAAAGCCAACGATAGTACAAACCACGTTTCGGATCATCTAAAGCAGGTGCCAAACCTTTGTCACTAAATTTGTCTGCCAGATATGCACAAATTGCACCTAATTCATAAATAACGACATCGCCATCTACCAATACAGGCACTTTCCCAAACGGGTTAAGCTTTAAATATTCGGGTGATTTCATCTCAGTTCGGTATGCTACTTCAATACGTTCACATTCCACGCCAAGCTCAACCAAAAGCCAGTCTATAACGACACCACGCGATTCATTGTTAGTATAAAGTTTAAGACTCATTCTTATTGCTCCTTGTTTATCGTGATTCCTAGTCTACAAATACCTTTTGTCAGTTTTTGTCAGTAGTCCTTTGCATTTCTTGTTTCCACCATCTTTGAAACAGATGTTTTTTAAATTCAGGATATATTTCCTCACTCATTTGCAAATCATGAATACGATCTATCCGAAAATGGCGAAATGCCTGCCGTAATTCACACCAAGCAGCAAGTACAACTTTGTCATGTAAATACCCTAAAGCAAAAGGCCAAAGAGAACGTTGACTCATACGCTTGTGTTCATCGCAATAATCGACTTTGATCTTTACTTGTTTACGGATCGCTAAACGTACTTGTTCTACTAAAGCTTCATCAACCGGATGCCAGTAATGTGTAACACCTAGCGTCATATCATCGATCAAATATTTCCGGTGCTCTGGTAAAACCGCATAAAGTTTAGAATAGATTGAAACGGCTGCCGATTTCATTGCCTGATCTGGAACGTCTTTCAACCACTCTAAAGCTAAAAATAGAGCCTCGGCTTCATTCTCATTAAAAGTAACCGGTGGTAATAAAATGTCTTCTTTAAGCTGAAACCCCAAACCTGCCGATGCATCTATTCTCACACCTTGAGCACGTAAACTATCAATATCACGGTAAATACTGCGAATACTAATTCCCAAGCGTTCAGCCAAGACTTGAGCAGTAACGGGATAACGAGATTCACGGAGTTGCTGTAAAAGATTTAATAGACGAATAGAGCGGCTCATTTTTTCTCTTCTTATTGTTCTTTAGTTTTAAAAAGAAGGAGGAATAAATTCCTCCTTCTTACATCATTTTAAATTACGCTACGTCTACAGTAGATAACTTTGCATACTCTCTTAAAAAGTTGTGCAGCTCAGATACATCTTTAGCAATGGTTAAAGGCTGGAACTGTTGTAGAACTTCGACCGAGTGCACTCCATAGCCCACCCCAATACGAGGCATACCTAAACGCTGAGCCATTTCAAGGTCATAACTACTATCACCAATCATAACTGCCTGTTCGACACTTACTCCAGTTACAGTCAAGATTTCTTGTAACATGAGCGGGTCTGGTTTTGAACGGGTTTCATTGGCTGCTCGAGTAACATCAAACAGATGAGTACTCTGTGTTTTTGCAATCACACGGTCTAATCCACGACGGTTTTTACCCGTCGCAACTGCAAGTTTTAAACCTTGAGCTTTTAAGTCATGAAGTAGTTCAGAAATACCTTCAAACCATGCATCATTTGTCGAGTTGGCAATATAGTGATCGCCATATGCTTTTAAAATCGAATCATGCAAATCAGGTACTTCTGGAAATAAGGTCTGCATCACTTCCGGCAAACCTAAACCGATAATACTCTTTGCGGCTTCATCAGTCAGAGTTAACTTATGCTCTTCTGCCGCATGCTGTAAACTTGCAACAATCTGACCAACAGAATTATATAAAGTACCATCCCAGTCAAAAATCACTAATTCGGTTTTCAGACTCATTTTGCTACTCTCAAAGCCTCTAATAACTGGGTCATGTCTTCTGGCAACGGAGCTTCAATCGTTGGATAACCCGGAATATCCAAACGCATGGCATGTAAACACAAACGGCGTGCTTCAGGCCCCGTATATGCAGTGTTGTGCCCATATTTATCATCGCCCACCAACGGATGTCCAATACTTAAACCATGTACACGAATTTGATGGGTACGCCCTGATAAAGGAGATGCATGAACTAAAGTGGCATTTTTAAAGCGCTCTGCAACTACCCATTCGGTTTTACTTGGCTTACCTTCTTTAGATACACGTACACGACGTTCGCCATTGGCTAACTCATAACGAAATAAAGGAGCATCAATGAGCTGTTTATCAAGACTCACCTGACCTTTTACAATCGCTGCATAGGTCTTACGAATTTTGTGTTCACGCAACATATCTTGTAGCAGTTTTAAAGTGCTACGTTTCTTACTAATCATAACTAGACCAGAAGTGTCGCGGTCAATACGGTGAATCAGTTCTAAATATTTTTTACCTGTTGCTGCGCGTAGTGCCTCAATCAAACCATAAGCCACGCCACTACCACCATGTACAGCAATACCCGATGGTTTATTTACAACTAATAGTCCTTCATCTTCATAGACCACACGGCTTAATAAACCTTGAGCCACACTGTCGCTTACAGGAACAGCAGTTTCATCTTTTTGTTCATAGCGAATAGGCGCAACACGAATCTGGTC
Organism: Acinetobacter sp. UC24323; assembly: GCF_024151445.1. NCBI lineage: Bacteria > Pseudomonadati > Pseudomonadota > Gammaproteobacteria > Moraxellales > Moraxellaceae > Acinetobacter > Acinetobacter sp. UC24323. Next base: position 137,112 of record NZ_JAHIBY010000003.1, on the reverse strand, counting down.
TCCAATTGTAAGTTTGGTCTCGGCTTTAATACGTTTTTTATTCACGCGAACCTGACCTTCACGAATCAAACGATAAATTCGACTCTTTGGCACACCCTTTAAACGTGAAAACAGGAAATTATCGATTCGTTGTCCTGCTTGATGCTCATCCACCTCAAACCAAGTGACACTTTGCCATTGCTGTGTAGAATTCATACTAATATTTAAACCTGAAATTTTACGAAATTTGATTAATAAATGACCGATTAGCTTAGTTTTTTCACAAGAAATCTAAGCTTAGCCCATAGGCAGATGCTGCAAGGTTTGATATAGTCAGCGCACGGATACCACCGTAAGTGAACATCTAAAGGGAAATTTCCCTGATTGAAACCTCAATCAAAATGATGCTTTCATCACCAGCTCGGACAGGTCCTAAAGAATTATGCCGACGCCGAAGGCTTATTATATCGGCAAAATGACAAACTGTTGCGTTTAATTCAGTTTGTTCAAAAAAATATGTTACCAACTCTAGTTGGTTATGGAACGTAAACTGATACACATCAGACAAATCGCTCCTTAATGTTGCCTTCAGGCTAAAGCGTTGATGCATTGGAACTGCCGAAAGCACCGATACGATGAGCATTCCGTATCAAACTTCCAATAAAGAAGTCACTTCGCGCCCAATGACAGTGAAAGTCATTAACCAATGCACCGCTCACCCGCCAGTGAAGCAAAAAGGAATTCCGATTTAAAGGTTGAAGCAGTATTGCCTACATCACAGACGAGAATCGAAGCTAAGGCTAAATGTAGCCGGTAACAGATGACTCAGACCACAAGTATTTTGAGATCTGGGAAATGATCCGTCATGTTCGATGTTCGTTCAGAACCTTTAAGTTTGTTTGGTTTGTTTGTGTGAGTCACTATTAGGTGTCACACCCATGAAACGTATGTTGATTAATGCAACTCATGCCGAAGAAGTTCGCGTTGCACTTATCACTGGTAATCGTCTTTACGATTTTGATTTAGAGAATCGTACCCGAGAACAGAAAAAATCCAATATCTATAAAGGCCATGTCACCCGCGTAGAACCATCTTTAGAAGCTGTTTTTGTTGAATATGGCGCAGGTCGTCAAGGCTTCTTGTCTATGCGTGAAATTGCGAACAGCTATTTTCAGGCAGACCCACGTCAAACTTCAAACATTCGTGAACTTATTACTGAAGGCACAGAGCTTTTAGTTCAGGTTGAAAAAGAAGAACGTGGTAATAAAGGTGCAGCACTTTCTACGTTTATTTCCCTTGCAGGCCGTTATTTAGTTCTTATGCCAAATAACCCGAAAGGTGGTGGCATTAGCCGTCAAATTTCAGGTTCAGTACGTGAAGAATTAAAAGAAATTTTAGCTTCTTTAAATGTACCTCGTGGTATGAGCGTTATTGTTCGTACTGCTGGTATTGGGCGTACTCAAGAAGAATTACAGCTCGATTTACAACACTTGCTTGACCTGTGGGCACAAATTCAAGGTACAGCGAGCTCAGGCCCTTCTCCGATGCTTGTTCATCAAGAAGCGGGGGTGGTAACACGTGCAATTCGTGATTACTTACGTGATGACGTTGCTGAAATCTTAATTGATAGCGAACAGGCTTATAACGAAGCATATAACTTTGTTAAAGCAGTGATGCCTCGCCAATTAGACAAATTAAAAACTTATACTTTAAACGAGCCATTGTTTGCTCATTTTGGTATTGAAAGCCAAATTCAAACTGCTTACGAGCGTGAAGTAAAACTTCCTTCTGGCGGTTCAATCGTCATTGACCAGACTGAAGCTTTAGTTTCAATCGATATTAACTCTGCGAAATCAACTCGTGGACATGATGTTGAAGAAACTGCACTGAATACTAACCTTGAAGCAGCAGAAGAAATTGCTCGCCAGCTTCGTTTACGTGACATTGGCGGTTTAGTTGTTATCGACTTCATCGATATGACTAAAGAACGCAATCAACGTATGGTTGAAGCAAAACTTCGTGAAGCAACACAAAGCGATCGTGCCCGTATCCAGTTCGGTCAATTGTCTCGTTTTGGCTTAATGGAAATGAGCCGTCAACGCTTACGCCCATCGCTTGAAGAAGCAACAGGTTATGTATGCCCTCGCTGTCATGGTACAGGCATGGTTCGTGATTTACGTTCGCTTTCTCTTTCAATTATGCGTAAAGTTGAAGAGATTGCACTTCGTGAACGTCATGGTGAAGTTCAGGTTGAAGTTCCAGTTGAAATTGCAGCCTTCTTGCTTAATGAAAAACGCCATAGTCTGGTGTATTTAGAGCAAACTTCTGGTGTACGTGTGACTGTATTACCACACCCGCACTTAGAAACTCCACATTACGAAATTGCATATAACCCAGATGGCTTTGCTCCATCTAGCTATGAACGTACAGAAGCAACCCGTTCTAGCGAGAAAGAGTTAGGTTATGAGTCTTCTGAATGGCATTTAGAAGAAGCAGATCATGGCCATGCTCATGTAACTGCTACAGCTTCAACTCATGCTGCGGCTCAGAAAAAAGCAAATCATGCAACTCAACCTGTAGCACAACCTTCTGCTCAAAAAGCAGCAAGCCCATGTGCATGGTTAGAAAATCTGTTTGTTCAAAAGCAAGCGCAAACAGTTGATCAATCTCGTTCAGCACAAAATGCTGCTGCTGCGATTGAGCAAATGGTGAATACAGGCGCAGTAAGCCGCGGACAGTTCGGTCAAGTAGCCGTACCTGCTGTTGCAGAAGTTGCGCCAGTTCAATCAAATAACGCTTATATTTCACAGTCACCTGTGAAACAAGACGTTCGTGAACATGTTGAAAAAGATGATAAATCTCAGCAACAACGTCAGAACAACAAAAAGCGTAAACATAAAGAGCAACGTGAACAACATCACCAATCACATGAACAGCAACATCAAGTTCATGAAGAAGTGGTTCAATTGTCACGCCAAGAACAACGTGAGTTAAAACGTCAGCAAAAACGTCAACAGCAGCAAGATCAGCAACATCAAAATAATGATGTACAACACACTGAAAATGCTGTGCCACGTCGTGACCGTAATAATCAACAACGTCCAAACCGTCCAAATCGCCACCGCGATCCAAGTGTATTAAATGAAAATCAAAATACACCGGTTGTTGTTGATGAAAAACAAATTAAGGTTGATGTGATTGATGCACCTAAGCATGATGTCATGAACACTGCTTTAATCATCAATGTTGATCAAGGTCAAAGTGAGATTGTTGCACTTACACCTGAGCGTCGTCACGTTGAGCGAGTTGAAACGACTTCTACTGAAGTTGCTCAAGAGCCAACTCCAGCTCCTGTTGTAGCCGAGAAAGCTGCTGTAGTTGAAACCAAAGAAGAAGCTCAGCCAAGCCAAGAAGCTGCTCAGCCACAAATCAAACGTGCTAGCAATGACCCTCGTATGCGTCGTCGTCAGCAACGTGAGGCTAAACACGCTAAGGCAGCTGCGCCATCTATTGCGCCATCGCAAATTCCAACTTTGGCACAACACACAATCGGTAGTTTAATCCGTCATGTGTATGGTGAAGATTGCACCGTATTGATTGAACAATTTGGTCTAGTCCCAACGTTTAATCGTGCTTTGCAGAAATTTGCAGAACAGTACGCAAGTACGTTAGTAGTTGAAGTTACTGCTGAAACAGAAGAGAAAAAGCCGGTAACTCGTGATGCAGAACTTCCAAGCCACAAACCAGCTGAAGAAGCAGAACCTGCACCAGTACTTCCGCTTACTCCGCCACAAGCACCAGCTCCACGTGTTGCAAATGACCCGCGTGAGCGTCGTCGTTTAGCAAAACTTGCTGCGGAACAAGCATTTGAGCAAGTGAAACAACAACATTCTGCTCAAGAAGAAGTTGCTACTCCTGCTCCTGTAGCAGAAGAAACCGTTGCTGCTCCAACTGCTGAAACACAAGCAACAGTTGAACCAGCACAACAACCGCTTGAACTTAATCAGTCAACTGAAGTCGTACAACCTGAAGCTGCTCCTGCAGAGGAAAAAGCTACAGAAGAAACAGTAGCTGAAGCTCCTGCAGCGAAGGAACCTGCGCCATCAAAAGCAGCAAGCAAAGCAAAAGCAGCGGCTGAAGAAACAGTAGCTCCGACTGAAGCAACAACTGATGCCGAATCAGAAGACGTTAAGGCAGATAAGGACAAACCGAGCCGCCCTCGTCGCCCTCGTGGCCGTCCGCCAAAAAAAGCTAATCCTGTAGCTGAGTAAGCCATTTGCTCAATTGCAGCTAATTTAAACAAACCTAGTCATTTCGATGACTAGGTTTTTTTTGTTATTTTTAGCCAATTAGGTTGATTGCACTAGAAGAAAAGTTTTAAAAGCATGGTGAACCATGAAAACTATTGGACTTTTTGCCCACACAACCTTTTTTGGATTGATCGAAAAATAAATAGGATTGATATGAGCCAGACAACACAGACCGATATCATTACGCTTGGTGATGTTGCCACAAGACTTCCTAGCTTCATTCCCAAAGTACCCCATATCCTAAATGGTCTTAAACAGGCTTATTTAAGAACATCAAATACTCCAACAGGTTTGGGTATTGCTTTTGAAAAAGCTGTTAAAAGAAATCCGAAAGGCACGGCATTATTATTTGAAGATCAAAGTTATTCTTATGAAGCTTTAAATGAATGGGCAAACCAGATTTCCCATTACTATCTTTCTCTCGGAGCGCGTAAAGGGGACGTCATTGCTGTAATGATTGAAAACCGCTCTGAGCTGATTGCAACAATTGTTGGTTTAGCCAAAGTTGGTGTGACAATTGCACTTGTAAATACATCTCAAGTCGGTAAGGTTCTCGCTCATAGCATCAATCTTGTAAAACCTATTGCCGTTATTGCGGGTGAAGAAGTCCGAGCTGCTATTGATGAAATTCGTCAGGACTTAAATGTACCTAAAGACCGCTTCCATTGGTTCGCAGATCAGGCAACACGTCAAAACTCGGGTACAGCGCCTGAAGGCTATGTCAATCTTGCGGACCAAATTGATCAATTTCCAAAATTCAATCCGTCTACTACCCGCTCTGTCACTGGTAACGATGGTCTGTTCTATATCTACACATCAGGTACAACAGGTTTACCAAAGGCGGTTATTTTCAAGCACAGTCGCTGGACATTAGCGTATGGCACCTATGGACATATCTTAAACTTAGGACCAGATGACGTCATGTACGTGACCTTACCGCTTTACCATGCAACAGGCGTGGTGGTTTGCTGGTGTGGCGTTATCGCAGGCAGTGCAACACTTGCGATTCGACGTAAATATTCGACTAGCGCATTCTGGAAAGATGTTCAAAAATTTAATGCATCTGCCATTGGGTATGTTGGTGAACTTTGCCGCTACTTGATGGATGCTCCTGTCACCGAGCTTGACCGCAACCATCGTGTAACCAAAATGATTGGTAATGGTATGCGCCCAAATATCTGGGACAAGTTCAAACAACGCTTTGGTGTTAAAGAAGTACTTGAGCTTTATGCATCGAGTGAAGGCAATGTTGGATTTAGTAATATTTTCAACTTTGACAATACGGTTGGCTTCTCTCCTACTCCATATGCCATTATCCAATTCGATAAAGAGAAAAACGAGCCAATACGCGATAAAAATGGCTGGTGCCAGAAAGTAAAAGCAGGTGAAGTTGGCCTACTCATCGGGAAAATTACCAACCGCTCGCCATTTGATGGTTACACCGACCCTGAAAAGAACAAGTCTGTGATCTGGAAAGATGTCTTCAAGAAAGGCGATTCTTATTTCAACACAGGTGATTTGGTCCGTGACATCGGCTTCCGTCATGCACAGTTCGTTGACCGTCTAGGTGATACTTTCCGATGGAAAGGTGAAAACGTATCAACGACTGAAGTTGAAAACATGGTATGCGAATACGACAAAATTGCCGAAGCTGTCGTTTATGGGGTAGAAATTCCAAATACCAATGGCCGTGCCGGTATGGCAGCGATCACTCTCGCAGATGGTGAAGAGCTAAATGATGCTGATTTAACCGAAATGGTGACCGTATTTAAGAAATGTTTACCTACCTATGCAGTACCTGTATTTTTACGTGTACAAAAAAAGGTCGAAACAACAGGTACATTTAAATATCAGAAGAATAAACTGAAGGAAGAAGCGTTTAATCCATGCAAAACTTCTGAACGTTTACTCGCTTTATTACCTGGTGCAAGCAGTTATTGTGATATCACAACTGAAATTTTTGACAATATTCAGGCGTATAAATACCGTTTTTAGTTTATTTTTTAGCTAAACAAGAGGAAATCGTGCTTTTTATAAGCAATCATGCAAATGTTTTTAAATTTCCTCTTGTGTTAGTTGAATAACTTGCTAAAATACGCGACATCAAAACGATACAGTGTTTAGAAGTGTTACTTCTCTCTGAGTCAGTTCGAGTTTGATTGCTAAAGAAAATTATAGATTTTCTCCTGCATTCAAGTAAAACAAGGTTTTACTTAATTCTCGCTCAGGGTCGTTAGCTCAGTTGGTAGAGCAGCGGACTTTTAATCCGTTGGTCCCGCGTTCGAGTCGCGGACGACCCACCACTTATTAGTTTTGAACCTATTTGGGTCGTTAGCTCAGTTGGTAGAGCAGCGGACTTTTAATCCGTTGGTCCCGCGTTCGAGTCGCGGACGACCCACCAAATTCTAAAAAGCCTCTCAGTTCGAGAGGCTTTTTTTATTGTTATCCTATTTTCTTTTTATGACTAAAAGATGACGATACACTTGCGATTTAAAACTTCCCCCACCCAATTCATAAAAACTTCTAGTCGCTTTGGAATATAACTCCTGTTGGGATACAAAATATTAAGTGGAAGCGATGGTGCACTGTAAGCACTCAGCACCTCAACTAAAATCCCCTGTTCAATTTTATCCTGAACATCGTAATAAGGAAGTTGAATAATTCCCAAACCTGCACAAGCGGCGGCGATATAGGCCTCGGTATTGTTCACGCTTAAAGCACTATCCATCATCACAGTTCCACCTTGATATATAAATTCTCCCTGCTTTTCTCCTACAGCTCCTGCGTAATTAATTAATTTATGCTGTTCAAGATCATTTAACTGCTCAGGAATACCATAATCTTGTAAATATTGCGGGCTGGCACAATTCACCATCACCAAATGGCCAATAAATCTTGCAATTAAACTACTGTTATCTAGCTCTCCTACCCGAACAACACAGTCAATTCCCTTTTCAATTAAGTCAGTCAGGTCATCAGAACTATTGAGCTGCAAATGAATATCCGGATAACGATGATAAAAATCAGGCAGCTCAGGAATAATCACTTGATGCACAATTCGGCTAGGCATCGAAATTTTTAATGTGCCCCGGTAATGCTGTTTTTGTGTCTGGATCAACTGTTCTAATTGTTCATAATCAAACAACAGGTTTTGGCATTCTGGCAATATTCGTTGGCCATCTTGAGTAAGACTGACTTTACGGGTAGTCCGATGAAATAAGCGTACTCCATAGTGAGTTTCTAACTGTTGAATGGCACTCGTCACTGTCGAGCGAGGTAGATCAAGCTGATTTGCTACCTCACTAAAGCTTTGTCGTTTAGCGACTTCTGTAAAAATATAAAATTGCTGCAACCGATCCATTTTAATTGTTCGTATTTTCCGAATAGTTAAACCAAACTAGCATAATTGATCACAAATTACTGCCAATCTAGACTTAAAAACACTAAAACAATTCATCATAGGAACAATCATCATGACAACTCATAGCCTCAAAGATAAAGTTGTATTGATTACTGGCGGTGCTAAAAACCTAGGCGGACTCATTAGTCGTAAATTTGCAGAACAGGGTGCAAAACTCGCAATTCATTATAATAGTTCGGAAACTCAGGCAGATGCAGAGCAGACCTTAGCAGATGTTAAAGCATTGGGTGCAGATGCAATTCTAATTCAGGCAGATCTAACTCATATTGAGAATATTGAAAAACTGTTTATAGATACGAAACAACATTTTGGTGGTATCGATATTGCGATTAATACCGTCGGAAAAGTCCTTAAAAAACCGTTTTTAGAAACCACCGAACAAGAGTTTGATAGCATGAGTGATATCAACTCAAAAATTGCCTATTTCTTTATTCAATCGGCGGGTCGACATTTAAATAACGGCGGAAAAATCTGTTCAATCGTAACTTCTCTTCTGGCTGCTTACACAGGGTTCTATTCAACCTATGAAGGTTTAAAAGCACCTGTTGAGCATTACACCCGCGCTGCATCGAAAGAATTTGGAGATCGCCAAATTTCTGTGACTGCTGTTGCACCGGGACCAATGGACACACCATTCTTTTATGGTCAAGAGTCTGCCGAAGCAGTCGCTTACCATAAATCAGCTTCAGCTTTAGGTGGACTTACTAAAATTGAAGATATTGAACCTCTAGTTCGCTTCTTAGTCACCGACGGCTGGTGGATTACAGGTCAGACGATTTTCGCAAATGGTGGTTATACCACCCGCTAAAATTACAAAAGCCGCAATCTCATCGTGCGGCTTTTTCTTAATATTGATTTAATTATAAGAACTCTTCGAGTACCGAGTTTAAGAAAATATGCCCCTGCTCTGTACAAGCCAAACGACCGCTATCCTCTACTAGTAACTTTCTAGCTCGTAATGAAGTGAGTATCTTATTTAAATGATCTAAGCTTAAGCCTGTACGCTGCTCATATAGCTTAGCTTCTACACCATCATTTAAACGTAAAGCATTCATCATAAACTCAAAAGGTAGCTCTTCTGCCTCAATCTTTTTCATTTGCAAATGTTCGGCTGGAACCTTAGCCAAATAGTCTTTTGGCAAACGAGTCTTTTGGAAACGATATACACCATCTGGTCGGGTTACTTTACCATGTGCCCCTGCACCAATCGCAAGGTAATCACCAAACTGCCAATAATTTAAATTATGAGCTGAAGGCTGCTCTTTACGCCAAGCTGACACTTCATAATTGATAAAGCCATTTGCTTTTAGATAGGCTTCACCTTGCTCTTGAATATCTTCTAACACCTCATCTTGAGGTAAAACAGGCTGTGTTCGGAAAAACACAGTATTTGGCTCAATGGTCAGTTGATACCAACTGATATGTGTTGCACCCTGCTCTACAGCCGTCTTTAAATCATAAAGTGCTTGCTCTAGTGTTTGTTCTGGCAAGCCATGCATCAAATCGACATTAACTCGCTTAAAGCCTGCTTGTCTTGCTTGCTCAATTGCATCCATAGCATTGTTGGCTGAATGAATACGCCCAAGTTTTTGCAAGTGATCGGTATTAAAAGTCTGTACACCAATCGATAAACGATTAATTCCTGCTTCTAAATAGCCTGCAAACGGGTCATGTTCTAGTGTTCCCGGATTAGCTTCTAAAGTAATTTCACAGTCATCTTCAAAGTTAAGCAGCGATTTAAGCTGTTCAAATAGCCATGCATAACCTTTAGCAGAAATGAGTGAAGGTGTTCCACCACCAATAAATACACTGTGAATTGAACGTCCTTGTGCCATCTCGACTTGAGTTTCAAAGTCGGCCACCAATGCTTTTAAATAAGTTTGCTCGAGTTCTGCCGAAAGCGCGCCATCAGGCACCGCATGTGAGTTAAAGTCGCAATAGGGACATTTACGCACGCACCAAGGCATGTGGATATATAAAGATAAAGGAACAGAAGCAGGATTTAATACGGCCAAGGAACAGGGTCCAATTTACACAATATTTCTATTTTAACATGACTGCATCAATGGGCTTATGAAAACATACCTTAATTGCTTTAGACTGTTTTTAAACATACTTAAATATTGATAAAAATGATGAAATTCTCTAGTCAACTTTTCCTGATCTTACCCTTAGCTATGGGAATCGGTGTTGCCATGGCTTTTCAGACTGCAATTAATGCTCAGCTTCGTGAGCAATTACACTCACCATTGCAAGCAGCATTGTTATCATTTTTCATAGGTACTATCGTCTTAGCCATTATGGTGTTCTTCCAAAGTGCCGAGAAACCGAGTTTAAGTGAAATATCCAATATTCCATGGCTTCTCTGGACCGGAGGATTTCTTGGGGTTTATGCAATTAGCATGAGCATTTATACTGCACCTAAGCTTGGTTTTTTAACCTTTACAGGGTTAGTCGTTTTTGGGCAATTGGTCATTTCTATGTTACTTGACCATTTTGGCTGGTTAGGTACCGAAAAGACACCTGTTACATGGCAACGGTTTCTAGGTGGAGTGGTCATCTTTGTTGGTGTATTACTTACCTTGCAACGCTAGTTTCATTTTTTATATTTATAAAGAGTACCTTTTGTGTCGAATGTCACGTCGTTTCGGTCTGAATTAAAACAACTCTTCCATTTAATGTTACCTATTTTAATTACGCAGTTTGCTCAAGCAGGGTTCGGGTTAATTGATACCATTATGGCTGGGCATTTATCTGCCGCAGATTTAGCCGCTATTGCGGTAGGTGTAGGCTTATGGATTCCAGTCATGCTCTTGTTCAGTGGCATCATGATTGCAACCACACCATTAGTTGCCGAAGCAAAAGGCGCTAGAAATACAGAGCAAATTCCAGTGATTGTCCGCCAATCATTATGGGTTGCAGTAATTCTAGGGATATTGGCGATGCTCATTTTGCAGCTTATGCCATTTTTCTTACATGTGTTTGGCGTACCAGAAAGTTTACAGCCTAAAGCCAGTTTATTCTTACATGCAATTGGTTTGGGTATGCCCGCTGTAACCATGTATGCAGCGCTACGAGGCTATTCCGAAGCATTAGGCCATCCCCGCCCTGTCACGGTCATTAGCTTACTAGCCTTAGTGGTTTTAATCCCGCTTAACATGATTTTTATGTATGGCTTAGGACCAATACCTGCTTTGGGTAGCGCAGGCTGTGGTTTTGCAACATCCATTTTACAGTGGCTGATGCTCATTACGTTAGCAGGCTATATTTATAAGGCTTCGGCTTATCGAAACACATCTATTTTTAGCAGATTCGATAAAATTAACCTGACTTGGGTTAAAAGAATTTTACAGCTTGGTCTGCCAATTGGTTTAGCTGTGTTTTTTGAAGTGAGTATTTTTAGTACAGGGGCATTGGTCCTTAGCCCTCTAGGGGAAGTCTTTATTGCCGCACACCAAGTAGCAATTTCAGTCACTTCGGTACTGTTTATGATTCCACTTTCTCTTGCCATTGCTTTAACCATTCGTGTGGGGACGTATTATGGTGAAAAGAACTGGGCTTCCATGTACCAAGTACAAAAAATTGGTCTAAGCACAGCAGTATTTTTTGCTCTATTGACCATGTCTTTTATTGCTCTAGGCCGTGAACAAATTGTCTCGGTTTATACTCAAGATATAAATGTTGTGCCGGTTGCCATGTATTTGCTCTGGTTTGCAATGGCATATCAATTAATGGATGCTCTACAAGTCAGCGCTGCCGGCTGTTTAAGAGGTATGCAAGATACTCAGGCACCGATGTGGATCACCTTAATGGCGTATTGGGTAATTGCTTTTCCAATCGGTCTTTATTTAGCGCGTTATACCGATTGGGGCGTAGCTGGTGTGTGGTTAGGTTTAATTATTGGTTTAAGTATTGCCTGTGTTTTATTGCTCTCACGACTCTATTTGAATACCAAACGTTTAAGTCAAACCTAATAAAAAAGCCGATGAAACATCGGCTTTTTTTATTTTATGCAGTCTTTGCCCGTGGGCTTGCTCCAATTTGCCAGACAAATGGTAAATCCGTACGGTTTACTTCCCAATCTCCAATCACCTTTTCTTTATAAATAAGCGGATTATGTGAAGACACAGTCCGAGCATTACGCCAGAAACGGTCAAGTTGTTTCACTTGGCTACTCGCCGATGCGCCTAAAGCATTAAATAACTGGCTTGTTAAATCGAGTACTAGATTAGAAATCACCACCTGCCCTTGTGCCGACTCAAGCTCGGCATCTACATTGAATTGATGCTCTTTCACTTCGGATTCGGCAAAATGACTTTCATAGGCTTTTTGCAGTGCCTCAGCGGTTTTTAAGGTAATTGCTTCACTTGCATACGCTTGAGCTGAGGCTTTGCCAACCACTTGTAAAACTTGTGGGTCGTGACGAACCAAGTCCCCATTACCATGACTAAAAATACGTTTACGTTCACGAATTTCCTGACTAAACGTCTCAACCGCGGCACGCGCAATACCCGTTAAAGTTGCAAGATGCACCACCTGATAAAAAGCGGTCTGATATTTAAAACGTTGGTCAAATGGAATGAGATTTGAAGCTGGCAAATGGACCTGATGTACTTTTAAAGTACCACTACCCGTTGTCTTTTGACCAAAGCCATCCCAGTCATCAATTACGCTCACACCTGTTTCATGGCGGTAAATAGCAGCAATCACATGACGGTCATTTACTTCATCGTAAGCAAATAAATCAATCCAGTCTGCAAAAATACTTCCTGTTGAATAGTACTTTTCACCATTTACCACCAAGTTACCCGAAGCGTCTTTGGTGACACGTGTAACGACATCACCAATCTGTACGTTTCCAACTTCTGTCCACGCATTCCCGACTAAATCACCTTGTACAAAGCGCTGAAACCAGACTTCCTGAGAATGCTCTTTATGAGCAACCAAGCGGTCTTCAACAAATGCAAAATGACCTCGTAAAGCTTGCACAATATTGGAATCAGCTTCTGCTAACTCTGCCAAAAGCTGGAACAGTTGAGGTAATGAAACCCCATCTCCACCATATTTACGGGGTATTCGTACAGCGCCCAACTTGGCTTCTTTTAACCACTGAATCGGCTCAAAAGGCAAGATTCGCTCTTTTTCCCGTTGAATTGCACCTTGTGCAATTTTTTCGAAAATGGGACGGAATCTGTTTGCAACCTTTTCGTAATCAGCACCGACCGACAGTTCTTCTAATTCAATTTGAGCTGTTGTCATCGTTATTCTCCTAATTCTGTTTTTTCTTTCAATTTAGCTCCATGCATGACGAGGTGGCTGAACCCCATTGAGATAATAGTTACCAACAATGTGATATTTCCAACGCACAGGGTCATGCAAAGTGTGGGTACGGGCATTGCGCCAGTGACGGTCAAGGTTGAGTTCAGATAAAGTAGAACGCGTACCCGATAACTCAAAAAGTTTATTGGCTGCCAAAATAGCAATTTCTGTGGTGAGTACTTTTGCCTCGGCAACCAATAGAGTGGCTTGGTTTACATGTTCTTCGGTGGTGTTGGCAATGGCCTGATCAATTGCATCTCCAGCCAAATCCAATACCGCTTCTGCTGCACGCAGTTTGATTTTTAGGTCACCAATATTTGCAATGGTGTAAGGGTCATCACTGGCTTTTTCCAGATCTGAATCAATCCATGCACGGCTATGATTTTTGACATATTGAATCGTTTCTTCAATTGCACCACGTGCAATACCGGCATCGACCGCAGCCTGAATAAACTGAGAAATAGCACCTGCTGGTGTTGGGCGCTCAAATGCTTGGTAAATCGGGACTAAATATTCTTCACGTACTGGAACCTGATTCAGCTCTACCGTGCCGCTAGCCGTGGTACGTTGTCCAAAACCAGACCAATCATTAATAATATTGACCCCAGATGTTTCACGTGGCACAAGTGCAGCATAAGGTTGTCCTTGTTCATTTATAGCAACAATTGGAATCCAATGTGCAAGCAAGGCACCCGTTGCAAAGAATTTCTTGCCGTTAATTTCATAACCGTGCTCGGTCTTTCGTAATGTGGTAGTGAGGTCCGCGACTGTCTTACTGTGTTTTTCGGAAAATGCATTCCCAAAACGAATTCCTCTTAACACCAAGTTAAAGAAGAATTGTTGCTGTTCAGGTTTCGCATCTAGTCTTAAATGTTCAATAAAAGCCAAGTGGTTTTGAGGCAATTGAGCAAGAGAAGGATCAACACTCGCAATTGTTTTGATCACTTCCGCTAAAGTTCGATACTTGACTTGCGCCCCACCAAATTGCTTAGGTACTGTAATGGCCCATAGACCACTTTGTGAGAACTGTTGAATTTCATTTAAGGGTAAACGGCGCTCTCTATCTCGATCTGATGCTTCTGTGGCAAACTCTTGAGCAAGTTGCTTGGCAATCTCTATTGCCTCTTCATCAGAACGAATAATATGTGCGTCTTTTGACTGCTCGAATACAGATAAAGGAACCGCTTGAGAGCGCCCATAGGACGAATTTAGACTGGTCATAACTTTTATTGTCTCTATTTCTTATTTAACATGCCCTTCACCTTAGCACTAAAAAAACGGAGACTTTATAGATATTAAAGCTTTGTTTATGAAATGAATTTTCAAAAGCTTTTCATATTTTTTACTATAAAAATAACATTTTGTTTTTCGAAAATTTTCTTACAGGAGATAAACAATTTCTTATAGGCTTTTTAAGTTTTGTCACCTATGATCAAACCTAGGCAATATTATGTTGTAGTCAATGAGGTATCGAAGATATGGCAAAGAATGCAAGTTCACCTGGCAAACGATTTATGAAACTTGCAGGAATGACCGCGAGCATTGCAACAAAAACCGTTTCTAACTCGATTCGAAACCTGACTGCGGATGAAGAACAGAAACTGGCTGCAAAAACAAAATTATTTCAAGATATCGGACTTCAAATTGCAGACACCTTGGGAGAAATGAAAGGTGCGGTCATGAAGGTCGGGCAAATTGCATCGCAATATAAAGACATCTTCCCGCCCGAAGTCGCCAAAGCGATATCAAAACTACAACGCCAAGCTCCAGCTATGCCTTTTGCAGCGATTCAGCAACAAGTTGAACGTGAGCTTGGCAAACCGCTGAATGTTGCCTTTAAATCTTTTGAACAAGAACCTTTTGCTGCTGCATCGATTGGGCAAGTTCACAAAGCTGTTCTGCCAAGTGGCGAACAAGTTGTGGTTAAAGTTCAATATCCCGGTGTTGATGAAGCCTGTGAAAGTGACTTAAAACAAGTACGTTTAGCCCTTCGCTTAATGGGTGTACTTAAGATTGATAAAAAGCTACAAGATCAGCTTTTTGCAGAGATTCAAGATAGTCTATCAGCAGAACTTAACTATGAAATCGAAGCTCAAAATCTTGAGGTCTTTAAAACTTTTCATAGTAAATTAGACGACAAAATTATTATCCCGACTGTTTATAAAGATTACTCTTCAAGACGTATTTTAACCTTAAGCCTTGAACAAGGTGACAGTATTGAAATTGCTAGTTCTTGGCCTATCGAAATTCGAAACACAATTGGCCGTCGTCTAATCCGCGCTTTGGGTCAAGAAATGTTCTTTTTAAAACGTTTCCACTGTGACCCTCACCCAGGTAACTTTGCCTTCCGCCAAGATGGTAGTGTGATTATTTATGACTATGGCAGTGTTAAAACACTTTCCAATGAAATTGTGTATAGTTTCAAACGACTGGTGAATGCAGCTCGCCATGAAGATATCGACTTAATTGAAACAGAATTACTCGAACTACATTCACTAGCAGAAAAAGGTAAATTCCCGAGTGACCTTTATAAGCTCTGGATTGAAGTGTTATTGCGTCCGCTTACAACAACCTATGATTTTGCAGAGAACTCATCACATCATGATGGCATGCTACTCGTGAAGAAATCTTTAAAATATTGGGATGTCTTTAAGCCTTCACCAGATACATTAATGGTCAATAGAACCATTTCAGGACACTACTGGAACCTCATTCACTTAAAAGTGCATGACAATCTTAACGATCTATTTAAAGAGCTTGTACCACTTTCTAACTAACTTAATTTACTTATCAATGTAGCCTTTTTAGGGTTACATTGACTTATTAAGTGTTATGTTATAACATTTCTTTAATCAAAAATAATTTAGGACAATCTCTCATGCGTAAAGATATTCATCCTGCTTACCAACAAGTGTTATTTCATGACACCAATGCAGACGTATACTTCTTAATTGGTAGTACTATTCAGACTAAACAAACCAAAGAATATCAAGGACAAGTCTATCCTTATGTGACTCTTGATATTTCAAGTGCTTCACATCCTTTCTATACAGGTGAAGTACGTCAAGCAAGTAATGAAGGACGTGTTGCAAGCTTTAATAAACGCTTCGCCCGCTTCAATCGTAAAAGTTAATCTTACGTTAAGTTTTAACCAATACACTTAAATCATTGGAAGCCTAAGACTCATCTCCTCCACTTAGGCTTCTTTTTTTATGTGGATTTTTTCTATATTTTTTTCAGTTGTGTATAAACTAAAACTTATCCACATCTTGTCTAAAAAATATTCTCAATTTTCCAAATATCCCATCATTTTTTATAGCTCTCAAGCTTTCAAAACATGTATTCAATGCTATGCTTAAGCCCCATTTGATAGGAAGTTTAAGATTATGGCACAAGAGTTACTTGCCCAATTACAAGCAGGCACAGCAAAATTTTCAGATGTTTTAGCTTATATTGAAGCACGCTACCAACATACTCCAACAGCTTTTCAAAATGGCGCACAGCATAACGCTGCAACTGAAAATCAAGGCAGTGCGAAAGTTTTCTCTTTTGCCAAGTTACAAGGTTTAGACCAAGCACAAACTTTAAGTTTATTTGCAGAGCACTACGCATCTGTATTGGCTACCCCAGAGGGAACTGACCACCAAAATATTCGTCAGTTTATGCAAAATGGTTGGGATGGTGTGAAGTTTGAAGGTCAAGCTTTAACTGAAAAGTAATTAAGAATTTGTGAATACACGAGGGAGTCTTACCGTTTATTCTCAAATGAAAGTAGCTAATTCTGTTACTTTGGTTTTGCCCAAAGTAACCAAAGGCATTTGTCATCAACAGAACCTGTTCCCTGTTTACACTTATCAACTATCTTGCAAAAACAAGATATAGCTGATTTCAGTCAGGCTGTTGATGACTTTAACGCGTATCAAATCCCAAAAATAAATCAGAAGTTTTTAATTCGTCATTTACTATCGTGACAAGCGGCATGGATGCCGCTGTTTTGCTTACTTTTGATCTTTCAAAAGTAAGGTATGCCTATACAAATGCTCTTTGAGAATATCGTAAAACGGAGGCCGTGCCGTATATCTCGCTCCTTAAACATCCCAATAATCAGTTGCCCGCTACCCAATAATAAGTCGCCAACCCCAAACACGTAAAAATTAACGACCCAATTAAATGAATAGAAATAGCCAACATCGCCATTCCCCACTTACCACTTTGCAATAAGGTGACGATCTCAATTGAGAAAGTTGAGAATGTAGTTAAAGCACCACAAAAACCGGTAATCACAAAAAGCTTATAGTTCGGACTCAAATCACTATGAGCAAAATAAGCCATCGCAAAACCAATAATAAAGCCACCGACCAAATTAACAGTAACAGTACCCAACGGAATTTGCGGATAAATCGGGTTCAGTTTTAAACCTAAAAACCAGCGCAACCACGCCCCAAGAACTGAACCTAAGGCAATTGAAAGTAAAGGATAATACATAGAACCACCCCTTTAGTGAGATGCTAAAAGAGCAAACAAAAATGATGGGAAACGTGACATGGCGCACTCCAAAAATAAGCAGAGTACGCAATAACCTACGTACCCAGCGCTATAAATACATGAGGGTAACGTAGGCATCATTAGCCAATACGGCGGTTTTTCAAGGGAGGAATGCCATCTCCCTGTTTTAGGTATATTAAATCATCTAAAATTTGATTAAAACATACTTTTTAAATCATGGACGTTCATCATATTGCGGTAAATCGTCATGGATACATTCCCACTCTGCCTTTGAAGCAGCAAAAATATGCATAGTCGGTTTTTGGTCTAATGGTGTATCTAGTGTCCCAATTCTTAAACGATACAGTTCAGGCTGAGCATCACGCGAGCTAATAAGCGGTGAACCACATTCGCTACAAAACCAACGGTACACACCATTCACAGCAAATTTTTTGATAAGGTCTTCACCTTGCGTAATTTTAAAATCTGCACTGTTGATAGGAGCATTCGTTGCAAATGCTGTTCCATTGGATTTTCGGCAGCGTTGACAATGGCATTGGATAATATCTCCGATATCGCCTTTAATTTCATAGCGAATACCCTGACATAAACAACTTCCCTGATAGACTGGCGATGCTTGAGACATACGATTCCGACTCCTATTATTATTGATCGCTCAAAAATAACACTTTTCACATATCAAACATAGCACCGAATTCGTTGTTATTTTTCTAAGAATGAATGCACACCTTCACCAGCTGCTCGTCCCGTAGCAAAGCATGCTGTCAGCAAATATCCTCCTGTAGGAGCATCCCAATCCAGCATTTCGCCACAGCAAAAAACACCTGAAGTTTGTTTCAACTCTAAACTTTCAGTTAATGCATCTTGCTTAACACCACCAGCACAGCTAATCGCTTCTTCAATAGGCCTAAAGCCATCTAACTTAATTTGAAGTGCTTTCATTTTTTGCGCCATCGTCTCTGGTTGACTCCATAGTGCTTTATCAACCACTTCTCTAATTAAGTTAATTTTAGCTGTGTCTAAGCCTGCTTTACGCCAGATATTGGTGAGCGATTGCTTTTTGCTAGCCTGTAACTTTTTAACTAACTGTGTAAGCTCTACATCAGGCAATAAATCTAAAAATAGATTTAAGCTTTTTCCTTGTTTTTGTTGTTCTCTTAAGGCACGTCCGAGTTTATAAATGACCCCACTTTCTAAACCGTAGTGAGTAATCACAATATCACCATGAGTAACTTGGCTGGGTTCAACCCACGCATTGATACGCTTTAAAGGCTCACCAAAACAGCTTTCCATAAAAGCTGACCAAGTATGCAATACCCCTGCATTACTTGCTTGAAAAGGTTCAATACTAGATTGATCCATCCATTGTTGCCAAGCACCATCACTGCCCAATTGAGACCAAGAGACAGCTCCACAAGCCAACACGACTGCATCGTATTGCTGGGTAAAGGTTGCAGTGTTCTGTTTATTTTGGTTTTCTAAAGTCACTGTTGTACCTTGCAAATTAATACAACGATGACGATAAAAGAATTTAACCTGCTGTTCTGCTAACCGTTTTAACCAAGCGCGAAGCAAAGGAGCAGCTTTCATTTCAATAGGAAAAATACGACCGGAACTACCCACATACGAGTCTATTCCCAATCCTTTCATCCAGTTCTGAATCCAGACTGCATCCCATTTTTCAACCCACGATTTGAGCCATTCTGCATGGTCATAACGTTCAATGAACTGGGGTAATGGTTCAGCATGCGAGATATTTAGCCCTGTTTTACCAGCCATCAGAAACTTACGCGCAGCCGAAGGTTTTTGCTCAAACACATCAATTTCATAAGCATACTGACTCAGTACCTCAGCTGCCATTAACCCAGCCGGACCAGCACCAATAATGGCAATCCGCTTATTCGCCATACACTTGCCCTTGCAGCGGTGCAAACTCATCAAATCGAGTTTTATAACCTTCAGGCTTGGTCATAATGAGCTGTTGACAAAGCTCGCCACGCTCTAAATATTTAATTTCAAAATGAGTACGTGCAGAGGTTTGCGCAATTTTTTCTTTTTGGTAAGGCAGCTTCCACACATTTAATAACTGTTGTTCAGCTTCTTCAATATATTCAGAAATATTGCTTGCCAATGTAATCGTTCCACCTGTTTTCAGGCGTGATAACAGGAACTCAAAAAATGGCATGTTCAACCAGCGTTGTGCCGGATTATGGGGTTCTGGGTTCGGATAGAGAATAAAAAAATGTTCTACTTGAGCAGGATGTAGAGCATGTACAACCCAAGGTAAAGCATCTGCATGTACAGGCACCAAGTTGTCTCGTGGTTCCAAACCATGCTGCTTTTGCATGGCCAAGAATTTTTCTCTAGTTCGTTCAATTGCATATAACGTGTGCTGAGGATTTTGCCCACTAAATAGCAAAGCATGTTTACCTTTGCCTGCCCCAATTTCTACACAAATCGGAGTATTTTCAATTGGGGTAAAATCGCGAGGCGCTTGCATACGTTGTGCTTGAAATTGACGAATCTGCATAATCACATCAAACTAAATAAAAATCGGCACAAGTCTAACAAGTCACCTGACTTTTGCCTAATCTATTTCTCTTCACTTTGAGGTTACTGCTTTATGCCACGTACATTTCCCTGCCCACGCTGTGGTGAACCAAGTGTTTGGGAAGGTAATGAATTTCGTCCGTTTTGTTCTGAACGTTGCAAACTTATTGATTTAGGCGCTTGGGCAAACGATGAATATAGACTGCCTACCCAAGATGCTCCTCAGCAAGACAAGGGTAGTCAGCATGAAGATGATTATGAGGATTAACCCGCTTTACCTGCGACAAACGGGTTAAATTGTTTTTCATAGCCAATGGTACTCATTGGTCCATGCCCTGAAATAAACTGGGTTTCATCTGGTAAGCTAAAACACTCACGCTGAATTGATTCAATCAGTTGATCATGATTACCACGTGGAAAATCTGTTCTTCCAATTGAGCCTTTAAACAGGACATCGCCAGTCCAGAGTAAACCATGATTCTTGTTATAGAACATGACGTGACCTGGTGTATGTCCTGGTGCAAAACGCACTTCAAACTCATCTTCACCCAGTTTTAGCACTTCACCGCCTTCAAGCCATTGATCGACTTTTACAGGCTGTGGGATTGGAAAACCATAACGTGCCGAAACTTCCTGAATCATATCAAGCCAGAACTGATCTTCTTTATGCGGACCAACAACAGGAACACTCCACTCTTTTGCGAGTTCACCCACTGCCCCTGCGTGATCTAAATGCCCATGAGTAAGCCATAACGCTTTTACTTTTAAACCTAAGGCTTCTACTTCTTTCTTCAAAACAGCAGCGTCACCGCCAGCATCAATCAAAACTGCTTCTTTTGTTTCACTGTCCCAAACTAAAGAACAATTTTGAGCAAAAGCAGTAACTGGAACAATTTTGACTTGCAGCATAAGAACCTCTGGCTAAAACGCAATTAACGGTGGGCTAAGGTATAGGTAAGGGCATCAAGATTAGCCTGAACTAAACCTGCAATCAAATCAATATGCGCTTGATCACTGTTTAAAGCAGGAATGTAAGCATAGCTACCACCACCAGCTTGCTGAAATAACTCAGCATTTTGAATAGCGAGCTCTTCAAGCGTTTCTAAACAGTCAGCAGAAAAAGCTGGACTTAAAACCTGTACTGACTTAACGCCTTGCTTCGCCCAATCTTGCAAAAGTTGGTCTGTATAAGGTTTAACCCATTCTTGTTTGCCAAAACGTGATTGGAAACTAATTGCCCATTCATCATCTTTTAAATGCAAAGCTTCAGCGACTAACTTTGCGGTAATACGACAACGGTCTGCATAAGGGTCGCCTTTATCTGCATAAGGCTGTGGAATACCATGAAATGACATCAACAGCTTTTCAGGTTTTCCATGTTGCTCTTGGTAAACTAGAACACTTTCTGCCAATGCCTGAATGAACATTGGATGTTGATAATAATCTTTAATAATGGTCAGACCCGGCAAATTTCGCTGAGTAGGAATCCACTTAGCAAATGCGTCGTATAACGGTGCTGTAGAAGTGGCTGAATATTGAGGAAATAAAGGCAATAAAATGACATGCTCTTGCGGATTAGTCGCCAGTTTTTCTAAAACTGCATCAATACCCGGATTACCATAAGTCATAGCGGGCAACACAGTTAAATCAAACTGTTTATTTTCACGCTCTAAATAAGCCTGCACACGTTGAGTTTGCTCAAATACAATTTCACGCATTGGTGAATCGGTAGACCATACCGAAGCATAGGCATGCGCTACTCTTTTTGGGCGAAAAGGCAAAACAAACAGATTTAAAATAATCCACCAAATGAATTTTGGAATTTCAATTACACGTGGATCAGATAAAAACTGCTTTAAAAAACGGCGCACCGCTGGGACAGTTGCCTCATCCGGTGTGCCTAAATTCGCTAAAATGACAGTAACTTTCGGTTTTTGTTCAAACGACATGTGTAAATGCCTTTCAGTTCATCTTATGACACTAATGTAACAGCTTTCATGGTCATATCTAAATTGAATCGCTCTAAGCTTTTAATCGAGTACTCCGATGATTCCATTTATAACTGAGCAAGAGCTTTTGGGCTTTGGTCGTTACTTTCCATAAACTATGTTGTTGATCAATCTTGGTTGGAACAATCCATCCTTGTGATTGCATTTGCTTTTTAATACGAAACAGGGCTTTATGATTAATTTGTGCACCTGCCACTGCATGTGCTCTAGGCAACTCTTGGCGAGCGTCTTCTAACCCGTCCTGATTTAAATACTCATTGAGGCAAGTCCCAAAGTTCTCTTCTGGCATGGCTGTCTCAAAATGTTTAGCCAAAATACTTAACAGTTGAGACCAAGTCATTTGTCTCTGGCGCTTAAGCTCTTTAAAGTTGCCATCTTGAAAAGCCTGAATTTGATATTCAAAAGCAAAAACATCTTGCGGTGCCACTTCATTTGCTTGAATTGATGACTCTGATAACTGTTGTTCTAATTGTAAAACTTTACTTTTTAATCGATTAATTTCATCTTCCAAATGATGCGCTTGGCGTGCAGGCACCCAACCTTGCCCCATATACTGTTCAACCATTAAAGGCATATTTAAACGGACAGCAAGTTCTAAATCACGTGGGCTTTTAAAATAAAAAATATGATTCGCTTCATGTAATAACTTTTTTCGGAATGCCAGAAATTTCTCTTTAAGCTGCGGATGAGTCTCTTGTAAATGCATATCACGACTTTCAGGTTGTTCATGCATAAAGACGACAATGGGCTTCGCCCGACTTAACGCATATTCATACTCTAAAGAAAAATAACTCGCCCCTGAAATTGATTGCTCCCCATACTGACTACCCAGCAGCAAAACAACATAATCCGATTCATCAATTTGCCGACGGGCAAGCGTCGTTGTTAGAGGATTTCTATATTCTAACCCCCAAGCAAAAAATCCCATATTGACTAAAGTTTGGGAAAGAACCATACGCTCAGGTTGCATCTCGCGACCTGAGGTTGAAATAAAAATCTGATAGCGTGTATCGAGCATAGCAATACCCTTATCGCCCCATAATCTTGATATGGCCTGAATCAGCCAAGATTATGAACCGCCCCAAATAAGAAAAATAAATATAAAAAAACGCTTTCTTCTGAATGCCTACAACAGAGTTCAACTCAGATTGTGCAGCGTCCATGTCAATTCTTGTGGAATCATATTTTGTAAAACAGGTTGTAATGCATCTGCATTATTACCACTTACATAACATTCAATACGTGCAACATTCTGACGTATTTGGTCACATAATAACTCATTTTTTATTAAAATACGGGCTGTTTGTCGGGCAACTGCCAAACCCGAATCAACCAGTGTGAATTGGTTATCAAAAAGATGATGAATAGCTTCATTTAAGAACGGATAGTGCGTACAACCAAGTACCAAATAGTCCGCGCCTTGCTCAACTGCAGGTTGTAAAACTTCTCTTAATGCATTTAAACAAACAGGGCTCATTTGCTGCCCTGCTTCTACACAAGGTACAAGCTCTAAACTCGTTAGAGTCATCACTTTAACACCCGCTGGAACAGCAAACTTTTCGACAACATCTTTAATGAGTTGTCCACGAAAAGTAGCTGGTGTTGCCAATACTGCAACCACTTTAGAACGAGTTTGTAATACGGCAGGTTTTAGTGCCGGTACTAAGCCAACAATCGGGAAGTGTTCGCCATAATGTTCTCGTAAATGATCAAGGCTAAATGCGGAAGCCGTATTACAAGCTACGACCGCAATTTTACAGCCCTGACGATATAACCAGTCGACGGCACGAGCAGTCAGTTCTCTGATTTCTTCATCAGAGCGAGGACCATACGGAACATAGGCTGTATCTGCATAATACACAATACGTTCGTTTGGCAAATATTTGGCAATTTCTGCTGCAACTGACATACCTCCAATACCTGAATCAAAAATACCAATTGGGGCATCTGCTAATGCTTTAGGCATAGGTTCTAATTCAGTAAATAAAGGCTGTATGGCTGTCATGGCAGTACTAGAGAGTTTCGGAAAATTTCACTCTATAAAGCTTAAACCTCAAGTGCCTAATTGCAAGTGCAAATTACCACTTTTTAACTGCAAAATGGTTTCGCCTTTATCATTTTCGACCAGTGTTCCATAGTTCACGAGATGATAGAAAGCCTGACGTTGAATAAGCGCATTAATACCAAATCGAACATGGACATAAGGACGTAACTCTCCTGCATATTCCCGCATAAAAATCGGGTGTTCTGCATCAACTAAAATCACATCCTGATTGGTCGTCGTCAGTTGTAGAAACTCATCACCTGAAATTTCAATCTGATCTACCTGATTGACTAATAAAGGTTCATCTTCAACTTCGATTTCAATTTGTTCTACAGGGGTTTTCAGGTAGAATTTACCCTCTTCTTTCCATAGGACTTTGGTAAACAAATCCAATAGGGCTTGGCGCTTGATTAATTGACCTTCGTGCCACCATTCTCCATTGGCTTTCACCGTTAAATCCATTTTACCGCAATGCTTTGGATGCCATTGCTCTAAAGGTGGGATTGACCTTTTGTGACTTTGCTGTACACCTTTTAAGTATTGTGCAATGTTCATTAAGTTTTTATCATCAGATAACGGTATTTTTCCCATATCCGATGGGGAATTATTTTGATTTACCATAGTTTATGCCTTGCTGACGAAAAAATATGACGACTCAGCCAATTGGCTAGATCATGGTTTAAAACTATACTAGCCCAAACGATAAAAGGCACAATAGCATATTTGCGCCTATGGATTAAAACACTCACGGCAGCACCGGATGATCTGACATTACGGTTGCCACCTTTAAGTATTGAGGAGTCCTACATGGAACACATCGAACGTGAATCGATGGAGTTTGACGTTGTCATCGTAGGTGCAGGACCTGCAGGTCTATCTGCTGCGATTAAGATCCGTCAATTAGCGATTGAAAATAACTTACCCGATCTTTCAGTTTGTGTAGTTGAAAAAGGCTCTGAAGTAGGTGCGCATATCTTATCTGGTGCTGTACTTGAACCGCGTGCTATTAATGAACTTTTCCCGAACTGGAAAGAAGAAGGCGCGCCTCTTAATGTACCTGTAACTGAAGACAAAACATTCTTCTTGCTTTCAGAAACTACTTCTAAAGAAGCACCTCACTGGATGGTTCCTAAAACCATGCACAATGACGGGAACTATGTTATCTCGCTAGGTAACGTTGTTCGCTGGTTAGGTCAAAAAGCTGAAGAATTAGAAGTTTCTATCTTCCCTGGCTTTGCTGCATCTGAAGTGCTTTACCATGAAGACGGTACTGTAAAAGGTATTCAAACTGGTGACATGGGTATTGGTAAAGATGGCGAGCCTACACATAACTTTACTCCGGGTTATGAACTTCACGCTAAATACACTCTCTTTGCTGAAGGCTGCCGTGGCCACTTAGGTAAACGCCTAATTGCAAAATATAATCTTGATAAAGATGCAGATCCACAACATTACGGGATCGGGATTAAAGAACTTTGGGAAATCGACCCAGCAAAACATAAACCGGGTCTAGTGATGCACGGTGCTGGTTGGCCATTGTCTGAAACTGGTTCTTCTGGTGGTTGGTGGTTATACCACGCTGAAAACAACCAAGTGACTTTGGGTATGATTGTGGACTTGTCCTATGAAAATCCACACATGTATCCATTCATGGAAATGCAGCGCTGGAAAACTCACCCACTCATCAAACAGTATTTAGAAGGTGGTAAACGTATTTCTTACGGCGCACGTGCTGTAGTGAAAGGCGGTTTCAACTCTTTACCTAAATTGACTTTCCCGGGTGGTTGCTTAATTGGTGATGATGCAGGTTTCTTAAACTTTGCGAAAATCAAAGGCTCACACACTGCCATGAAATCAGGCATGTTATGTGGTGAAGCTGTATTTGAAGCAATTGCTGCCGGAGTTGAAAAAGGTGGTGATCTTGCGGTTGCTCGTGTAACCGAAGGCGAAGATTTATTCGTTAAAGAATTAACTTCTTACACAGACAAATTTAACAACAGCTGGTTAAAAGAAGAGCTTTATAACGCTCGTAACTTTGGCCCTGCAATGCATAAATTTGGGCAATGGATTGGTGGTGCATTTAACTTTATTGACCAAAACGTCTTTAAAGTGCCATTCACTTTACATGACTTGAAACAAGACTTCGCTGTATTGAAAACTGTTGATGCAACGAGCTTCAAGCCAACTTATCCAAAACCAGATGGCAAACTGACATTTGACCGTTTATCTTCTGTATTTATTTCAAACACTGTACACGAAGAAAACCAGCCAGCTCACTTGAAGCTTACTGATCCTTCAATTCCAGTAAATGTGAACTTACCGAAATGGGATGAGCCTGCTCAGCGCTATTGTCCTGCTGGTGTTTACGAAATCATGGAAAATGATGACGGCTCTAAACGCTTCCAGATTAACGCAGCAAACTGTGTTCACTGTAAGACCTGTGATATTAAAGACCCATCTCAAAATATTACTTGGGTAACACCTGAGGGTGGTGGTGGTCCGAATTACCCTAACATGTAATTCCTTGCGCCGCTTTAGCTGCGGCTCATATCCTAAGATGTAACAAAAAGCCCCGATTATTCGGGGCTTTTTTTATTGGAATCCGCTTATTCAAAAGGAGGTATTTTCGTTACGTTTAAATTAAGATTCCTTTTGTAGAAAATAAATGTGCCTAATAAAAATAAGCCGAGAAAACCAAAGTTTCGCGCTAAATCGAAGTACCAAACTGATTTACCAAATAATAAATCGAGAATTAGTAAAAACCCCATAAACCTTGTGTGTAAGATCAAACTCATTTTAACTTTAGGTACAGGAGCAAAATGTGTATTGCTATAACCTAATATAACTGAACCAAGAGTGATCAAAATAAATAGAATTAAGATAGTGATATTCTCGGATAACCAAGAAACTTCAATACGTAACAAACCTGCAATACAGAAAAACCAAAGACAGATAATTAAACTCTGTTTTACAAAATAATCATTCACTTTATAAAGGCATCTAAATATTTAGTTTTTAGAATTATAAAACGATTCTTATTTGAAAAATATTATCATTTTAAATTAAAAATTAATTTCTAATAGAGCTTCTAATATGTATGGGTAGAAGCTCTATTCTATTTTTTGTTGTTCTATCCTTTTTGTACCAGATAACGGTATTCTTTATGGTTCTGCTCATCTAGAACTTCTTCTTTTAATAGGAGTTCATGTCCCAAATGCATACAAAACTTAGGGATATCCCAAGAAGTCGAAGGGTCAGTCGCCAACACTTCAACAACATCTCCTGATTTTGCTTTGCGAATCGCCTGATGCAGCATCATGACAGGTTCCGGACAACGTAAACCACGCGTATTAAGTTGTACAGTAGGTGAAATAGGTTGTTCTGACATAACAAACTCGAACAAATAGAATTTTCACATTTTAGCATAAACCCATCACTGTCTTATGAACTGTAACTGGTGTTTACATAACAATATGTGTTTTGTCTTTTACTTTGTTTTATAGATGCATAAGGGCTTTTTCTTCGGTATGATCAGTGTATTCATTTGATACATTGAGTCTTTAGGAAAGATCATGCAAGAGGAACCGAGTCCGTCGTGGGGTATGCGAGGCTTACGAAAGTGGTTAGGTACAGCGCCAGAAACCCGAGATGAATTATTAAAACTAGTCCAAAATTCACGTCGTTTTTTAGAACCTGATACTGTTGCCATGCTTGAAGGTGTTCTTGACCTTCCTGCTACAAAAATTCGTGAAGTCATGACGCCACGAACAGCAATGATCAGTATGCAAGAAGATGATCAGTTACTTGATATTCTTCACGTATTGGTTGAGTCTGCTCACTCACGTTTTCCAGTTTTCTCAGCTGACCAACCTGATAATGTTGTTGGTATTTTACTGGCAAAAGATTTACTACCATTTTTGACTGAACCAAATACTAAATTAGATATTGGCTCGCTCATGCGTCAGCCATTATTTGTGCCTGAAAGTGCACGTTCAGATCAAGTTCTTCGTATGCTTAAGCACACCCAGACCCATATCGCGATTGTGATTGATGAATATGGATCAACAGCGGGACTGGTTACGCTTGAAGATATTCTTGAAGAGATCGTTGGTGAAATTGAAGACGAACATGATACTGCGGATGAAGATGCACAGTATATTGTTCCAGATAACGACCATACAATAGCGAATGCATGGATGGTGCAGGCACTTACACCAATTGAACACTTCAACACTGTTTTAGATGCTGATTTTTCTGACGATGAAGTAGAAACTGTCGGCGGTTTATTGCTTCAAGAAATTGGTCTAGTTAGTGATTTACAAGGTCAGACTGTTGAGCTTGGAAATTGGTTATTTACGATTGTTGAAGCAGATGCCCGCACTATTCATCTGATTCGAGCTGTACGTCAATGAGAGCATACTTTGAAAAGCTGTTAGATTCTTCGCAACAACAAAAACAGCTTCCTTTAATTTTTCCATTGCTCATTGCTTTATTTTCAGGTGCCGTGTTCAGTTTTGCACTGGCACCTTATTATTGGTGGTGGCTGGCAATTTTGTCTCCTGCCCTACTCTATGCGACATTGCATAACCGCTCAGCCAAACAAGCATTTGCAATTGGCTGGAGTTATGGTTTTGGTTTATGGTTTGTAGGGGCTTTCTGGCTCTATACGTCGATCCATGTATATGGCGATACCAATGCTTTTCTAAGCGTATGTATGATTGCGGTTATGGCCCTTGTAATGGGCTTATTTACAGCATTTCAGACATGGATTTATCGACGCTTCTTTCCTGAAACACCGCTGACTTTCGCCCCTCTCTGGATTATTTTTGAGTGGGCTAAAACTTGGGTATTTACCGGTTTCCCTTGGCTATTTGTAGGTTACGCTTTTACTGAACGTTTACTCGATGGTTATGCGCCGCTATTTGGTATTTATGCAATTTCCTTTGTAGTCATTGTATTAGCATGTGCTTTAGTTGAAGTTCTACGTAAGCGTATTTTCTGGGTTATCCCTGCTGCCCTGTTAGTTTTAGGTGCATGGGGAGCATCATATATTCAGTTTGTACAACCTAAAGCGGCTAAACCGCTTAGCGTTTCGCTCATTCAAGGTAACATTCCACAAGATTTAAAATGGCTAACCGAATATCAAGTTAGAACATTAGAAATTTATGCTGGTTTGACTCAATCTGAATGGGGCCGTGACCTCATTGTATGGCCTGAGTCTTCAATTCCACTCTTCCAAACCGACATTGAACCGTTTTTGGATGCAATGGATGCACAAGCTAAAAAGAACCATACCGCTTGGGTAACAGGCATACCTTATTGGGATGTAGCGAAATCGCATCAAGTCGGAAGTCCACTGTATTACAACAGTATTATGGCCTCTGGCAGCGATTCAAGCGGCCTTTATAAAAAGCAGCGTCTCGTACCTTTTGGTGAATATATTCCGCTGTCAGGTTTGCTTTCTTGGGTTTTACCAGCCATGCAAAATGATATTAGCATGAGCGGTTTTACACGTGGTGAGAGTGATCAGAAACCACTTTTAATTAAAGGGCATGCACTTGCGGCTGCAATTTGTTATGAAGTGGCATATCCGAACCTGACACGCCGTAATGCAGAAGACAGTGACTTTTTGGTGACTGTATCTAACGATGCTTGGTTTACCGGAACAGCTGGCCCATGGCAACATTTACAAATGGTGCAGATGCGTGCGAAAGAAAATGGTCGCTGGTTTATTCGTGCAACTAACACAGGTGTAACAGCGTTTATTGATCAAAATGGTCATATCACCGAACAAGCACCGATTGATAAAGAGTTTGTCCTGAGAGGCGATTTACCAGCCATGCAAGGTCAAACTCTCTATAACCGTCTAGGTGATTATCCAATTTTAGGATTTGCAGTATTACTGCTGGTTTTAGGTTGGATCTATCGTCCACGTAAAGTAGACGTGTCTTACAAATCACGTCGCTAAATTATAATAACTTTGTACCCAGAGGTACTTCAAACTCTGGGATACAAAGTGCTACATCCCCATCTGCATTATGAAACCCTGTTACCAAACATTCCGATTGGATAGGACCAATTTGTTTCTTAGGGAAATTCACTACCGCAACAACTAATTTACCAATCAAATCCTGCGGTTGATAAAGTTTTGTAATCTGTGCACTCGATTTACGTACACCCAATTCTTCACCAAAATCTACATGCAAAATATAGGCAGGTTTTCGCGCCTTTTCAAAAACCTCAGCTTGAATAATTTTACCAACGCGCAGTTCTACTTTTAAAAAGTCATTCCACTCGATTTGTTCCATTTCATATTTCTCATCTTCTTAAATTGCTGATTTGAAGCATATAATATGTACAAATGAAGAAACACCCTGTTTTAAGTCCAGTTAAAAAATAAAACGTAGACGTTGAGTCTACGTTTTATTTAAAAATTCGGTTTTAAAATAAGATTAAAAAGCAATCGATAATTGCAAAGATAAATAAGCAACTAAACTCGATAAAAAAACCATCGGCACATAACGATAAGCTTTAAAAAGCAATTGTTCGTATTTAGAAGCCATCTGTTTAGTTTGCCATACACTCGTTTTTAGTGCGGTAAAGAAGCTCACCATTAACCAAGCGCTTACAATACTTAAGGCAAAGAAACCAATCATGATTTGGCTACTTCCCTCAGTACTCAACCATAGCTTTAATGAAACTTCAGCAATGGGTAATAATGCTAAAATCAATAGGACAGATTTAAGCATCGCCCAATGAAACTGATTCAGCTCATCAAGTACGAGAAATGCTTTCATTTAATCTCTCCCATTCATTGAATAAAGTGCTTTTTATTTATTATGCAAAGCTTTTATTTAAATATATAGCTTATTTTCTCTTATATTTTAACTTTCTTGTAACTATTAAATATGGGAATAATTCTTATTTTAAATCTCAAATCTAGATATTAACTTTTTTACTTTATTTTCAATACATTATTATATTTTTATGATTAAGAAAGATTATCAATTCGGATTATTGTTTTATCTTATTAACCGAATCGATAATCTCTCTTACATTTTAATTAAGGCTGATAATAAATATCGGCATCGTTACCTTCACCACCTTCTTTACCATCTGCGCCAAATGAATATAGATCAAAAGGATGGCCGTCTTTTCCAGGTACGACATATTGGATATCATTTTTCCAGCTGTCTTTAGGATAACCACCTTTCACATAACCACCCGGCATCCAGTTTTTTGCTGTAGCAGGTTGATTAATAAGCGCATCTAAACCACCTTCTTGCATGGTTGGGAAATGCCCATTATCGAGCTTGTATTGATCTAAGGCACCCGCAACCCCTTTCAAGGTAATTTGAGTCGTATCAATTTTAGCTTTTTCACTACGGCCCATGACGTTCGGTACGATTAAAGCAGCCAACACGCCTAAGATTACAATCACGACCATAACTTCAATAAGGGTAAAGCCTGAGACACGTTTCATTCGAGCACGGCTCGAACGTGTCGCAAGTCCGAAGGCACTTGAAGAGCAAACATCTGATACAGAGCTATGCTCGGAATGGCACGTTGGTTCAAACTGATTTGAAACCACAGATTCACTATGTTGTTTCATCGCTGTTTCGCTTTGAATATTTTTTACTTTCATCATTATCTCTAATATCAAAGTTATTAAATCATATTGTTCATATTTACGATTGGCAGCATAACCGCAATTACAATAACCAGTACGATGCTTGCCATTAACACCAGCATAAGCGGTTCAAGTAATGCCAATAAGGTTGAGATAAATGTCGTCACCTCGCGGTCTTGCATAGTCGACGCACGTTCAAGCATACGGTCAAGCTCACCTGATGCCTCACCACTTCGAATCATTTGTACCATCATTGGTGGGAAATAACCACTGCGCTCCAGTTGCGTACCGAGGTTACCGCCTTCGGTAACACGCTCAGCAGCATGGGCAATAGAGTCACGGATAACCCAGTTATTGGTCACAGCAGCACCAATCTTTAAGGCATCTACCAATGGCACGCCTGAACGAGTCAAAATAGATAAAGTACTGGCAAAGCGCGCAGCATTAATACCACGGGATAGTTTACCGAATAATGGCAATTTGAGTGTTAATCGATCAAAAGCATAATGTCCCGCAGTAGTTTTTAAAAAACGGACAAAAGCCACTACTCCTACAATTGCAAAAAGAATAATAAATACCCATGCATGACGGATAAAATCACTCGCTTTCATTAAAGCAACTGTAATCCATGGTAAGGCATCTTTGCTTTGATCGAAGGTTTTTACAATCTCTGGGACCACATAAGTCATTAATCCCATCACAATACCGAAAGACATCAGCATTAAAATGATTGGGTAAATCATGGCACCTTGAACTTTCTTTTGCATGGCAAAACGGTTCTCGGTGTAGTCTGATAGCTGATCTAAAATGAGATCTAAATGCCCCGAACGCTCACCTGCCGCAACCGTTGCAATATAAAGATCAGGAAAACGCCCGGACTGTTGCATCCCTTGTGCAAGTGAATGTCCTTCCAATACTTTTGAACGAACTGAGAGTAAAAGATTTTGCACATGCGCTTTTTCACTTTGTCTGCTCACGGCGCGGAGAGCTTCTTCTAAAGGAATTGCAGCAGCAACCAAAACCGAAAGCTGTCTGGTCATGAGCGCCAAATCGTAAGCACTAAACTTTTTTTGGAATAATCCGTGGCTTTGATGCTTATCTTTTTGTTCAACCGGGTCAACGCTAATCGGAGTCCATGCTTTATCGCGTAATTGTTGGCGAATCTGACGTGCCGAGTCTCCTTCAAGCACCCCCTTTTGCTGCTTCCCTG
Source organism: Acinetobacter sp. UC24323 (assembly GCF_024151445.1). Taxonomy (NCBI): domain Bacteria; kingdom Pseudomonadati; phylum Pseudomonadota; class Gammaproteobacteria; order Moraxellales; family Moraxellaceae; genus Acinetobacter; species Acinetobacter sp. UC24323. The sequence continues at coordinate 104,134 of NZ_JAHIBY010000003.1, read as the reverse complement.
AAGCATCAATAGCAGTAAATTGATATGCAGGCATGGTAATGTTCTAATTTTCCAAAAATAATAGTCGCTGCTGTTGCATCTATGCTACGCAATCATTCATATTCATTCTATAGCCTGTGTAGAATACCCAAGTCCTCTTCACGACGCTATGCCGTTTTTTAAAATTGACGAAATGAGCCTCTATGACCATAACGCCAAAGCCTGATTCAGTTGTTTATCGTGTGCGTGTTGCCGTACCTGTGCATCTGTACGACACTTTTGACTATACACTCACCAAAGCACAATATGAACGGGCTCAAGTAGGTTCACGCGTCGCAATTTCATTTGGACGGCAAAACCTGATTGGTATCATTACTGAAAAAGTTGACCCACAAGAATCATTTACAGGTCACTTTCAGCTTAAGGCCATTTCTGAACTTTTAGATGATGAGCCTATTTTAGATGAACAAGTTTTAAATTTATTGACATGGTCAGCACAATATTACCAATTTCCGATTGGCGAGGTGATGCAGACTGCTTTACCTGCGTTATTGCGTCAGGGCAAACCCATGGATGTTTTATTTCATCTATGGAAAATCATTCCATGTGACAATGCCGAAGCTTTACTAAAACGTTCAATCAAACAGCAAGATGCTTATCAAATTTTAAAATTACATCCTGCCGGAACCACTGAAAATATTCTCAATTTAAGTGGTGTAGAAACTGCAACACTTAAAGCACTGCAAAAGAAAGGTCTCGTAGACTGTACGCTTGAGCCTCATGACTTTAGCCCAGCCCCTGTGCAATTGGCGCAAATGCCACTCACGCTCAATGAAGACCAAAAGAAGGCCACTCAGCACGTCCTTAATGCACAGCATCAATATCAAGCGTTTTTGTTGGATGGTTTAACCGGAAGTGGTAAAACTGAAGTTTATTTGCACATCATGCATGAGGTGTTAAAGCAAGGTAAGCAAGTACTGGTGTTAGTTCCCGAAATTGGTTTAACCCCTCAAACCATTTCGCGCTTTAAGTCTCGTTTTAACTGCGACATTGCTTTATTACATTCAGGCTTAAATGACTCTAAACGCCTACAAGCATGGCAACAAGCACAGACTGGAAAGGCCTCTATTATTTTAGGAACACGTTCAGCCATTTATACCCCGCTGCCACGTTTGGGCCTTATCATTTTAGATGAAGAACATGACCTTTCTTATAAGCAACAAGAAGGTTTCCGTTACCATGCACGTGATGTCGCGCTTTATCGAGGACATTTACAAGGCTGTCCTGTTCTTTTAGGTTCAGCAACCCCAAGCATTGACAGTTATCACTTAGTCGAAACTGGCAAGTTAACTGCACTTCAGCTGAACCAGCGTGCAGGCCATGCGCTTTTACCAAAAATGCATTTGATTGATCTTAAAATTGTCAAAAAACAGCATGGTATTAGTCAGCCTTTAATCGAACAGATTAAAAATACCCTAGCAAGAAAAGAACAGGTTTTAATTTTCTTAAACCGACGTGGTTATGCACCTGTTCTGGTCTGTGAAAGTTGTGGTTGGCAAGCGAATTGTCCTCATTGTGATGCACATTTTACGTTGCACACTCAGCCCTACTCTTACTTACATTGTCACCACTGTGGCACAGTTCATCGCTTGCCAGACCACTGCCCTGAGTGTCAGCAAAAAAGCCTCAAAACTTTAGGTGCTGGCACAGCCAAGGTTGAAGAGCATTTACAAGAATTATTCCCAGATCATGATGTGATTCGGGTCGATCGTGACAGCACCAGCCGAGTCGGTAGCTGGCAAAAAATTTATGATCGCATTCAACAAAATAAACCTTCGATTTTGCTCGGTACGCAAATGTTGGCAAAAGGTCACCATTTTCCGCATGTGACCTTGGTTGCTATTTTAGACATCGATGCAGGTTTATTGAGTGTCGATATTCGAGCGCCAGAGCGTACTGCTCAATTGATTGTACAAGTGGCTGGTCGTGCAGGTCGTGGAGAGCATAAGGGGCATGTTTATTTACAGACTTTAAGGCCAGATCACCCTTTATTGACCACACTCATCGAAAAAGATTATCGGGCAGTCGCGAAACAAACATTGGCTGAGCGTAAAGTTGCATTACTGCCGCCTTATCGCTATGCCGTACTTATACGCGCTGAATCGAAAGATCGTGACTATACCTTGCATTTTTTAAATGAAGCTGCCGAGCAACTTCGCCAAATTGTAGGTGACATTGTTGATATCTGGGGGCCAATTCCAGCGCCAATGGAACGTAAAGCGGGACGTTACCGCGCACATATGGTGATTTTGTCTGCTGACCGCGCTCGTCTGCATTTTTACTTAAGACAATGGTGGGCTCAGTTGGTCCATGCGCCAAGACAGCATCAACTTAGACTCTCAATTGATGTTGACCCGCAAGAATTTAGTTAGATGATTTGAATATCATGGTGTGAAGAACACTTTTTCCCTTTACACTTAAAAAAGATCAATACATTCGGGGCAATGAATGTCATTCCTACTGCAAGCAACTATTTTTCTTGGAGCATCTCTGATTTTAGTCCCTTTGGGCAAACGCCTAGGGATTGCAACAGTTTTAGGTTATTTATTTACGGGCATACTTCTTGGCCCGAGTGTGTTAAATATTGCCCATGACCCTGAGGCCATTATGGAGTTGGCTGAATTTGGGGTCATTTTACTTATGTTCCTGATTGGTCTAGAGCTCCGCCCGCAACGTTTGTGGGAAATGCGTGACTCCATATTTGTGATGGGAAGTTTACAAGTCGTGATTACGGGCATAATTCTCATGCTCACCGTATTACTGCTATTTCAACAACACCTCGCTGCCAGCTTTGTGATTGGTTTTGCGCTTGCGCTGTCTTCTACGGCCTTTGTATTACAGCTTCTGACTGAGAAACAACAACTCAATACCACCTATGGTCAGCAATCTTTTTCAATCTTGCTTTTCCAAGACATTGCAGCAATTCCATTACTTGCGGTGATTCCTCTTCTGGCAGGAACCGAATCTACCCATCATGGTATTGCTTATTTTGCAGCCATCATCGCGACGTTTACTGGTTTGTTCCTATTTAGCCGTTATGTCATGCGCCCATTTTTCCGTTTTGTCGCCAAGAGTGGTGCGACTGAACTGATTACGGCTGTAGGGTTATTTATTATTCTTGCCGTGGTGTTACTGATGGACACTTTAGGCATTAGTACAACATTAGGTGCTTTCCTTACCGGGGTCCTTTTAGCCGACTCAGAATTCCGTCATGAGCTTGAAGCGAGTATTGCCCCGTTTAAAGGGCTATTACTTGGCTTATTCTTTATGACCGTAGGCATGACGACACAATTGTCGTTACTGATTGAAATGCCGTGGCTCATTATTGGTGGAGCAATCGGCCTACTCGTCATCAAAACCCTCGTTTTAACTGCCATTGCCCGCTATAAAAAGTACAGTTGGAACAATAGCTTGTTACTCGGGACTTGCTTGGCTCAAGGCGGTGAATTCGCTTTTGTAATTTTGAGCCTAGCAAAAAGTGAAAAGATTTTAACGGATGCCTTATTAGAGCCTGTCACGTTGATTGTGACCTTATCAATGGTCCTTACCCCAGTAATTTACTGGATTATGGCCTGTAAAATCATTCCCCTTTTTCATAAAGAATTGCCACCTGAATATGATGAGATTCCTCAGCAAGATAATCCAATTATCATTGCCGGTTTTGGGCGCTTTGGTCAAATTATTGCGCGTATTGCCCGCTTACAGCATTTAGGCTTTACTGCCATCGACAACAATCTTCATCAAGTGGACTTTGTTCGACGTTACGGCGGTAAGCTCTATTATGGTGATGTCACCCAGCCTGACTTACTCCGCTCAGCAGGGATTGAAAAAGCGAAAGTATTTATTTTGGCAATTGATGATGTCGAAGATTCTATGAATGTCGCACGTCATCTTAGATTGAACTATCCAAACCTAAAATTACTGGCTCGTGCCCGTGACCGCCACCATGTGCACCTATTAAGAGACTTAGGTGTTGAACATATTTGGCGTGAAACCTATTTATCATCATTAGGTATGGCTTATCGTGCTTTACGCGAACTCGGTATTTCCGATGAACAAGCTTATAACAATATCGAAATCTTTCGGGATTATGATGAGAAATTACTCATACAGCAGCAAAGCATTTATACCGATGAACAAAAGGTTTTTGAAACCCATCGTAATGCTCTGGCAGAGCTTGAACACCTATTTGAAAGCGATGCACAACAAGCCACATCGAAGCACGACGTTAACTTAAAGCGTCATTTACAACCAAATCGTATCGACATTACACGAGATCACGAAGAATAACTTGAGATTTCGCAAAATGGCTATATTAAGGACTTATTCACATTGCCTAAATGATTGCGACAATCGGTACAAGAGTTGCCGTTGTCCTGCTTGCAGCTTCGCTGCATTCCCTAAGCCTGATTAAACCGAAATTGTTATAATCTGCTTAGGGCCCTGGAGAATATTATGTCTGATTTACGCCAACGCTTTTATATAGAGGACTTTCCTGTTCGCGGTGAAGTGGTTCATCTAGAAGAAGCATTAAAAACTATTTTAGCTCAACGCGACTACATGCCTGCGGTTCAAATTCTATTAGGCGAGATGTTGAGCGCTACAGCATTACTTGCGAGTACTTTAAAAATCAAAGGTCGTATCAGCTTGCAAATCCAGGCTAACGGCTCTTTCAAATGGGCTATGGCAGAATGTAACCATTTAGGCGAAGTTCGTGCTTTAGCAGACTACGAAACAGATCCACGTTTTGGTGAAGCAACAGATAGCAGCACTGTTTTAGCGGCTTTGGTTAACCCTGTTTTGTTTATTAACATCGAACCTGAGCATGGTGAGCGTTATCAAGGGATTGTACCTCTTGATCAAGCAAATTTAGCTGGCTGTTTAATGCAGTACTATGACTTGTCTGCACAAATTCCAACCCGAATTGTACTGGCAAGCACCGCACAGCGCTCAGGTGGTTTGCTCATTCAGTTATTACCTCGTCATGATGAGGAAGAGCAAAAACTGGTTGATGAAGATTTATGGCCACGTTTAACCATGCTAACTGAAACGCTTAAATCAGAAGAACTGACAGAGCTTTCAGCAAATGAGATTTTGTATCGTCTTTATAACGAAGAAGAAGTACGTTTACCAGAAGTTGAACACTTAAAATTTGGTTGTACTTGTTCTAAAGAACGCTGTGCCAAAGCCCTCATTCAAATTGGTGTTGATGCTGTTCATGAAACATTGGAAGCACAAAACCCGATTCAAATGGATTGCCAGTTCTGTAACACCCGTTATGAGTTCACTGCTGAAGAGGCATTGGGTCTGTTTGGTGAACATTTGAGTTAATTACTTACTTTATAAAAAGGCGGGCAATCCGCCTTTTTATTTATCTATAATTTTTTGATGATAATTTTCAGCTTGTTATTTTAAATCAGTTAATATGAGCTTACTTGATAACCCAATAAATAAGATGCTTATATCTCATGAATTATTTTGATTATTTTCTCTTTATTTTTAGTGTCATTATTATGATTGCGACCCCTGGTCCTGTCATGATTTTAGTGGCAAGTGCCGGACTTAAAGGTGGTTATAAAAAAGCACTAGAAACCATTTTTGGTACAAACCTTGCCTCTCTCGTTTTAATTTTTATTTCAGTACTCGTACTTAAAGGCGTATTGGGTATTAATGAAAACTATTTAAATATTATCCGTATTTTAGGCTGCCTATATATTGGTTATTTGGGTTTTAGTATTCTCAAAGAAGTCATTCAAGCTCCTCACCCTGAAGCAATTCAAACCGTTTCTGCTCAAAATGGCGGTTTTAAAAAAGGCTTTTTAGTGGGTATTTCAAACCCTAAAGATATTATTTTCTTTTCAGCTTTCTTTCCGCAATTTGTTTCTATTTCACCTCATCTAGATTTAAGTTTAACTATTCTTACGCTGACATGGATAGTTTTAGACTTTTTAACGCTATCTTTAGTCTATATATTTTTCCGCCGCCTCTCGAACAGCCATTTATACCCGAAGATCCTCGGTTTATGTGGTCTATTACTATTAGTTATTGCCGTTTACGGCTTATATCAGACATTCATTTAAACAATGAGAGGCATAGCTCTCACCTCTCTATGTCTCTTTTATTTTGCTCGCCTTATTTCGCACGAGAACAACTCTTATACAATCTAGCTCATTGAAAGCTTTAAAAATCGTTTCATAATGAAATAAACAACACCATCGTGATAAAACATTATGGCCAAAAATTATTATGAAGAATTAGGGGTTAAACGAGAAGCCTCAGCTGATGAAATTAAAAAAGCGTATCGGAAATTAGCTCGTAAATATCATCCCGACATCAGCAAAGAAAAAGATGCAGAAGAAAAGATGCAGGCAATTAATGTTGCCTACGACACCCTAAGCAACCCTGAGAAAAAAGCTGAATACGACCAAATGTTAGACCACCCACAAGGTTTTAATGGTTTTGGTCAAGGGGCAGCTCAAGGTGGTTTCGATGGTGCCAGATTTTATCGTCAAGGTTTTACAGGCGGCGAGCAAGCAGACTTTAGTGGCTTTGAAGACTTATTTGGACGCTTTGGTGCAGGCTTCGGCGGTGGACAACAGCAATATCAAAGACAACAACGTAGTTATCGAGGTGAAGACCAGCATGCCAGCATAGAGGTTGATCTTGATATTGCTTACCATGGATCAACACAACACATCACCCTGCAAATTCCAACCATCAATGCTTATGGTGAGCCAGAGGTACAACGAAAAACCTTACAGGTAAAAATACCTAAAGGCATGAAAGAAGGACAGCAAATTCGCCTAAGTGGACAAGGACAAAGTGGTATTAATGGTGGTGCCAACGGCGATCTTTATATCGAGATTCAATATAAAGATACAGATCGTGTGCATGTCGAAGGCAGTGATGTATATTTGACTGTAGATGTAGCACCATGGGAAGCCGCATTAGGGCAAGGCATTGAAGTAAAAACACCTGCGGGACCTTTACACGTCAATTTACCTAAAAATGCAAAACAAGGACAACAGCTACGTTTAAAAGACAAAGGGATACCAAATAAAACGCCAGGCCATCTTTATTTAATTTTAAATATTGTATTCCCACCGGCGCATTCTGAAAAAGAAAAAGAAGCCTATCAGCAATTGGCAGAAGCCTTTGCTTCATTCGAACCTCGTTCATCTCATTAGGGAGCAAGATCATGACAACCATCCATTATCGAGAAATTGTATGTGACGGCCACACCTTTAGTGCTGAAGTCGTTGATGAACAATGTACATTTGACTTGCAACAGTTTGCTCAAGCCTGTGGTCAAAGCCCAGACTGGATTCTAGAGCTCATTGAGTACGATATTTTAGCGATTGATACACCACCTGAAAAACATCAGTTTATGGGTGAAGATGTTATCCGCGCTCGTAAAGCATATCGTTTGCAACGTGACTTTGACGCAAGCCTTGCAGCTGTTGCGGTGATGTTAGATTTGATTGATGAAGTGCAACAACTTAGAAAACAGTTGAAGCATTTTCATTAAGATTTTTTCTAAATAGCCTTTCTAATAGTCAGGAGCTAAAGTGATGGGCGGCATGGATGCCGCCTGTTGGACTGCGGTAACATGGATGTACCGTCAGTCCAATAAAGGGGTTTTGTTACTTTTGCCCAGTCAAAAGTAAAAATGCCTATATAAAAAATATCTAATTAAACCCTATAGTCGAGGCAATACTAACCAAACAATTTTGTCATTTTTGGAAGTCTTTATTACTTTAACCGAGTAATCTTTTCCACTTCCTTTAAAGTCTGCTTAATCGGTTCATATTCCAAAAACCAAAACAAATTCATACGATCTTGGCGATGCTGCTGCGCCAGTAAATCAATCACACTTTTTTCACCACGCCCCACCAAATGCTGTCTATAAAAATAGTAGAGCAATAAAATGGTACTTAGCAGCATAACCCCGAGCATAATCCAAAAACCTACTGGTGATTTAAGCCCCGGAATAAATTCAAAGTTCATTCCATAAATACCCGTTAAAAGCGTAAGAGGCGCAAACACAGCAGTAATAATGGCAAGAATACGCATGTTCTCATTGGTCTGGTTAGCAATTGCCGAGAAATGCAAATCTATTGCCGATTGAATCGCACTACGTAAACGCAAGGTATGTTTTTGAATACGTTCGACATGACTCATTAAATCGTTTAAACGCACTAATAAAAGGTCTTGAGAACTATGCGTCTTCTCTCCAATAACATGATGATAGTTTTCTACAATTTCATCACGAAACTCTTGTAAGGTTTCGATTTGTTCTTCGCAGAGATTTTCAACCTGTTGAAAGGCCATATTTTCATGAAACAGTTGATGCCACTGTTTAAACCGCCGATTCCCTTGTAATAGCTGTTGTTGCCAATGCTCGACCCTTCTGGTCAAAGGTGAACGAATATCAAGATAACCATCCACCATACTATTGAGCAGACGTAAACATAGATCTACAGGTGAATTAGGCAGCTTACGGGTTTTATTTTGCTCTTCGAGAGTTTTACATAAAATATTTTCAAGACGCTGAATATAGTTTTCAATCGACTTGTTGCCCTGCTCACGTACGCTAATAAGTACTTTAGGCGTAAAAATAAAACTGATTGGTGTGGTGGCTAAACCAAATACACTCTCATGTGATTCGCCATTTTTAATTTCATCATCCGGCGTTACGAGCTTCCTAAAAATAAGCAGGTCGTATTCTTCAAGCGTATCAAATGCACAAGGATGTTCGATATTCGCAATATCTCGCATATGAAACTCATTAATGGATACATCTGCAAGTTGCTGAATTTTTTGTTGCCATTCTTCATTCTGGCTCACAACATCCGATCTCACACTATCAATCCAGAAAAACTCCAGAATATGTTCAGTGTGCTTTTCACGGCTTAAAAAAACATAGCCGTCGCTTTGATGACGATAAAAATAATAAACCTGCATACCATGTCGATCTATTGGTGTATTACTTGCATCATGCCATAAAAAAAGCCCGCATCAAGCGGACTTTTTTAGTGTGTTAAGCAATTATGCTTGCTCAATATCTTTCATAGTCAATTTGATACGACCACGGTTATCAACGTCTTGAACCTGTACTTTTACTTCCTGACCTTCTTTAAGAACATCAGTTACGTTCGCAATACGCTCATTAGAGATTTGCGAAATATGAAGAAGACCATCAGTACCCGGCATAATGTTTACAAACGCACCGAATTCTACAATACGAATCACTTTACCGTCGTAAATCTTACCTGGTTCAACTTCAGCAGTAATCGCTTGAATTTTCGCAATTGCAGCTTTAGCAGCAGCTTTAGTTTCACCAAATACGCGAACTGTACCGTTATCTTCAATATCGATAGCAGCTTTAGTTTCTTCAGTGATTTGACGGATTGTTGCACCACCTTTACCAATAACATCACGGATTTTATCCGGATTAATTGTAATCACTTCGAATGTTGGAGCATGCATTGAAATTTCAGGACGAGCACGTGAAATTACTTTGTTCATTTCATTAAGGATATGCATACGACCAGCAAATGCTTGGTTTAATGCAACTTCCATAATTTCTTCAGTAATACCTTCAATCTTGATGTCCATTTGAAGTGCAGTAATACCGTTTGCAGAACCTGCTACTTTAAAGTCCATGTCACCAAGGTGGTCTTCGTCACCTAAAATGTCAGAAAGTACTGCGAAACGCTCGCCTTCCTTCACTAAGCCCATTGCGATACCAGCAACTGGTGCTTTAAGCGGAACACCTGCATCCATAAGTGATAATGACGCACCACATACAGAAGCCATTGAAGATGAACCGTTAGATTCAGTAATGTCAGATACAATACGAATAACGTACGGGAAGCGGTCAGCTGCAGGAAGAACTGCTTGAACACCACGACGCGCTAAACGACCATGACCAATTTCACGACGCTTAGGACCAGATTCACGGCCTGTTTCACCTACTGAGTAAGCAGGGAAGTTGTAGTGCAACATGAAGTTGTCAGTTTTAGTACCAGCAAGGGTATCAACCATTAATGCATCACGAGTATTACCCAAAGTCGTTGTTACCAACGCCTGAGTTTCACCACGTGTAAATAATGCAGAACCGTGTGCACGCTCAAGTACGCCCACTTGTACGTCTAACGCACGAACAGTTTTGGTGTCACGGCCATCAATACGTGGTTTACCAGATAAAATGTTGTCACGTACGGTACGGTATTTAAGATCTTCAAATAAGTAGTCTACTTCGTCAGCAATACCATCTACATCTTCTTCTGGAACGAATTGAGCAACAGCTTCAGCATGAAGTGCATCTAATGCTGCATAACGATCTTGTTTTACTGCAATGGTATAAGCTTCTGAAATTTTTGCTTCAAATGCTTCTTTTAATTTTGCACGTAATTCTTCGTTGTGTGCAGGAGCAACCCAGTCAGATGGTTTCGCACCAGCAGCAGCTGCAAATTCATTGATCGCTTGAATTGCAATTTGCATTTCGTCATGACCAAAAAGAACCGCACCTAACATTTGGTCTTCTGAAAGTTCTTTCGCTTCAGATTCAACCATTAATACAGCAGACTCTGTACCAGCAACCACAAGGTCAAGGTCAGACTGAGCCATTTGCTCAAAATTCGGGTTTAAAACATATTCGCCGTTGATTAAACCAACACGTGCTGCACCGATTGGACCACGGAATGGAGTACCTGCAATTGCCAACGCAGCAGAAGTACCTAACATTGCTGCAATATCAGCTTCCATCGTTTTGTCAGAAGAAACCACAGTTGCAGTTACCTGAATTTCGTTGTAGTAACCTTCTGGGAACAATGGACGAATTGGACGGTCAATAAGACGTGAAATTAAAGTTTCAGCTTCTGAAGCACGACCTTCACGCTTACCATATCCACCAGGGATACGACCTGCTGCATATTGTTTTTCTTGATAGTTAACTGTTAAAGGGAAAAAATCCTGACCAGCTTTTGCTGTTGGAGCAGCAACTACTGCTACCAATACAGTTACACCACCCATTGTGATTAAAACTGTATTTGCTTGACGTGCAACGCGACCCGTTTCTAAAACGACTTGATGCTGACCGAATTGGAATTCTTTACGAACGATGTTAAACATTGACATGTATTGTATTTTCCTAATTTTATTCTAGTGAGACCCCTAAGGTTTGGCATTCAGGCTACAACTATCGGTAGGTAAATGACAAAGCTTAGAAGCCATCACACTAGACCAAAAATTTTAAATAATATTAAACGCAAAGAAGGAGCGCACAAGCGCCCCTTCTATAAATCGCCTAACAGTTTATTAGACGAAACTTTCTTTTCAGAAACAAAGCATAGCAACATGCGATAAACCGAAAACAAAGCAAAATCGAATTAACGACGTAGACCTAAAGCACCGATCAAAGCAGTGTAACGCTCGTGGTCTTTACCATTTAAGTAGTCAAGCAATTTACGACGTTGGTTAACCATACGGATCAAACCGCGACGGCTGTGGTGGTCGTGTTTGTGAGCTTTGAAGTGACCTTGTAAATCATTGATTTGAGCAGTCAATAAAGCTACTTGTACTTCTGGTGAACCAGTGTCGTTTTCAGCGCGAGCAAATTTAGCAATGATCTCTGCGCGGTCTGCATTAGTTAAAGCCATTCGATTTCTCCGAGATGCTTAAAAAATAAAATGATATGAATCAGTTGAGCGCAACTGACTGCCGTGCATCACTACAGCAAGTTGCCTATTTTAAGGTATCTATATATGGATTGCAAAATTGTTTTCTGTTACCTGTCATTTTAGACACTGACATCCGCCCCTTAACCCTGCACACTTGGCCTTGAATAAAAAGAAAGAAACGCGAGGGACGTGTGAAAATATTTTCGACTAATACCTGTCCGGTACCGAATGACCTTGAATCGGTTATTCATCATAAAGATGAAATACCTGCCGAACTAGGTGGAATGAGTGAACAGCAAGTTCAAAAAATCTGGAAAAGTATTGAGTCACTCTATAAAACCGGAAACTATCCGCTCATTACTTTTTGCTTACGTCGACAGGGGAAAATTTTATTAAATCGAAGCATTGGCTATGCTCAAGGAAACTCTCCGGCTGGTCTGCAAGAGAATGCACTCGTCGCAACGCCAGATACTCCCGTTTGTCTATTTTCAGCATCCAAAATGATTACTGCCATGTTAATTCATCTTTTAGATGAAAAAGGCGAAATCAACTTACTTGACCCGGTGAGCTATTATATTCCCGAGTATGGAGTGAACGGAAAGCGCCGCGCGACAATCTTTCATTTGTTATCTCATCGTGGAGGTATTCCTTATGTTGATGGAGATGTCACACCTGAACTGCTTTTTGATAAAGATGAAATTTTAAGGCGCTTATACGCAGCAAGACCTGTTTCTCCAGCGGGAAATCACCTCGCCTATCATGCAGTAACGGCGGGTTATATCTTGGGAGAAATTATTGAACGGGTTACAGGGCAAGACCTTCGCCAATTCGTGCATGAGACCATCGAGAAACCGATGGACATGCCCTATTTTAACTATGGCTTAAAACCAGAATATCGTGCTGAAGTTGCTCTTAATTGTGCAACAGGTTTACATCCTCGCTTAGGAACAGATCATTATCTCAATCATGTACTAGGTGGAGGCTTACAACTCGCTGTAGATGTTACTAATGATAGCCGCTTTATGGATACCATCTGCCCCGCCGGTAATATTTATACCAGTGCAGAGCAAGCTGGACGCTTCTTTGAAATGCTTTTAAGTGGGGGAAGCTACCAAGGTAAACAAATTTTAAGTGAGAAAACAATTTTTAGAGCAACACTCCCCACCACAGGAGTTAACATTGACCGAACTTTATTAATACCGATGCGCTATGCCTTAGGACCAATGCTAGGCAATAATCCGGTAGGCTTATTTGGTCCAATGACTGGACAAGCTTTCGGTCACCTCGGTTTTTCCAATATTTTGTGTTGGGCCGACCCAGAGCGTGATATCAGCGTTTCTTTGTTAACCACTGGCAAATCTGTGGTCGGTACACACCTTCCTGCTCTAGCCAATCTGCTTTATCAAATTTCGACTCAATGCCCACGAATTCCTAGAGATCAACGCCGTTCACTATTTGGTAGTGATTCGCATGAAACCGATCTGGTATAGCTAAAATTAACTCAGCGACAAAATAAAAAACCCAAGCATTTCTGCTTGGGTTTTTGGCGCTGTAGTTGTTGTTTATCGTGTTTATCGCTGTTCTTATTGTTATGTGTGAGATGCTTTCCACATCCTTCTTCTCGTTTTACTCACTTCCGTTGTTTTAGTTCTATTTCCTTATGGGATGTATTTTGTCATATCCAATTATGAAGAAAAGTAGTATTTTTCTTATCATCATGTAAGCGAAAACGTACAGGTCTGTCTAATATTTATCGTTTATCTGTAAATGCTAAATAACATACGGTTCTGTATAACATTTAACTTAACAATTCACGCAAAAAATGCTTATTTAAGAATCATATTACAAATAAATATATTAAAAATTATTGAGTTAAATAATTGATAATATAAGCAAGAAATAGGGTAAGCCATCTAAAGATTTATGCAGATATTTTGGTGGGGTTAAGACTTAAATATAAAAAAGCCCTGTAGTCTCTCCCAAAACTACAAGGCTTAGCGGCTGTAAGTTTCCTCTTTATTCACCTACATCATTGTAAGTTCGCAGTCTCTCGACTTAAGTTATTATTATTGTGCGATTTTGCCCGACATTCCTTGCCAAGCTCGTTGTGCGTTTATAATCTCAAAAACAGGGTGGGTTCTCTAGCAGCAAATATCTCGAATCCATGTAAGCTTTTTCTTACAAGGGTAAAAATATTAAGTTTGGCTTAACGAACTAACCGATTAACTTTTTCAACTAAACCGCTTTTTCTTGTCGTGCGAACTGTAAAAGATTGAAGTAACGCCTCTGGATCGACCAATAAACTCACTACTTTTTTGGCTCGTGTAATCGCAGTGTAGATCAACTCTTGGCTTAACAAATTCTTGGCAGCCTGATCAAGAACAACAGCTGTATGGGTAAATTCAGAACCTTGTGATTTGTGAATTGTTAAGGCAAATGCACTTTGAATACTTTTAGGTAGCCGATTTGCAGCAACCCACTTATTTAAACTTGGGAAATACACTTCAAACTGTTGCGGCTGGGTTCTATGTTCAAAACATAAACCAATGTCACCATTTGAAATGCCGAGCTGGTAATCGTTATAAGTCATCATAACCGGACGGCCTACATACCATCCTCCTAAAGTCACAATACCTAGCTGTTGTTGTAACCAGCGTTCGGCATATTGATTAAGTTGCTGTAAACCAAATGGCCCATGACGTACGGCAGTTAAAATACGGTAGTCATCGAATGACTTAACGATATTTTCAATATGTTCAAGTGAACGATCATCTTGTATATAAGCTTTTAAGCTTTGCACATAGCCTTGAAAACCCACCATCAATTTTTGATAGTAAGTTTCTAGCGCTATAGGTGACTCTTCGGGTAAGTATTCAAGCTGAACCACATCGGGCATATCAGCTTCTAAAGGTATTGAACGTAATTCTGAAACCTGAACAATATCGATTTCAAATTGTTGTAAAACTTGCTCATGGTCAATTTGACTAGTTTGCATTTGAATAAATCGGGCAACCTGACCAATCAAAGCCCCCTCCGCAAAACGACGGCTGGTTTGAAGGTGAACACGGTTTTCAGACAAAGCCTCGATTTGCTGTAAATCTGCAAGTACCGCTCCGACGTCTACAGAAGCAAGCTGGTTGGCATCGCCTAATAAAATAATTCGACAAGACTCAGGGACCGCTTCAAATAATAACGTTGCCAGATTTAAGTCCAGCATAGAGGCTTCATCCACCACAATAACGTCATAAGGCAAAGGCTGTTTTTGATTAAACCGTGGAGTTTGACTATGCCCCATACCTAATAATCGATGGATAGTTTGGGTACTTTGGTTTCTTAGCTCATCACTCATTAGCCCCGACTCAAGCAGTTTGGGATCATTAAACGAGTTTTGTAAGGCTTCTTGCATACGCTGTGCAGCTTTACCCGTCGGAGCAGCCATCGCTACACGAATATGTGGAATTGCCTGACTAAGCACAGCAATAATACGAGCAAGCGTATAGGTCTTACCTGTACCCGGCCCACCTGTAATAATACTTAAGCTCTGCCGAGTCACCATTTGCAAAGCAGCTCGCTGATGAGGATCAGTTAATAAGTCTAAATGCTCTTCACATGAAACAGGTTGAATTGGTTGTTGCTTTAATCGGCGAATTTGCTCAGCTAGACGTTGCTCTAGGTTCCAATATCGGTATAATGCCAACCCCTGCCCGTCGTGGACACAAGGGGCAACTTGAGACTTTGCTTGTTCAGCAGATATCACCAGTTGGCTAAGTGTTTCTATTTGCTCTGGGCTAATCTCAATACAACTGTCACCCTGCAAGCTCGCTTCAATTAGCTGCTGCAAAAAATAAGCTGCCTCTGGAGCTTGTGTCTGTGCAGTAAACGGGGCTTGATTTAGAAAGGTACTCCAAGTCGTTAACCAGCTTAAATCGCTTTGTTCAGGGCTATTTAGATTGTCCACACACTTATCCACCTAGTTTTCCACACGCTTGTCCACATGGTTATAGACAGGCTTATCCACACCCCAAGTATTTGTTAATTCTAAAATTAGATCATTTATCAGCATTTTTTATGCAATTTTATCCTCAGCAAAGTACCCTAAAATAGCATCGAGTCGTAGAACAAATTCTGTACTTGGCTGCCAATAATAATAACCCTGCTCAGCTTCGCCATTCATACCGCGCAAGTAAAGATAAGTCGCCCCACCTAAGTGTTGTTCAATATCATAATTCTGCATTTTGACTTTTAAATAACGATGTAACGCAACCAAATACAGGCCTGCTTGTAGCCAATAGCTGGCTAAAGACATACTTTGTGCAATGCTTTCTACACTGTAATCGGCAAGGTTTTCACCCAAGTAGTTACTCTTATAGTCAGCAATGTGATAACGCTGTCCATCAAAATAAACCAAGTCTATCGAACCATTTAAATAGCGTGCAGAACGAGCCTCTAATAACTCTGGCATTTCCATACCATATTCAGCAAACAGCTGCTGAATACGTTTCATGGCTAGTACACGATCTGACAGTGCCAAATAAAAAGGACACTCTGATAAATAGTGCTCTGGCTGTAACTGATTTAGGCGAAAGCCTTGATATAACGGCGTGCTTAGAATCTCTTGCAACCATTCGGCCACAGCGTGATAAAGCGAATATTCCGCTTCTTGTTCTTCGGGAAAGCTTTCTTGGTATTTGATTAATAAATCTTGCCACAAACTACTGTAGTCATTTTTAAAACGACGACGTATTTCACTTACCCACTCATCTGAACATTGAAAATCAATATGCTCAAAAATTTCATGTAAGAAATTACCTGCGAGCGTCCCTCTCGGAAAATTACTTTTGATCCAGCTAATGGGCTGTGCTGCGGGCGCCTCAACAGAAATAACCTGATCGAGTTCATCTTCGGCTAAAACAGCTTCATGGCTCTGACTCGCGAGTAAATCTGTACCTACTTTATGTCTTAAATGCTGTGCCAGATAACTAAAACTGGTTCTGCCTCTCGAATAAAAGCGCTGATCAGGAAAATGCTGCGCCTGTATCTCAATAATATTGATGTGTTGATTTAAATGTCTTGCAGCAGGTGGTTGCTCCAAAATTATTTCATCGGTACAACAACGGTGCTGGAATGGTTCAGCTCTGTTTTTCCAAAATGCCAAACCTGAAACAGACTTGCCATCCGTATCTTGTAAGAGCGCATAAACACGATGACTTGCCCGAGTTAAAGCAACGTACCATAGACGGTTTTGTTCCGCCAAAGCCCGTTCTTCATGCTGCTTCAGCTCGGTTTCGTTTAAATACGTTTTATCGGCAATCGCAACAACACGTTGTGTTAGAGTTTGAGCCGACTCCGAAACCGTTATATCTTGGGTCGAGAAGTTAAGTGTTTTGTTATTTTCCCGAAATGGCTTGTCGGCCCCGAGCAAAAAGACAATTTTAAACTCAAGACCTTTTGACTGGTGAATGGTCATGAGCTGTACGCCAGCTTCACTCGACAATCTACGCTCTAACTCCCATTCACGATCAAGCGGTGATTGTAATTGCTTGAGATACCAGTGATAGAGATTTTGCGCGCCCTGATATTTCTCGCTATGTTGGCTCAAAATTTCGGTCAAATGACGCAAGTTCACCACAACCCGCTCATTATCTTTACTCTGGACAGCAACCAGATTTTTCCAAATGCCAAATTGGTTTAAACATTGCTGCCATGCCACTAAAAAGCCCTGAGCTGACCACAATTCCCGAATAGCATCAAAACCCGTCATAAACTGGCTTAAACCTTCGGCCGTTTGCTCGAGTTGCAACAGCTGTTTAAGGTCCATAGCAAATAAACGGCCAATCAAAGCTCGTTTCACTTTGGCCTCATCGTAAGGATGAAGAATCGCAGTGAGTAAGGCCCCAACATCCTGAGCAATTGTGCAATCAAAAACACTTCGTTTTGATGGCCGATTAACTCGTATTCCTAAACGTTCTAATTCAAATTGAACTTTATCAAGACCATCATGATTACGGGACAAGACCGCAATATCATCTTCATTTAAGGTTTGAGTCTGAGCATCTTTTTGAAAATAAAGTTGTCCAGCATGTGACTGATTGAGTAAATCACGTATTTTCCACGCGACTTGCTGTGCTTCCGTTTCCTTGTCTTTTAGCATGAGCCAACGTAAAGGATGCGGATTAGGCTGGTTTTGATCAATTAAAACCGGATGAGGTCGAGTCCCTGCCCGAATCGGGTCATATTGAACCTGTTCACCAAAGTCGATTTGCCTTTGAAATAACGCATCAACCACTTCAACCAAGTCAGCGACTGAACGGTGGTTATGAATTAACTTATATTCGCGACCATGCTTTGCCTGAATATCTTTGTAGGCATTCAAGAAGGTGAGCATATCCCCACCACGGAAACCGTAAATTGCCTGCTTACGGTCACCCACCATAATCATGCAACCTTTTTGGTAACGTTCTGGATGACGCCAAATGCTGGCAAGCATGTCATCTTGGTCTTGGTTGGTGTCTTGAAACTCATCAACCAAAATTAAGGGGTATCGAGCCTGCACAAATACGGCGAAACGTTGCCCCTGCTCGCCCTTTAAAGCTTCTGATAAAGTGCGAATTTGCTGGGAAAAAGTCGTCTCGCCCTTGTTTTGTAAAACCTGTGGTAAACGTTTTTTAACCTCTACACATAAATAGGCTTTTAAATAAATATGAAGCTGATCGAACTGTTCAGCATAGTTTTTCAGTACACCAAACAACTGCTGAATCTGCTGAATACAAGGATGCTGATAAAATCCATCCGAAATTTCGGCAGGACATTTCTTGAAAACTTTCTGATCGGCAAGTTGGCCTAAAAACTTAAAAACGAGTTCCCGTTGTACTGCCAAAGACCCATCAAAAACTAAAATACTGTCGCTTTGCTTTAAAACTTGTAATAACTGTGGCAAACATTCACTAAATAACTTATTAAATGCTCCATTACGAAATATTGTGCCGCTTACATGTTTATAGTGGTCGCCATCAAGCGAGTAATACGGTTCTAGAAGACTGATATCAATTTCTGCTGCCAGCTGTTTGAGCTGAGCAAGCTGTTCAAACTGAATGGTAGGCTTTTCGGGAAGTTTAAAGTGAGCCGAACTAAAATTCAGTGAGTCTTCGACCAGTTTGACAAAACTGTCGACACTTTTTAACTCACCTGCCAGATACAACGCATCAATCACCGTTTGAGGCTGAGACTGTATCCATTCACGTAAAACATCATGAATCAGTTGTCGGCTATAGGTTTTAGCGTCATCGGTAATTTGAGCACGTTCAATTTTGCCACTTTCAAAGGCAAACTCACGTAATAGCTTTTGGCTAAAGCTATCAAGTGTTCCGACAAATAGCTCATCTAACTGATCGATCACGAGCTTTAAACGCTCACAGGCATAGGCAATACGTGTCGCAAAATGCTTGAGAACATGTTGGAGTAATAAGTCAGATTCTTGCTCGGCCTGCAAAAGAATCTCTTTTTCAGTCAAGCTCCGCTTGGCATCTAAGTAACGATAGGTTTCGACCAAACGTGCACGAATTCGGCTTTTTAACTCAGCCGCAGCCGCACGGGTAAAGGTGGTCGCAATGACTTGGCCCGGTAAATATTTCTCAAGAAAAATACGGACCATTAAACTCGACAGTGTATAGGTTTTCCCGGTACCCGCCGAAGCTTCAATTAAATGCAGTCCACTAAATTCAATATCAATAATAGGTTGATAAGACACCTGTACTCTTGAGTTCATGTCTTACTCCGAATGTTGAAATTGAAAAACCGGATGATACAGGTCATAGGCAAACTCATCACAAGCATGTTGAAGTAATGCTTGTGCATCTTGTTCTTGCAAAATGAAACGCCAGTCTTGATGTAACTTGCACGCTTCATTTTGTGTCATATCGATAGAGGTAAATGTCCCCGTTTCATTCCAGTATTTTAACAGCTCTGCATAGCTCTTCTCATCCAGTTTTATTTTTTCTGTCGGATTTGTTGTTTCCCACTGATATGCCTTGGCTTTTTCAAGTGGCTTTAATAATAAAGCTGCTGGTAACACGAGTGGCTGCTGTTGAGCATAACGCCAGATTTTAAACCACGGTTGTAAATACTGCCGAGCTTGCTCCGAACTAATACCTTTACAGATGACAGTTTGGTCACTAAAAACCACAATACGGCGTCTTTCAGTTCCTGCACTTCCTTCATTTAAATAGGCCAACCAAAGCAGGTACTCTAACCAGACTTTTGCACGTCTTTTTGCCCGAGCACTTGATGCTTCCATACTGACCCAATCCTGAGTTTCAGATTTTGGCACAGTAATATTCATATGTAGCTGTTTGGCAATTCGCCACACACGCTGAGTCGTTTGTGTCACGGCTGGCGCGTAATGATGAAGGCGCTCAAGCAAACATTCCTGTTCAAAAATGCCCTGTTGCCATGCACTGTATTGAACTTTGCCTACAGGCAACTGATCAAGTAGAACTTCAGGCTGTGCCTGCTGTTCGTTTTGCTGTAAAAAATGTCGAATGGTATAACGGCCCAAACCATCTAAAAGCAAAGGTTCATTCTGATCTAATACGCCTACATTTCCTAAGTTTTCTACGCCCAAAGTTTTTAAATATAAGCGTGCAGGAAAAGTCACATCCTGTATCCACTGATGGCTGTCTAAAACCAACATGTCAGGTATTTCTAAAGGATAAGATATATTTGCCCAAGGCTTGAGAACACCGGAAGCTTGCTGAATTTGCATCGCCACGTTAAACCAGTGATCTTGATAACGAATATAGCGGTTCTCAGCCATAAAACCTTTCGGGTCAAACGGCTGTAAATAATGTAAGTGATAGAGCTGTTTTAATTGAGTCGGGATTTCAATACCTTCAATCACTTCTCGATCGGGTGCATTTGGTTCTGGCTTTACAATAAGTGCAAGATGCTCACGGAACTCTTGAAGAATACTAGAAGGATCTCTCACCTCACCGTCATTGACATCAAAGCCGTTATAAAACAGCCATAAGTTTTCTTGAGCTAAAAGTAGGGCATCTAAGAAAGCGCCTTGGTCATCCTCAAGACGGGAACGATCACCTAATTGTTGACGTAAGGCATCCATCAAATCAAATGGCACATGGGTGTCTCGATTTGGAAACTGCCCTGCATCAAGGTTCAACATCACAATTAAACGATAAGGCAACGGACGAATTTGTCCAATCTGGGCAAAGGTAATCTGTCCAGTCGGTTCAGCTTGAGCCGTTTGATTTTCTAAAGTTCGCTGAATCTCATCTAGAATATAAGGCAAAGGCAAGGTGATTTTACGTAAGGTGCCTGTTTCTGTCTCGGCATAGTAGCTTGCGAGCGTTAACATACGCTCTTGTTTTTTTACAATTTCCCGCGCAGTTTTTAAAGCAGCCACACCGGCCTGCTCAAACTCGACAATATCTTGCGAGAGTATTTGCAGCCAGTATTCCACCGTATGACTTTTTTTCTGCTCATGCATAATGAGCCAGTCACGGCGTTCATTTAAATCTTGATAAATTTGAATGAGTGTACCAATAAGCTCAAAGTCGCCCGGTTGAACCTTAGCGTAACTCAGCACCTGATTAAATGTAGCATGTTCGGGAATTGCTATGCCGAGCGCTAACCGCTCTAAAGCAAACTTAAAGCTATATCGATAATCATCATCGCCGTCACATAAGCTACGTTTCAGATGCTCTGCATCAAGCCCACGTTTAAAGCCAGCATCGGCAAGTAAGTTTAAAATTCGCTCTACTTGAACATATTCAAGTGCATAACGCTGTTGAGTCGCGTGTAAACCAAGCCAGTCAGCAAACTCATCAAAGCTAAATCGCCCTTGCATAAGGTAAATACGCCCAATCACGGCACGCCATGCATTAAGTGCATCGAGTGAGGCAATTCCTGCTATTTTGACAGGCAAATGCACGCCTTGCTCAGTCGCTGTAGCAGGAAAAACACTTCGTATTAAAGGCTCTACTTCTGCCAAATTAGGAACTAAAACCAAAATATCATTTGGACGACGCGGCTGTTCGTGCGGTTTTGCCAACCAGCCAATCAATTGTTCTTTCAATACTTCAAGTTGCCGTAATGTCGAGTGGCAGACATGAATCTGAATTGAGTCATCGTTAGGGGCAAGTTCATATTGCTTGGCTTGGGGTTCCACCAAGTGCAAAATATCTGACTGAACTTTGCCAAGTAAACTTTCAGGAAAATCATCGACAAAAGCATCCACCCACTTACCCTCTTCACCTGTAGACAAGTTTGAGAGTAATGAGAAGTGATCACGGGCTTGTTTGCCCAATCTGGTTAAAAGTGGATGTCTTGACTCACGCGCCTCAGCATTAAAATTAAGCGTAAATTTATTAAAGAATTCGGCAATTTCCGCATCGGTCGCTTGGGGGTTCTTTGCTATAAAACGCTCTTTTACCCCTAAGTCATAGCGCTGTTTCCAGAGTGGGTCGACACTATCGGCCCAATATTCTTGCGAAGGGTTATAGTGCAAAATCAAAACATCAATGTATTGCCCTAAACGACGTAAAAACTGAAGCTGGCTGGGCGGTAAATCCAGTAAAGTAAAAATGACAATTTGCTGTGGCAAACGAGACAGTGCTTTCTTCTGGCGCTCAGGATGTTCTAATTCCTGCCAGAATAATTCGTCAATTTGCTGCATTTGCATAAAATCATCATGAAAATGCTGCTGCCATAACCAGCGCTGCCAACGCTCTAACTCTTGGGTTTGCTGTAAAGTAAAAGCAGAAATTTCTTTATCTTTATGGGCAATATACTTTTCGATATCGAGTGATCGCCCTTGTCCCCATGCTGCTAACCAGTTATTTGGACAAGTACAGGTATTTTCACAACCACGCTGGCACTGTCCCCGATAGACCATGTAGTTACTAAATAAATCGGCAACCTGCTCGGCAACCCAATACAACATTTTTTGTTTTTTTAGCTGCTTCTCAATACCTTGTTCAAGCCGATCTGCGCTGTCATAAATACGTTGAACAATAGAATGCAGTGGATGAGAGCTATCTATGCTCATAACATCAGGCTGAATAAATTCCTGTAAGGCTTGATGTACACGCCATTTAAAAATCAAGCGTGGAATATTGGCTTTACGAACCTGTTCCTTATGCGCCGTGAGGACCTGTTGATAGGCATACCACTGAAACCCGCGCACACGTTGGTGGAACTGGTAATTGGCGCTCATTCCTTGCTGTTCTGCAAGTTTTTGTATCAGCCACTGCTCGATGGCAGGACTTGGCACAATGAAATGCTGGGCTTTCAAAACCTGTAATGGATGCGTTGACGGCTGGGACGTAGATGCCAGTACGCCCTGCAACAACACATCAATACGTTGACTTTGAATAACATGGATACCCATTTATTTCATATCCTACTCGCATAATTTATGCACAAAATCATAAACATTCATTACTATACAACTGAATCTGACTATGTCACGTTGGTTTAAACACAGCATAATCTCATTTTAGGTGTCACTTACCTTGTGTTGGCAAGGCACCTTCAAGGAACACATTACAGGTAAAACATTATGAAAATTGATAACATTCCTGACTATATTGATCCTAGCCTAAATCTGGAACAAATTCGCGATGAGTGCCAAGAACTCATTCAGAAAAGAGCTTACGTCTCTGCTGGTGCAGCAATTGTACCCATTCCTTTTTTTGACGTGGTAGTAGATTTGGGAATTTTGTCACAGCTTATTCCCGATATTAATTCCCGTTTTGGTTTAGCGCCTGAACATGTCAGTGTCTATGATCCAAAAACAAAAACAATTCACTGGGATGAATTACGAAAACGCGGCTTTCAATTTTCAGGCTTTGTGGTCGCTCGCACTACCGTTAAAAAAACCTTTAACGGTTTCTTTGGAAAGATTGTTACCAAACAAGTGACAAAATTTGTACCACTAGGTGGGCAACTTGTCGCAGCAAGTTTAGGCTATTTTATGATGAAAAAAATAGCCCAAACTCATCTAAATGACAGCTACAACCTTGCTAAACGTATTCAACAAAAAAGTCGTGGCACGGTTGTAAACTAAAATCTAACTTAAGGCTGAGAGTTTAATCTGCTCTCAGCTGTTTTAAAATAGCTCTTAACACTTCTAAGCGTGCAGTGTATTTATCGTCTGTTGCGACAATATACCAAGGCGCATATTCGGTACTGGTTCGCTCAAACATATCTGCGGCTGCCTTTAAATAATCATCCCACTTATCACGGTTACGCCAATCTTCGGCAGTAATTTTAAAGCGTTTGTGCGGTGTCTCTTCTCTGGCTTTAAAACGTTGCTCTTGCTCATCTTTACTAATTGCTAGCCAAATTTTTACCACAATTGTTTGGCTATCAAATAAGTCTTTTTCAAAGCGATTGATTTCGTCATATGCCCTTTGCCATTCGATAGGTGAAGCAAATCCTTCAACACGCTCGACCAGCACACGACCATACCAGGTACGGTCAAAAATGGTAATTTTTTCAGCTTCATTAATACGATTCCAAAAACGCCACAAATACGGGTGTCTTGCTTCGAAACGTTCAGGCGCCCCAATACAGTGAATATCATATTCACGCGGGTCTAAGTTTTTAACAATTCGCTTGATGGCCCCCCCTTTACCCGCAGCATCCATCCCTTCAAATGCAATCACCACATTACGTTTATCAAAGCGCATGGTATCGGCAATTTTTTTACTGAGTTTGTCGAGCTCTTTTTTATATTCGGCTTTATCCATTTTTTCCTGAGCAGGTTTTAATAAACTCTCAGGAATTTTTGCCTGTTGCCATTTACCTTTGACTTCAGTTTCATGTTCAGGCAGCTGACGCATGTGTTGTAAAAGATACTGAGCAAAAAATTGATCGCGCCGTTTTTCATCTTCCCCATCAATAATGTACCAATCGTCGGTAAAGCGACGGCGTAGCTTTTGCAAAGTGTCATATTGTTTTTTATTACGCCAGTCTAGGCCGTGAAGCTTATGCCAATGCTGTTCAGATGGGTCTATTTTATCTAACCGTTTTTGGAGTGATTTCCACGAAAGATCAAACCAGACCTTAATGACATCGACATAGTTATTTTTTAGGTCCTGTTCAAACGCTCGCATATTTTCAACATAGGCATCAAAACGCGCATCATCCAAAGGTTCTGACACATGAGTTGCCGTAACCAACAAATCGCTATACCAGTTGCCAAACATCACCACAATTTGGCCTTCAGTCGGAATAAATGCTGAATAAGACTGCCAGAATGCTTCAGAGTCTGTCAGCACACGTGGTGCATCTGCTTTCACCCGTAGATATCTTGGATCTAGCCACTCACGAAGCTGTTTAACCGCTTCCCCTTTTCCAGCTAACTCGATACCACTCATTAAAATGAGTGTGCTTTTGGCATTGGGTTTCCCTCGGCTTTCTTTTAAAGCATATTGTGCTTCAATTAAATCAACTGAAAGCTGTTCTTCGTCTCGTATTTCAAATTTTGGTTGTTGTTCACTCATGGTCCACTGCTCTAATCTTTTTATTTAATTTCGCCATTATTTAACTTATGCGCTTGGGTGATGAATTGCTATACAAATTATGTCATTGCAACACGATTTAACCTGAAAATTGACGTATAAATCATTTTTTTTACATCTACTCGCCATAGTAGAAGGTTACAATGCCTCTTATGATTTTTTGTAAATAGCCCAATATTAGAGCCTTACATGTCTAAACTCGCTGCTTTTGATGAACTTTTACAACAATATAAAACATTTAATTATCACGACAATCCAGTGCTTGCCCAACGTTTGCAAGATGTACAAACATGGCTAAAAGAACGGATGAAAGAGACGCATCACGACTTTTTTAATTTACCAGAACACAAACTGATGGCTCAGTACTTTTTAAACCGTTTATATGGTGGACCAGAGTTCGATGCGCTTGCAGCACAAATTGAACGTTTATTGAAATATGCACATAAAGCAGAAAAGGTTTTACCTGAAAACGCAATTAAGACAGGTACAAAGTCGGTAAGTTTGGCTGTACTTGCCACTCAACTTGATGAACAAGTAGCAATGCAGCTTCTTGAGGACTATCCGGCAGATACCGTACTTACCGACGAGATCATGCGCTTAACCTTAATCAAGCTTGATCAGGCCGAAGCCCGTTACCAGCAACTTGCCCTTCTTGACGATTTAGGAGCAGCACTCGATAAATACATGCGTTCATTTATGATGTTTACTGCTTTTAAAATGTGTAAAGGTATTGCACAAAAATATCACTTCGAATTGATGTATGATTTTATTCAAGATGGTTTTAGCGCAATGAAACCTTTAAAATCGGCTGAGGCCTTTATTAAAACTTTTACGGAAAAAGAACGCCAGATTGTTGAAAAAGTACATTCAGGACATCCGAATCCGTTTAGAGTGTGATAAGGTCGGCACATAGAAAAAACTCAACCTCACGAAGTTGAGATTTTATTCATTATATTTGCATGATGATGCCTGTAAAAATAGACAAAATCTGTCATCATGCAGAACTTATTCCGTTTCACTTGAGTTTGAGTCTAGGAGAGACAATATGTCTAACGAAAACCAAAAGCCAACATCTCCAACTGAGCAGGCACAAAGTTCAGACAAAGTTAGCCCATTCCTAAGCTCACCGTTACCGCAAGGTACCCCTCAAGGGCAACAACAATCTTTACAGCAAACCTTAACAGATACACCTGTTAGCGGTTCTGTACCGAAATACAATTTACCACGTGGTGCAGGCAACACTGGCAACGTTGGTGAAACAACACACTTTGGTTATTCAACAGTTCGAACTGAAGACAAAGCACAAAAAGTTGCTGAAGTTTTCCACTCGGTTGCAAGCAAATATGACCTTATGAATGACTTGATGTCATTTGGTATTCACCGTTTATGGAAACGCTTTGCAATTAACATGTCTGGTGTTCGCCGTGGTCAACATGTGTTAGACATTGCTGGTGGTACAGGCGACTTAGCAAAAGTATTTAGCCGTGAAGTGGGCCCGCAGGGTCATGTTGTACTTTCAGACATTAACGAATCTATGCTCAATGTTGGCCGTGACCGTCTAATTGATGCAGGCTGCACCAATGTCGATTTTGTACTTGCCAATGCTGAAACTTTAGAACCTTTTGCAGATAACAGCTTTGACCTTGTCACCATTAGCTTTGGTTTACGTAACGTGACAGACAAAGATGCTGCGCTTGCTTCTATGTTCCGTGTGCTTAAGCCAGGTGGTCGTTTACTTGTTCTTGAGTTTTCTAAACCAGTATTTGAGCCATTCTCAAAACTTTATGACCTCTACTCATTCACTGCTTTACCGATTATGGGTAAATTGGTTGCCAATGACTCAGAAAGTTATAAGTACTTGGCTGAATCAATTCGTATGCACCCAGACCAACGTACCTTAAAAGGGATGATGGAAAATGCTGGCTTCCAGAACTGTGATTATCACAACCTGACTGGCGGTATTGTTGCTGTTCACCGCGGTTTCAAACTGTAAGGGATAGCGATATGTGGTCGATTCTGGCACTCGGTGCAGTCGAACGTATCATTCATCATCTGATCGATTTGGATGCATTAACCCGCATTCAGCTCAATCAGCTACAGGGCAAAATATTGCGTGTTATCATCGATAGCCCGCAACTTTCTGTTGATGTATTCTTTGACCAAGAAAAAGTACGTCTTGAACCTACCGTTACAGGGCACAGTGAAAAGCCATCTATTTTTGAGCAGCGCCCTTTTGATCCACAATTTAAAATTTCTGAAGCCACTGCAACTTTGCATGTCAAAGATGTCGTTGAACTAATCAAATTATTATTAAGCGATCCAGACCAAATTGGTAATATCCCGCTTCAAGGTGATTATCACCTCTTACAGGATATTCAAAAAATTATGCAGCAAGCTGAACCTGATTTAGCTGCGCATCTATCAAAATGGGTTGGTCCTCAACTCGCTCACGAAATCGGTAAGATTCAACTTGCACCAAAACATTTAAAACGCTCTCTTCAAAGTCATCTATTTTTTGCTGAAGATGCCTTAAAAGAAGACAGCGGTTTATTTGCCCCACGTTGGGAAATGGACGATTTAAATCAGGCTACGCGTAAGCTTAATCAAGACATTGATCGTCTAGAAGCTAAATTGCAGCAGCTCAATGCACAACTACAACCCACTCAAGACTAGGTAAGACTTTATATGATTCCGCACGTTTCACGTTTACTCGAACTTTGGCGTATTGCAGCGCACTATAGACTCGATACGTTGTTCCCTGCGGATGAATTACCTGTTAAAGCTAAGCATGCATTGAACATTATAAAAATGCATCCGGCAGCATGGTCTAGTCGTGAACGTAAAAATCCTTTAAAGCTTAAAGAAGCTTTAGAAGATATGGGACCGCTTGCAATTAAGCTTGGACAACTCCTGTCAACTCGCCGTGATTTGATTCCACCTGAAATACTCGCCCAACTGGTTTTACTTCAAGATCAGGTCAAACCTTTTGATGGAGAAGTTGCCAAACAACGTATTCAAGATTCTTTAAAAGCAGACGTAAATACACTGTTCGCCCGCTTTGATGATCAACCACTTGCAGCAGCCTCAATTGCACAAGTCCATACAGCGGCGTTACATGATGGACGTGAAGTTGTTGTTAAAGTTACTCGTCCAGACATTCGTAGCCAGATTTTACAAGACTTTGAAATTCTGGCTTGGCTAGGCAACACCTTAGAAAGTCGTCTTGAAGCTGCCCGTGCATTACATTTATCTGAAATTATTCAAGACTACCGCCAAATCATTTTAAATGAGCTGGACTTGAGTATTGAGGCAGATAACACCCGTCGTATGCGCCATTACTTCACTGGTTCAACCATGATGTATGTGCCAGAAGTCTACATGGACACCAAAGATGTCATGGTAGCTGAGCGTATTACCGGTGTCCCTATTTCAGATACGGCAACCTTTGACCGTTTAGGTATGGACCGCGCACAACTTGCAGAAAAAGGGTTAACCATTTTCTTTACGCAAGTATTCCGCGATAACTTTTTCCATGCCGACATGCACCCTGGCAATGTCTTTGTAGAAACCATCAACCCAAGCAATCCACGCTTTATTGCGCTGGACTGTGCAATTATGGGTGAGCTATCTAAACACGACCAAATGACGGTTGCCCGCATGTTGCTTGCTGTTATGAACAGCAACTTTATGCAGCTCATTCAAATTGTGCATCAAGCTGGCTGGATTCCACCGGGTACCGACCAAGATGCGTTAGCACGTGAAATGCGCCGCACTGTTGGACCAATGGT
Organism: Acinetobacter sp. UC24323; assembly: GCF_024151445.1. Taxonomy (NCBI): domain Bacteria; kingdom Pseudomonadati; phylum Pseudomonadota; class Gammaproteobacteria; order Moraxellales; family Moraxellaceae; genus Acinetobacter; species Acinetobacter sp. UC24323. Next base: position 75,082 of record NZ_JAHIBY010000003.1, on the reverse strand, counting down.
ATCTAAACCAATGGATCAACTTGATTTTGCGGGTATCTTAATTCAAGTGATGGATATTGCCCGTCGCTTCCATTTAGAAATCCCGCCACAACTCATGCTACTACTCAAAACCTTGGTACATGTAGAAGGCTTAGGTACGGACCTTTATCCGCAGCTCGACATCTGGAAATTGGCAAAACCAATTTTGACAGAATGGGTCAAATCTAATATGAACCCAGTCAAAAATGTAAAAGAGCTTGGTCAGCAATTACCAGACCTGCTTTTAGGCGCTCAAGATTTCCCAAGTTTAATTATTGATAGCTTAAATGGTTTAAAAAATCAGTCCGCTTGGCAAGACCGTCAGTTACGTGAAATTCAGCAACTTCGTTTGCAAATGGAACACCAACAACGTCGTAGCTGGATGTTTGGCAGTACTATGCTGATTTTGCTAACTATTGCGATTATTAGCCCTTGGTTTGTATCTATTATTTTGATTGTGTTGAGCAGCTTATTGGCGCTTTGGCGTGTATTGAAATAACTTCCAAGTCCCTTGCCCATGCAAGGGATTTTTTATGGGTAAAACTTATAATTTAAAAAAATATAGATCGATTATCCGTTCATTGCTAAATTTAGTTTTATGAATGCTTGAAAAGAACAAACAATGAAAACACCTCATTTTGCCATTATTGGTGCAGGCACGGCAGGTTTAGCCACTGCGATTTTGCTCGCCCGTGAAGGCAACCACGTTACTATTTTTGAACAAGTTGATGAGTTATCTCCGGTAGGTGCAGGTTTACTGCTACAACCTGCGGGCTTAGCCGTATTTGAGCACTTAGGTGTGCTCGACAAAGCCCTAACCTTAGGTGCGAAAGTCACAGGCTTAGAAGGACAACTTCCAGACAAGCATCTTTTAGTTAACAGTCACTATCGCGAAGCATCAACAAATCTTTATGGTCTAGGTATACACCGAGCCACTTTATGTCACGTTCTCACTCAAAAACTTAGCGAATATTCAAGCCAGATTACTTGGTACATGAATCATTCCGTTGAAAGTTTTGTAGAACATAACGATGAAGTTCGGATATTCGGCAGTCATCAAAATCAAAAGTTTGATGCTTGCTTTGACGGCCTACTCATTGCCAATGGTGCTCGTAGTCAATTACGCCCTAAAACATGGGTAAAGGTTGACAAAGCTTATCCTTGGGGGGCTGCGTGGAGTATCGTGCCCGAGTGCCAAGTGCTCGATCCTGAAATTCTGCATCAATTTTATGATCGCTCGAGAATTATGATGGGAATTCTTCCTACGGGAGCGATTCCAACCGAACCTCAACAGCGCCTTTCAAGTGTTTTTTGGAGCTTACCTACGCCACAATTACAAAGTTTTTTGCAAGATGAGCAGGCTAAACAAGCTTGGTTAAAGCAAGTCTCAGAACGTTGGCCCAAAGTTGCAGAGTGGCTCAAAGAAATTTTGTATAACAGTCAAAATCAGCCCAAATGGCTATCTGCAAACTATCGTGATGTCGTCATGACCCAATTTGGTCAAGGTCGAATTGGGGTAATTGGAGATGCAGCTCATGCGATGAGCCCACAGTTAGGACAAGGGGCTAATATGGCATTACTGGATGCTTGGGCTTTTTCTCAATCATTGCAACAAGCTCAAAAAAACCAGAATATTGATTGGTCCCTGCTCTGGCAGCATTATCACCAGCTTCGCGGTTCATCTACCCAGTTTTATCAATTTCTTAGTCGCTTACTAACACCACTTTATCAATCTGACCATTGGTGGGCGGGAGGTTTAAGAGATTTAGTTTTCCCTTGGATGTATCAAATTCCTTATTTTCGAAAAGAAATGGCAATTACAATTTCAGGCTTAAAAACAGGGCCATTCAAGCAACTTGATTATGATCAGGTAGCTCAATTGCCTAAAGAAAACAGTGCATTTCATTTAGAAAGCCAATCTTTGTCTGACTATTAACCCCACCAAATAATAGTGATTAACACATGAAAATCAGCCATCTTGATCATCTTGTTTTAACTGTCTCAAATATTGAATCTACCTGTCATTTCTATCAAACCGTATTGGGGTTTGAAGTCATCACGTTTAAAGGTGATAGAAAGGCTCTAAAGTTTGGAAATCAAAAGATAAATTTACACCAGCAAGGCAACGGGTTTGAACCGAAGGCATTACAGCCGACTCCCGGATCTGCTGACTTGTGTTTTATTTCAGACACTCCCATTTCAGAAGTGGTTGCACACCTTAATCAATTAAATATTCAAATTGAAGAAGGTCCGATTGAGCGTACTGGTGCAATGCATCCTATTCTTTCAGTTTATATTCGCGATCCAGATCAAAATTTGATTGAGATTTCAAACAACATAAGGTTATAAGTTATTTAAAATTTACAGGGATATTTTGTAATTGTTTTTTAATATCCCAATCTTTGGGTTTCTCTTTTAATTTCCACCAATTAGCACCTACCTCTAACCATTTATTGCGGTACGCTTTTACAGATTCTTTAGTATAATCCTCATATCCAAATTCAACACCACAACAATCACAAATATTAAAGTTTGGGTCTTCGCCACTTTCCCCCCACGGCTCTTCATCTTGTATAAGACCACATACTCGACAAGCAAAATTTTCTATTTTGTCCAAGACTTATTTTCCTAAGTTATAACAATATGCTTAGATAATTTTACAATAGCTATGGCTTCACAAATCAAAATTAATTTAAACAACTCTTAAACTACAATTTACTAGTGTCCATCTTATAGACAAATCATATAACCGATTTTTTATACGACAAGCATAGCCAACCCTAAGCACAAGCGCTACACTAGCTCATTTCCACTGAATGGATTTCCGCTCATGTCAAACTGGTTAGATGAAGTTAAATTTGATTCCAATGGTCTTATCCCTGCCATTGCTCAACATCATCAAACCGGACGTATTTTGATGGTGGCGTGGATGAACCGTGAATCACTTGCACTCACAGCAGAAAAAAATCAGGCTGTGTATTTCTCCCGTTCTCGCCAAAAACTTTGGCACAAGGGTGAAGAATCAGGCCATTTCCAAACGGTTTATGAAATTCGTCTGGACTGCGATGGCGACGTGATTGTATTACAGGTTGAGCAACATGGCGGTATCGCATGTCATACAGGTCGTGAGTCTTGTTTCTACCGTAAACTCACCCCACAGGGCTGGGAAATTGTCGATGCACAGTTAAAAGACCCTACTGCAATTTACGGTGACAAAGCCAAAGCTGAAAGTCACGATCATGCTCATATTACTGAACAAGTGGATGTACTTGCTCACTTAGGGCAATTGATGCAAGAGCGTAAGCAAGCAGAAGCAGACACTTCATATGTTGCAAGCCTCTACAAAAAAGGCATCAATAAAATTCTAGAAAAAGTCGGCGAAGAAGGCGTAGAAACCATTATTGCTGCGAAAGACTACGCAGCTCAAAATACAGAAAGCAATTTAAATGACTTGATTTATGAAACTGCCGATTTGTGGTTCCATAGTATTGTCATGTTGGGTTATTTCGATCTTAATCCACAACTTATTATTGACGAGTTAGGTCGTCGTCAGGGTTTATCTGGTTTAGTTGAAAAAGCTAACCGCAATAAGGTTTAAAATCACTCAGTGTCGAATATCGAAAAACCTAAAGCCACCTATGAGCAAGCAATTGCCATAGATAACGCACGTCTTGGGCAATCATTTAAAGTGATTGCCTATGCGGGCACAGGTAAAACTACTACGTTACAAATGATTAGTGATGCCATGCCTGAACGGCGTGGTATGTATTTGGCTTTTAACAAAGCCATTGCTGGTGAAGCTCAAAACAAATTTCATCGCAATGTAGATTGCCGTACTTTTCACTCACTCGCCTTCCGCAGTGTGCCACGTGGCGTAACTGATAAATTACGCTTACCTCGCTTAAGCCCAAGCTTTATTGCAAAAGAATATCGACTAGAACCGATTACCCTACGTCGAATGATGGGTGGACGTTATGAAAAATACGTCTTAATGCCAAGTCGCCTCGCAAGCCTTGTCGCCAATGCGGTGAGCTATTTCTGTTCGACCAGTTCTCAATATCCAGCGCCTCGACATATTCAGGCGCCAAACTGGTTACATCCAGACGATGTTACTGCACTTCAAACTCACCTTTACCCTGCTGTAGAACGCCGCTGGCTAGAGTCCATCGACCCAAGTCATCAAGCGGGAATTGGTCACGATATTTACCTCAAACTTTGGGCATTGTCTGAGCCTAATATTCCGGCCGATTATGTCTTATTTGATGAAGCACAAGATGCTGACCCTTTAATGCTGGGTATTTTGCTTCGTCAAAAAAGTACTCAGGTTATTTATGTAGGCGATGCCCACCAGCAAATCTACGCGTGGCGTGGTGCAGTAAATGCCATGCAACAACTGCCTTTGCCAGAGTCTCGTCTAACGACCTCTTTTCGTTTTGGAGAGGCAATTGCCGATGTCGCCAATGCGTTGTTAGGTGGCTTAAATGAGACAGTTCCTTTGCTTGGTAATCCGAACCAGAAATCAAGTGTAGTCAATAAACCGCATACAAAAATGCGTGATGCGATTTTGTGTCGTACCAATGCTCGCGCAATGGAGCTGTTATTGGCAGGCTTAGTTCACGGCGATAAAGTGAGTTTGCAAGCTGACCATCAAAAACTAAACCGTTTTGTAGATGCTGCAAGCCTCTTAAAGCAAGGAAAACGAGTTACTGACGTTCCTGAGTTGGCATGGTTTAATTCATGGCATGATGTTCATGAATATTGCGAAACCAATGAAGGAAGCGATATTAAACCATTGGTTAAGCTGGTAGATGATCACGGCACTGACCCATTAAAAAAAGCACTTGCAAAGATTACTCCCCTTGAGCAAGCTGACTATGTCATCTCGACTGCCCATAAAGCGAAAGGGCTGGAATGGAACCGTGTCCATATTGAAGACGACTATCAATTTAAAATTAATGGATTAGAGCATAAGATTACAGATGAAGAGTTAAGATTACTGTACGTGGCCTGTACTCGTGCTAAAGTAAGTCTAAATATCCATCATCTTTATGATCTGATACAACAATTAAAACTAAGGGCGCCTTTAAGTCTTCGTCAGTCGGTTGGTTGAAGCGCTCATAATTAGGTGAGCCTATGAAACTTGAATCTATCCAATTTAAACATATTGCTCTGTTTCATGACCTAAAAATACAGTTTCAATATGACAAACAACCGATTACTTTAATTTTAGGCGAGCAAGCAACTGGCAAAAGTATGCTACTCAAGCATATTTATCATGCTTTAACGTGGTTTCCTGCGCGCCTTAAAGATGCACGCACCCCAGGCATTGTCATGCCAGATCAGGACATTAGCCATTCTCGTTTGCAGTCTAAAATAGAAGTTAGCATCCAGATTCCACCAGAATTTGGACAGCTCCCTGAAACCACTTCAACCCAGCAAACCGACACATCTCTTTGTAGCTGGAAACTGTTCAAGACCTTAAATTCAAGTGGTGTAGGGATTAGTCAAGTCGAAACCCAGCAGCTCGATCAAACCATTACCCTTTATCATCAAGTCACAAGAAAAGACCCACTTCAAGGTCTTCCCTTACTCGCTTATTATCCGTCAGAGCGGTTTGTTAACGATATAAATTTACTGAATAAAAATTTACCGGGTATTACTCAGTCTATTTCTGCTTATGACATTAGCTTCATTCCGTTTACCACTTTCGCCCGCTTTTTTGAGTGGTTACGTGAAATTAGCGATATTGAAAATGCGCAAGCGGCTCATGTTGTGCAGCGCATTATTTCAAAACAATCCAATTCACAAGATCAGGAAGAAATTTTACGTCAGCTACAACTTGAATTGGCAGGACATCCTAAACAGCTTCCTTCACCTAATTTGTACGCATTAAAATCGGCGTTAAAGATTATTTTTCCTGAGCTTGAAGACTTTTATTTGCAATATCACCCAAAACTTCAACTTATGGCACATTACAAGGGTGAAGTCTTGGCCTTTCAACAACTTTCCAACACCACTAAAACATGGATTGCACTCGTAGGCGATGTGGTTCGCAGGCTTTGTTTGCTCAATCCGTTGAGCTTAGACCCTTGTCTTGAAGGTGAAGGCGTTTTGTTAATTGACCAGATCGATTCACAACTAGATGCAGCACATTGCTCAGAAATTTTAAATCGTCTTCATCGCGCATTCCCACGCTTACAAATTATTGTGACCGGAAGCCGTGAAGAATTGCTTGAACATGCAGCCGCATATCAATGTTTTAAATTAGAGCATGGAAAAATCAGTCCACTTGATTTAAATACCACTCAGCAGCAACTCGAACATCTTTATACGTTATTACAACGAGATGAAGCATTAACGCCACATATGGACCCCTTACCGCTTGATACCGAGCCGGCAACAGCTCAAATCGATAGTTTGTACCAACAAATCCAAAATCTAAATGAACAACAAAAAAATGAATTATTACGTATGATTCATGCAGGAGACACCTCGGAAGAAACCTCCTCTCTTTAAAATTTATTATCCATTTCGCTCAATTTTTATAATAAAACCGAATTCGCTAAATATATGATGAAATCTGGTTTTTTGAGCGGGAAAAATCACTAGATGTTGTTACCACATGTAATAACATCAGATTTTTAATGATTTTTTAGTGTACAATAAATTTCATTTTGCGTTTTTATTATTCAAGTTGCGCAATACAACTTGTTTCTCGCTTTATTTTTCTAATTTGGTCGGGTTTTCAGAATATAAGCTTTGGAAATCTCTTTGAATTCCTATCTATTCTGAAATGAAAATTTCACCTTTAGGCTTCGGTCTAAATTATATATGGATACGAGTGTGCTACCGATAATTATCTTATTACCGTTAATATTAGGCACCACCCTTGTTTCATTGCTTCAACGGTTTTCACGTGGAGTAACGGCTTTAGGGGCGATCGGAGTCAGTTTAACCAGTTTTGGTTTATTACTGACTCAGGCTAAAACTGTGCTTGGTGGTGCAAGCATTCAACAAAGTTGGGATTGGTTACCACAATTAGGAATTAATCTGAGCTTTAGACTTGATGCCCTTGGTTTATTATTTTCTCTTCTTATTACCGGTATCGGTACACTCATTTATATTTATGCCTATTATTATTTAGGCCCTAAAAATTCATTAAGTAAATTATATTTATTACTCATGCTGTTTATGGCAGCAATGCTCGGTATTTCTCTTTCTAACAATTTAATTATTTTATTAGTCTTTTGGGAACTTACCAGTATTTCATCCTTCCTATTAGTCGGTTACTGGAGTCATTACGAAGCTGCTCAACGTGGCTCGCGTATGGCACTTACCATTACAGGTATGGGTGGACTCGCCATGCTAGGTGGGTTTGTCTTATTAGGACAAATCACAGGAACCTACGAAATTAATGATATTGTCGGAATGAAAGACCTCATTCAAAGTCACTATCTCTTTGTTCCGACGCTTTTGCTTATTTTACTAGGTGCATTTACTAAAAGTGCTCAGTTCCCGTTCCATTTTTGGTTACCCAATGCAATGGCAGCGCCCACTCCCGTGTCGGCCTATTTGCACTCTGCCACCATGGTAAAAGCTGGGATTTTCTTATTAGCTCGTCTTGCACCTATTTTCATTGGCGCTGCGCTTTATCACAACATTGTCACGTTTGTCGGCCTATTTACACTTTGTATGGCCGCATGCTTCGCAATTTTTAAAGAAGATCTAAAAGGACTGCTAGCCTATTCTACAATTAGTCATTTAGGTCTTATCGTTTGCCTGCTTGGTATCGGTTCACCTTTAGCTGTTGCTGCGGCAATTTTCCATATTATTAACCACGCAACCTTTAAAGCTGCCCTGTTTATGATTGCCGGGATCATTGACCATGAAACAGGTACGCGTGACCTTAGAAAGTTAAGTGGGATTTGGCAACTATTACCGTTTACCGCAACACTGACTATGATTACAGCGGCATCCATGGCAGGTGTTCCTCTCACTAATGGCTTTATTTCTAAGGAAATGTTCTTTACCGAGCTATTAGCGAGCCTTTCAGGATCAACTGTTATCTTTGCCAGTATTATTGCGACGCTTGCCGGTATTTTTGCAGTCAGTTATTCAATTCGCTTAGTACACGGCGTATTTTTTGATGGCCCCGTAGGTAAACAAGTTCCAAATAAAAATGCCCACGAGCCACCTATCGGCATGCGAGCACCAGCTATATTGCTTGCGACACTATGTATTTTGGTCGGTATTTCCCCTGCCCTACTGGTCGAGCCTCTAGTTAACAGTGTGACACGTGCAAGTCTTATGCAACCTGATTTTGCAGGTACTCATCTTGCAATTTGGCATGGATTTAATGCGCCATTAATCATGAGTATTATTGCTCTGGTTGGCGGTACGCTTTTCTATTTTGCCCTAGCAAAAGATGGCATGATTCGTAAGATCGATCTTGACCCACGTTTAGGACGCTTACAAGGCCGTATTTTATTTGACTTATTCTTAAAGCATTTATTATTAACAAGCCGAAAAATTAAACAAAAAACCGAAAATGGTTCTTTGCAAAGTTACCTGTTCTTAATCATTGCTTTTAGCATCGTCATGGTTACTCTGCCTTTGTTCAATCAGGGCCTTACCACAGGTACACGTGAGCTGACTCACGCACCATGGATTGCAGTAGTTCTTTGGCTGACCTTATTCTCAGGTTGCTGGATGATGCTTTGGTTCCACCATGAACGTATCAAGGCTGTACTCATTAGTGGTGCAATTGGTCTTGTGGTTACCATGGTATTTGTTACCATGTCGGCACCTGACTTAGCACTCACTCAAATTACGGTAGATGTAGTTACGACTGTTCTGTTGTTGATGAGCTTATCGTTACTCCCACAACTTACGCCATATGAATCTCGTCGCTCAAGACGTTGGAGAGATGCCGCTTTAGCAATTATTGGCGGTTTAGGAATTGGTTGGATTACATGGCTTATTTTAACGCGTGATCATAATTCGATTTCATGGTTCTTTGCTCAGCAATCCTTACCACTTGGCGGCGGTTCAAACATTGTAAATGTTATTTTGGTGGACTTCCGTGGCTTTGATACCTTTGGTGAAATTACAGTACTAGGCATTGCTGCGATTGGTGCGCTATGTCTCATGGATGGCATGCGCGTACATGGCACCACCATGACACAAGGCCTCACCTACCGCTTTAACCCATCTCCGCTCATGTTCCGTATTACGGCCTCTTGGGTGTTACCTTTAGCATTGGTCGTAAGTGTCTATATCTTTATGCGTGGGCACAACTACCCGGGTGGTGGCTTTATTGCAGGTCTAATTACCTCAATGGCACTGATTATTCAGTACATTGCTTTAGGTCAAGATCAAGCAGAACAAATGTTAAAAGCACAATCCGGTCGTCTTTACGAAATCTGGATTGGCTCTGGATTAACAATTGCAGGCCTTACTGGCATTGCCGCATGGTTCTGGGCACGTCCATTCTTAACCAGTGCGCACGTCTATGTTGAATTACCAGTTTTAGGTAAGTTACATCTGGCTTCAGCAGCGAGCTTTGATCTGGGTGTGTATATCACCGTAGTAGGCGCTACCATGCTACTCATTTCTGTATTAGGGGACTCTCGCCACTCGAGTATGTCTGGTCCTGTACCTCATGGGGAGAAATCATCATGATCAGTTTAGAATTCTTACTGGCCTCTGCCATTGGGCTACTTGTTGCGACAGGCATTTATCTAATCTTACGTGCGCGTACCTTCCCTGTTGTGTTGGGCTTAGCAGTGCTGGGCTATGCGGTTAACTTATTTTTGTTTGCGATGGGTCGTTTGCAAGTCAGCTCACCAGCCATCCTAACCGAAACCACCAATATTACAGATCCACTTCCACAAGCACTTGTTTTAACAGCAATCGTGATCGGTTTTGCCACTACCGCTTTTATTGTGCAACTCGCATTACGTAGCCGTTATGAATCTGGTAGTGACCATGTTGATGCTAAAGAAGATATTTCTCCAACATACGACCCACGTGAGGATGAGCCGTGATGTTTGATTTTTTATCTTTTTGGCAAGCTAATACACCAATTTTCAGTATCCTCATCCCGGCATTTACTGGATTTATCTTATTGCTTCTAGGCAACCCTGGCGCTGGTGCATTAAAAGAAGATTGGCGACAACCTTGGCGCCGTGGCATTAGTTTGATCTCAGCAATAGCTGGGTTAATCACTGCTGTTAGTTATCTGCTTGTTGCAAACACTGGCCAAATTACGGTTTATCAGTTGAGTGAGTGGTCAGCTCCCTTTGGTATTGTGCTGATACTCGACCGCCTTTCAGCTTTTATGCTGGTTTTAACTTATGCCTTAGCAGTTCCGGTTTTATGGTATGCCAGTGAAAACTGGGATACGAGAGGTCGCTATTTCCACGCCATATTCCATTTTCTTTTAATGGGGCTATGTGGCGCATTTCTCACAGGCGACTTATTTAACCTGTTCGTTTTCTTTGAAATCTTGCTCATGGCGTCCTATGTCCTCTTATTACATGGACAAGGAAAACCGAGATTTCAGCTTGGTGTGCACTACGTCATTATCAACCTTTTAGCCTCTGCCCTGTTCTTAATTGGTCTTGGCATGATCTATGGCAGTGTAGGTAGCCTCAACATGGCTGACGTTTCACGTTTGCTACCGACTTTAGATGCAGATCAACATAAATTAGCAGTTGCAGGTGCCTTACTCTTATTTGTCGTGTTTGGTATTAAAGCGGCCATGCTACCAGTTGGTTTTTGGCTACCAAAAACTTATGCCGTGGCAAGTACACCTGTCGCAGCAATTTTTACCATTATGACCAAAGTGGGGATCTATGCCATTTTGCGTGTCAATGGAACAGTATTTAATGATGTACTCAGCCAAGAAATCTTTAAAAGCTGGTTGCTTCCAATTGGTTTAGTGACTTCTTTATATGGCGTGATTGGCGCAATTGGTGCAGATCGCCTCAGACGTTTTGTTGGCTTTATGGTGCTGTCTTCAATTGGTACTTTATTGATTGCAATTGCCATGTCAAATACACAAGCGTGGTCTGGAGCATTATTCTATTTAGTCCACAGTACATTGATTGGTGCAGCATTTTACCTGTTCTGTGGCTGGATGACTTCACAGCGCGGTGATTTTAAAGATCATTTAAAGATTGCACCGAGAATTAAACAAGAAAAAGCAGCCATGCTGACTTATTTCCTGATTGCCATGATGCTCGCAGGCTTACCACCTTTTAGTGGCTTCTTTGGGAAAGTATTTATTTTGCAGGCTACTGTTGAAACTGCATATCAAGGCTGGGTTATTGGTATTGTTCTTTTGGTGAGCCTATTAAGCATTATTGCATTAACACGTGTCGGCTTTATTTTATTCTGGCGTGCATCACCACCAGAAGAAGACCCGATCAATCCTGCTTATATTATTTATCGTGCTTTACCTGAAAAAGCACCGCCACGTAACGATACAGTCATCTATATCTTGCTTGCCGGATTAGTGGCTTATGTAGCATTTGCTTCACCTGTATTGCACTACACCACAAATACCGCTCAGCAAATTCAAGATCATGCCCTGTATCAGCAATCTATTCTTAAAACTGATCAAAATGGCGAAGTTATTAGTGTTCAGCCATATGACTCAACTTATTTACCAGAAACAAAATATGGTGGTGAAGTTGAAGATCATAATGCCTATCTTATTCCTGACATTATTTCAAAAGATAGTTTCAACGGTGAGCATATTTCTGAATATAAACACCGCCAAATTCAGCAGCAAGAAAAATTGCAAACCCCAACCATTGCTGATGAAAGTCAACTGAAACCTATGGAGCCATAACAATGCAGCTATCTAAATTGCTTGACCGCTGGTTTCCGCATCCATTTGTTTCTTTTTTGATTATCATCTTCTGGTTAATGCTCGCGCATAGTCTTGATGCGAGCGACCTGCTTATGGCTGTAATTTTGGGGCTTGTTATTCCCCGTCTAGTTCGTCCTTTTATTACCAGAACCCCACATATCCATTGGAAACCAGCCATAAAACTGTGTTTTGTTGTCTTATGGGATATTATTGTTTCCAATTTTCGGGTTGCTAAACTGGTATTAGGGTCCCCGAAAAAATTACATCCTAAATGGTACCGTGTTCCATTAGAAACAGAACATGAGCAAGTAAACTCTTTACTAGCAATGATTATTACCACAACGCCTGGCACGGTCTCTGCCGGTATTGATCAAGAGCGCGGTGATATTTTGGTCCACTCTCTTAGCACAGAAAATACTGAAAGTGATGTGCAAGACATCAAACAACGCTATGAGGCTCCACTCATGGAAATTTTTGATGTGAAAAGCAAATCGGAGGACAACGCATGACCATCCTACCTTATGCTCTTGGCATTAGCTTGATTGCTATCACAATCTCTATGTTGCTTTGCCTTTTTCGAATGGTGATGGGACCATCTATTGTCGACCGCCTACTAGCGCTTGATACCCTATTTTTAAATGCGACCTGTCTCATTATTGTGTTAGGCATTTATTGGACAACCACCTCTTTATTCGAAGGGGCATTGTTAGTCGCTATGCTAGGGTTTGTTTCAACGGCTGCTTTAGCTCGTTATTTTACAACCGGTCATGTAATCGATTAGGGGAAGGTCAAAATGCAAATTACAATGGAAATTATTGTTTCGATCTTTCTGGTTTTCGGTGCTTTTTTTATGTTAGTCGGATCTATCGGTATGGTACGTCTACCCGATTTATTCATGCGACTACATGCACCTACCAAGTCGAGTACATTAGGCTTAGGTAGCTTTTTAATTGCTTCAATGATCTTTTTTGCTTTTCAAGGCCGATTTGGCTTTGCCGAGTTACTTATTACACTGTTGGCTTTTATTACTGCACCTGTATCAGCCAACTTAATTGCTCAAGCCGCGCTACATTTACGTTTACGCTCATTGAGTGGTGAAGTACCTGAAGCCATTGAACGTCCTCTACCTTGGGATCGGTATAAAATTGGGCAACGTTTTTCACAAAACAAACCACCCATGGAACCTCCTCAAGAATAAAAACTTGAACACATAAAAAAGCCACCCCAAGGTGGCTTTTTTATTTTGAGTTTTCATTACTCTTCGTCATCTGACTCACGTTTCGGTAAATCTTGTACCGCTTTTTCGATAAGGCCAAACATATAGTTACCATATGCATTGGTTTTATCGTAATGGAAACGCAAGCGAGGCGTGATGCGCGTTTTAATACGACGACTCAACTCCTGACGTAAAAAACCAGATGCTTTATTCAAAATATCTAGTGTTTCACGGTGAGCCACTTCGTTTTGGTCATCGCTTAATTCACGACCCATCACGGTCACATAGACATCGGCATAACCTAAGTCCGGACTGACTTTAACGCCTGAGATGGTCACAAGACCACCCAGACGCGGATCTTTCAACTCCTGACGGATAAGTTCAGAAAGCTCGCGCTGTACTGAATCCGCCATTCGCTTTAAGCGTTGTCCACCCGCCATTAAAGACTCCGTTTAACCATTTGAACATCATAAACCTCAATCTTATCAAGAGGTTTGATGTCGTTATAACCTTTCACGGCAAGACCACATTCCATACCGGCACGAACTTCATCAACGACATCTTTATAACGACGTAATGATTCAAGTTCACCTTGGAAAATCACAACATCATCACGTAAGACACGGATTGGTTTGTTACGGTGAATCACGCCTTCCATAACCATACAGCCCGCAGCAGCACCAAACTTACTAGAACGGAACACTTCACGTACTTGAGCAACACCCAAGATAGTTTCACGGTGTTCAGGAGCAAGTTTACCGCTCATGGCATCTTTTACATCATCAATCAATTCATAGATGATGCTGTAGTAACGAATATCGATACCGTCTTGGTCACTCTTCTGACGAGCAGCTGTATCAGCACGAACGTTGAAGCCTAACAATACAGCTTCTGAAGACTCGGCAAGAATTACGTCAGACTCAGTGATCGCACCAACACCAGAACTAATTACGCGAACTTTTACTTCATCAGTAGAGAGTTCATGTAATGCAGCATTCAATGCTTCTAAAGTACCACGAACATCTGTTCTTAAAACAACGTTCACTGTAGGAACGTCTTTTTTGCCCATAGATGCCATGATGTTTTCAAGACGCATTGCGCTTTGACGTTCGATACGTTTTTCACGTTCACGGTCTGCACGAGCATCAGCAACTTCACGTGCCTTCTTCTCGTCATTTACGACAAGAACTTCATCACCCGCCATTGGAGCTTCTGGTAGACCCAAAATTTCCACTGGAATAGATGGTCCTGCTGACTTAATTGGCTTACCGTTTTCATCAGACATCGCACGAACACGGCCATATGATGAACCAGCAAGAACAAGGTCACCAATATTTAATGTACCGTTTTGAACAAGAATCGAAGTTACTGCACCACGGCCTTTATCCACACGTGCTTCAATAACAACACCTTGTGCAGCACCTTCAGCAGATGCTTTTAATTCCATCAATTCAGATTGAATTAGAATTAAATCAAGGAGTTCATCAATACCTTGGCCAGTATGTGCTGAAACCTTAGCAACCGGAACATCACCGCCCCATTCTTCTGGAACGATTTCTTTGGTTGTTAATTCATTTAACACACGGTCTGGATCAGCAGATTCTTTATCCATTTTGTTGATAGCAACAATAATTGGAGTTCCTGCTGCACGTGCATGGTCAATCGCTTCTGCAGTTTGCGGCATTACACCGTCATCTGCTGCAACAACCAATACCACGATATCCGTTGCTTTAGCACCACGTGCACGCATTGAAGTAAATGCTGCATGTCCCGGTGTATCAAGGAATGTAATAATCCCTTTGTCTGTTTCAACGTGATATGCACCAATGTGCTGGGTAATACCACCTGCTTCACCTGCCGCCACTTTAGAACGACGGATACGGTCAAGCAATGATGTTTTACCATGGTCAACGTGACCCATGATTGTAACAACTGGAGGACGAGTAGTTTGTTCACCACGTGCTTCTTCAGCTGCTTCAAGTAAGTTATCTTCTGCTTGTGTATCAGAAACTAGAACAGGGTTATGGCCCATTTCTTCTACAACAAGTGCAGCTGTATCTTGGTCAATTGTCTGGTTCTGGTTAACCAATTCACCCATTTTCATAAGTGTCTTGATAACTTCACGTACTTTAATCGCCATCTTTTGAGCAAGATCGGCAACAACAATGCTTGAACCGATTTCTACATCATAGACTTGCTTTTTAACTGGCTTTTCAAAACCATGCTTGTTCGCTTGGCTTGATTTTAAACCACGTTTGTTATGGTTAACGAAGCTTTGCTCTTCTTGACCACGACGACCGCCTTTCTTACCAGCGCGAGGGTTAGTTGTAGCACCACCACGTTTAATTTCACGGTCTTCTTGATTAAATGAATCTTCATAAGCTTGGCCAACAAGACCTGAAGCAAGAGGAGAATCATCAATCACACGAATAGTTGCAGTAGCATCATCATTTGAATATTTAGATGCCATCTTACGCATTTGTTCAAGCGTACGCTGCTGAGCTTCCTCAGCCGCTTTACGACGTGCAGCTTCTTCAGTTGCTTTCAACTGAGCTGTTTGTGCTTCACGCGCTTTCTTTTGCTCTAATGTTTCTGCTGGTTTTGGTGCAGGTTTTACTGTACCACCACCACGTTTTTTCACTACAACAGCAGCTTTAGGAGCTGACTGTGCAGCGCTATCTTGTTGATGAGCAGCACGCATTGCATCTAAAGTTGCTTTTGCTTTTTGCTCTGTTTGAAGACGCGCTTTTTGCTCTGCAGCTTCACGCGCTTGTTGTTCTGCACGCGCTTTAGCTTCTGCTTCTGCACGCGCTTTAGCTTCTGCTGCAATTTGTTCTGGGTTTGGTTTAGCAAAAACCTGTTTTTTACGTACTTCTACGTTAATTGTTTTTGCTTTACCCGAAGTACTTGCAACTTTAGCGGTACTGGTTGTTTTACGTTTCAACGCAATTTTTCCTGTGTTACCACTTTCCTGACCATGCACCTTTTTCAAATAATTGACTAAGGTGTCCTGTTGTTCAGTGGTAATAATGTCGTCTGCTGTACGTTGAGGCAAACCTGCTTCACGAGCCTGTTCTAGGAGCTTCTCAACAGGACGTCCTACGCTGAGAGCTAACTCTTTAATCGACTTGTCCGTCATATTTCATCTCCTAGTTAAACCATGATTCGCGAGCTTTCATGATCAATTGACCTGCTTTTTCATGACCAAGACCTTCAATATCAGAAATATCGTCAGTTGCTTGATCTGCCAAATCATCAACAGTAATAATACCGCGAGCGGCTAGCGAGTAAGCGATCTCAGAGGTCATGCCTTCCATATTGAGAAGGTCTGCACTCGGTTCTTGAATATTTTCTTGCTGTTTCAATGCATCAGTTAATGCAGCTTCTTTTGCACGACTTTGCAATAACTCAACTAACTCAGCGTCAAGTTCAATTTCGTCAAAAGTTTCAGCTGGCACATAAGCAATCTCTTCTAAAGAAGTGAAGCCCATCTCTACTAACGCCATTGCCAAGTCTTCTTCAATATCTAAACGTGATACGAACATGTCGAGATATTGCTGAGCTTCATTCTGCTGACGAGCACGATACTCTTCTTCAAGCATCATGTCGAGTTTGTAGCCAGTTAAATCAGAAGCTAAACGAACATTTTGACCTTGCGAACCAATCGCACGTGCCAATTGATCGTTGGTAGCAAAAATAATGTCTGCACTTTTTGCATCTTCATCAAGCACAATGCCTGATACATCAGCTGGTTCTAATGCACTTGCGATGTATTGAGCTGGATCATCAGACCAAACTACAACATCAATACGCTCACCATTTAACTCTTGCTGTACCGCTTGGATACGTGTTCCACGCATACCAATACATGCACCAACAGGGTCAATACGGTGGTCGTTCGTTTTTACTGCGATTTTCGCACGAACACCTGGTTGACGCGCCGCAGCTTTAATTTCAATAATTTCTTCAGAAATTTCAGGAATTTCTTTCTTCATCAAAGCAATAAGCATTTCAGGCTTAGCGCGTGATAATAGAAGCTGAGCACCACGGCCTTCACGGTTTACACTATATAAAATAGCATTTACACGTTGTTTTGGACGAAGAATCTCTTTAGGAATCATTTCTTCACGAGCTAAATAAGCTTCAGCATTGTCACCTAAGTCAATGATGAAACCATCTTTAGTTTGCTTTTTCACTTCACCGTAAATTAGCTCGCCAACTTTTGATTCATAAGCATCAGCAACTAATGCACGCTCTGCTTCACGAATTTTTTGTACGATAACCTGTTTCGCAATCTGCGCAGCGATACGACCGAACTCAATCGATTCTACTTCAAGCTCACGAACGTCGCCAATTGACCATTTTGCAGGATCAACATCAGAAATTGCGTCTTGGCATGCTGGCATTTCATGATCTTCATCTGCCACAACAGTCCATTGACGGAATGTACGGTAATCACCAGTTCTACGATCAATTTCTACACGAAGCTGAGCTTCTTCAGAATTGGTACCCTCGTAAAATTTTTTCTTCGTTGCAGCAACTAGAGCTTGTTCTAAAGCTTCGAAGATCGCTTCACGACTAACACCTTTTTCATTACTAACCGTTTCAACAACGGTAAGAATTTCGCGGCCCATAAGTCACCTACCGATTTCTTATATAATTTAAATAAATTTAATCTTGATAGATCAAGTTTGCTTTATCGATATTGTTGCTGTCGATATCAAGCACATGCTTTCCTTCAACTTCAACCTGAATCTCTTCATTTTCAAGGTCTACAGCAAGGAGTTTTGCTTGAAATTTACGACGATTTTCTACTGCAGCAATCAAACGCAAAGCAACCTGTTGTCCAATGTAGCCTTGCAACTGTTCGAGTTGAAAAAATGGGCGATCCCAACCTGGTGAAGAAACTTCTAATGCATATTCACCTGAAATCGGATCATGGACATCCAGCATTGCGCCGACCTGTTGTGTAACACGAACACAATCTTCTACACCAATACCGCGGCCTTGCTCTACTTCACCATCTTCATTAATCACTGGTTCAGCATTTTCATCAACCGGTCTATCGATATAAATACGCAATAATGAACGCTTACCTTGTGGAAGGAATTCAATTCCCCAAAGGTCGACACCACATGCCTCCACTGCTGGAGCAATCATGTCATACAATGCTTGGGATTTATTTGATAATTTCATTTACTCTCGTCATTCTCGTGCGATTCAATCGGTTGTTTTAACCGACACAGACTTACTATAGTGAAGCATGACTATTTGACCAATTGATGTCGACACTACACGATAGCGATACGATAACCAATAAAAAAGGGCGTTAATCGCCCCTATATAGCACAGAAAACAATAGTCCACTGTGCAAAAAGGCCCACCTTGTCTGTGAGCCTCTTTAAGAAACTTGGTAGCGGGAGCTGGATTTGAACCAACGACCTTCGGGTTATGAGCCCGACGAGCTACCAGACTGCTCCATCCCGCATCAACGTGCAAAAATTATATACAAATATCGAAAAAAGTCAATGTAAACTTATCCAATATTAGCTTGATTAAGTTGCACCTTAATCAAATTGGTAGCGGGAGCTGGATTTGAACCAACGACCTTCGGGTTATGAGCCCGACGAGCTACCAGACTGCTCCATCCCGCATCAAAAACAAAACTGCTTGCACTCAACTTTCTGGTTCAAAGTTGGTGCGGAAGGGGGGACTTGAACCCCCACGCCCGAAAGCACTACCACCTCAAGGTAGCGTGTCTACCAATTCCACCACCACCGCAGCTTGTGGGACGCATTCTAGTCCTTTCAATTCCAAAAGGAAAGTCTTATTTCCAATTATTGGCCAGTTTTTGGTGCATTTGGTGAAGTTTCAGGCGATATAGTCTGCGCTGGCGCAGTCGTTTGTACAGTTTTCAAACTATATGCTTCAGTCGTTTGCTTCTTGGCAAAAACAGCCAGAGTCAAACTGGTCACAAAGAATAAAGCTGTCAAAATTGCAGTCACGCGAGTCAAGAAGTTACCTGAACCAGACGCACCAAATACTGTTGCTGCGCCACCTCCACCAAAAGAGGCACCTGCATCTGCGCCTTTACCATGTTGCACTAAAATTAATGCAATCATTAGTACTGCTAAAATAATATGTACAACAAGTACAAAAGAGTGCATACCCTATCCTCGTTATTTGCTTTGCGCGAAGGCTTGTACAATTTGATAAAAAGATGCTGCATTTAATGAAGCACCACCCACCAACGCACCATTGATATCTGGACATGCAGCTAACTCAACAGCATTTTCAGCTTTTACACTACCGCCATATAAAATAGCAATATTTGAGCCTGCCGGTGTAAGTTGGCATAAGCCTTCACGAATTTTAGCGTGCATCGCTTGCGCATCTTGCGGAGAAGCTGTTTTACCTGTACCAATTGCCCAAATAGGTTCATAGGCAATAACCACTTGGTTTTGCCATTGTTCAGCAGTTACTACAGGTGCAATATCACAAATTTGCTGTAGAACAACTTGCTCGGCCTGACCTTGCTCACGTTGTTCAAGGCTTTCGCCCACACAATAAATGACAGTCATACCCGCATTTAATGCATTTTGGAGTTTTGCCTTCAAAATTTCAACGTTGTCACCAAAAATATCACGACGTTCAGAGTGTCCAACCAGTACGAAATTAATTTGGCTATCTTTTAATAGTTCTGCACTGACTTCACCAGTATAAGCACCTGTACCAGCAACACGTGATACATCCTGTGCAACCGTATGTACCGTTCTTGCAGCATCCTGTAATTGCGCTTGTACCGTTGTAAGGGCAATAGAAACAGGGGCAACGCCCACATGGCAGTTTTCATCTGCAATTTGGTTTTGTTGCAATAATTGTTTAAATTCTTCTATAAGTTGGTTGGCGTTGGCACGCATTGGATTCATTTTCCAGTTACCAACTACCCAAGGCGTAATCGTCGAACCCGACATACTGCTCACCTTTCATCAAAAATGCAGCACATTCTACACGCATTTATACAAATTTCAGATACTTTTCTTTAACGCGATTACTCATATCTTTTCTAGTGTTTGAAATTAAGAAAAAACTTTACTTTATTAAAAGTCCGACATTCTAAAAATTAATAAAGAAAAACTTCGACTGGTTCAAGCTTTAATAGGCTGAGTAGGACCCGAGCAACACTTTCTAAGGTAGTAATTTTACATAACAAAAGTATAATTTTTCATATACCAATTATAAACACATTAACATAGGCAGGCAGATGTCAGCATTACATACATCTCCAAAATTTACGGGGTTTTTTCGACGTTTAGTCGAAGAAAAGCATGTGTCGGCAGCGACCATGCAAACTGCATTAGATGCAGCGAAAAGAGCTAAGCAGGACACAGTCGCATATTTAATTGAAGAGGTTCATCTCTCCCCTTCATTATTGGCTGAAACAATTTCTGCTGAGTTTGCTGAACCATATTTCGATCTGGATGTTTATGACACCTCTCAGATTCCTAAAGATCTGGTCGATCAGAAACTGATTTTAAAACATCGAATTTTGCCGCTCATTCAAAGAGGGCAAATTTTATATGTTGCGACCAGTAATCCAAGCAATATCGAAGCGATTGATGCAATTCGTTTTAATAGTAAATTGCTGGTTGAGCCTGTAATTGTGGAGCACCATAAACTCGAAAAAGTTTTAGGCCAGCATTTTGCAGAAGAAAGCAGCTTTGACTTCAATGATGAAGAGTTTGATCTCGATGTTAATCTTGATGGCCCTACCGCTCAAGAAGATGAAGAAGAAGCTCCACAAGGCGATGAAGCCCCGATTGTTAAATATATTAATAAGTTATTAATTGATGCTATTCGTATGGGTGCTTCAGACTTACATTTTGAACCGTACGAAAAATCCTATCGGGTGCGCTATCGTGTCGATGGTGTGTTACGTCAAATTGCCAATCCCCCTCTACAGCTTGCAAACCGCTTGGCATCACGCTTAAAAGTAATGTCTCAAATGGACATTTCTGAAAAACGCGTCCCACAAGATGGTCGTATCAAGCTCAAGCTGTCAAAAAGCAAAGCGATTGATTTTCGTGTGAACTCCCTCCCGACTTTGTTTGGTGAAAAGTTAGTTCTACGTATTCTTGACCCATCAAGCGCAATGCTAGGAATTGATGCACTAGGATATGAAGAAGATCAAAAAGCTTTGTTTATGGAGGCATTAGATAAACCTCAAGGCATGCTTTTAATTACCGGACCAACAGGTTCTGGTAAAACCGTATCGTTATATACAGGTTTAAATATTTTAAATACTGAAAGCTCTAATATTTCCACTGCCGAAGACCCAGTAGAAATTAACCTTGAAGGAATTAATCAAGTTAACGTAAACCCCAAGGTAGGCCTTACTTTTGCGGCCGCACTTAAATCATTTTTACGACAAGACCCTGATATTATTATGGTGGGTGAGATTCGTGACTTGGAAACAGCAGAAATTGCAATTAAGGCGGCTCAAACCGGCCACATGGTGATGTCAACACTACATACCAATAGTGCTCCGGAAACATTGACTCGTCTACGCAATATGGGGGTTCCTTCTTTTAATATTGCAACATCAGTAAACCTAGTTATTGCACAGCGTTTAGCACGTCGTCTTTGTTCTCAATGCAAAATACCTGCTGATATTCCTAAACAAAGCTTATTAGAAATGGGCTTTACCGAACAAGATTTAGCGCACCCAGATTTTCGGGTTTTTCAGCCCGTAGGTTGCCCTGAATGTCGTGAAGGCTATAAAGGCCGTGTCGGTATTTATGAGGTAATGAAAGTTACACCTGAAATTTCCAAGATTATTATGGAAGATGGCAACGCTTTAGAAATCGCAGCTGCTTCTGAAAAATTGGGGTTTAATAATCTACGTCGTTCAGGTTTAAAAAAGGTGATGCAAGGGGTGACCTCTTTACAAGAAGTCAACCGTGTCACCAGTGAATAAGACACTATTTAAAAAATAAGGATAATCTAATGGCTGTCAAAAAGGCACAAATGATGCCGACTTTTGCTTATGAAGGGGTTGACCGTAAGGGCGTAAAAATCAAGGGAGAACTTCCGGCTAAAAACATGGCTTTAGCCAAAGTAACCTTACGCAAACAAGGGGTGACTGTTCGAACTATACGTGAAAAACGTAAAAATATTCTTGAAGGTTTATTCAAGAAAAAAGTCACCACACTCGATATTACGATTTTTACTCGACAACTAGCGACCATGATGAAAGCTGGTGTACCACTCGTACAAGGCTTTGAAATTGTAGCTGAAGGTTTAGAAAACCCGGCCATGCGTGAGGTTGTACTCGGTATTAAAGGTGAAGTCGAAGGTGGTAGTACTTTTGCCTCAGCTTTAAGAAAATATCCTCAACATTTCGATAACTTGTTTTGTTCACTTGTTGAGTCTGGTGAACAATCAGGCGCACTCGAAACGATGCTGGACCGCGTTGCAATTTACAAAGAAAAAAGTGAATTGCTCAAGCAAAAAATCAAGAAAGCAATGAAATACCCGGCAACAGTTATTGTAGTAGCCATTGTGGTGACCATTATTTTGATGGTTAAAGTAGTTCCCGTTTTCCAAGATTTATTTGCGTCTTTTGGAGCAGATTTACCTGCATTTACGCAAATGGTTGTGAATATGTCGAAATGGATGCAGGAATACTGGTTCATTATGATTATTGCGATTGGCGCAGTCATTGCTGCCTTTCTGGAAGCAAAAAAACGCAGTAAAAAGTTTCGTGATGGCTTAGATAAACTGGCGCTTAAGTTACCTATTTTTGGGGACTTGGTTTATAAAGCAATTATTGCCCGCTATAGCCGCACGCTTGCTACAACATTTGCCGCAGGTGTTCCGCTTATTGATGCATTAGAATCGACTGCTGGCGCAACCAATAACGTGATTTATGAAAAAGCTGTGATGAAAATCCGGGAAGATGTCGCAACAGGTCAACAGCTTCAGTTTGCTATGCGGGTCTCTAATCGTTTTCCATCGATGGCTATACAAATGGTTGCAATTGGTGAAGAATCGGGTGCACTAGACAGCATGCTCGATAAAGTTGCCACTTACTATGAAAATGAAGTGGATAATGCCGTTGATGGTTTAACCTCTATGATGGAACCTTTAATTATGGCAATTTTAGGGGTGCTCGTAGGCGGTCTGGTAATTGCTATGTATCTTCCAATTTTCCAAATGGGCTCAGTTGTATAATGCAAGACATCATTGCGTATTTTATTCAAAACTTAACTGCACTTTATATTGCTGTTGCACTCGTGAGCCTATGTATCGGTAGCTTTCTTAATGTAGTGATTTACCGCACGCCAAGAATGATGGAGCAAGATTGGCAGCAAGAATGCCAAATGTTACTCAATCCTGATCAACCGATTATTGATCATGAGAAGTTAACTTTAAGTAAGCCTGCTTCATCGTGCCCTGCATGTCAGCAACCGATCCGTTGGTATCAAAATATTCCTGTTATAAGCTGGCTTATGTTAAGAGGAAAGTGTGGCCATTGCCAGCACCCGATTAGTATTCGCTATCCAGCCATCGAACTACTCACCATGCTATGTTCATTAGTAGTCGTCATGGTATTTGGCCCAACCATACAAATGCTTTTTGGACTCGTCCTCACATGGGTACTGATAGCCCTTACCTTTATTGATTTCGATACACAATTATTGCCTGATCGCTTTACCCTACCTTTAGCTGCGCTCGGCTTAGGTATTAATACCTTTAATATTTATACCTCACCCAACTCAGCCATTTGGGGTTATCTCATTGGTTTTCTATGTCTTTGGATTGTCTATTACTTATTTAAAGTGATCACTGGCAAAGAGGGTATGGGCTACGGCGACTTTAAATTGCTTGCAGCATTAGGAGCATGGATGGGGCCATTGATGCTGCCGTTAATTGTGTTATTGTCATCGTTACTTGGCGCAATCATTGGCATCATTTTATTAAAATTAAGAAATGACAATCAGCCTTTTGCTTTTGGGCCATATATTGCCATTGCTGGTTGGGTTGCCTTTTTATGGGGTGATCAGATTATGAAAATTTATTTGGGAGGTTAAGATGGCTTTTATTCTGGGAATCACAGGTGGTATAGGCAGTGGTAAATCAGCTGCAACACAATGGTTTGAATCCCAAGGAATCCAAGTCGTCGATGCCGATATTGTTGCTCGCGAAGTGGTTGAAAAAGGGCAACCTGCCCTTCAAAAAATTCAACAGACCTTTGGAGATTGGGTGCTTCAACCCGATGGCAGTTTGGACCGCCGTGCCTTACGTGAATATATTTTTCAAAATCCGCAAGCGCGTCATACACTCGAGCAAATTACCCATCCCGCAATCCGTCAATCTATTATTCAACAGCTACAAAATCCTAAAAGTCCATATGTGATTTTAGTTTCGCCATTATTGTTTGAAACAAATCAACATGAACTGGTCAATCACACGCTATTAATTGATGCGAGTGAACAAACTCAAATTCAGCGTGCAAGCCAGCGCGATGGACAAAACCAAGAACAAATCCAGAAAATTATTGATGCACAAATGCCACGCGAACGAAAACGTGAGCTTGCAAATGATATCGTGTTTAATGACGGATTACTCGAACATTTATATCAGCAATTAGAGCCTTTACATCAAAGCTATTTGAAGCGTACAAACTAATTTTGTGTATTTTGCTGCTTAATCTTTTGTGTCAGGCTATCTTGTCTAAACCAGCGCCAAGGCTGTAAAGCGCCTATTCCCATACCTACTAAGCCCACTACAATTGATGGGCTTAATGATTCACCAAGTAAAGGTACAGCTAAAATAGCAGCAATAAACGGTGCCAAAGTTACAATACTTCCCGTTTTAAATGCGCCAAGACGCTGAATAGCAGCAACATAGGTTAATGTCGCAATAATAACGACAAACACGCCATGGAAAATACTTTGTACAGCTAAGTGCAAAGGATCTACATCCATAAAGTGCTTAGGTAAGAACAACAAATAAATCGGCAAATAAATAATTGCGGACCAGATTGCGACGCTTGCCATAGAATGCCAAGCAGAGAGCTTCCACTGTTTAAGTAGTACAGTAAAAATCCCCCACCAAATCGCACTGATAAACAGAAGTAAATCTCCAATTCCAAAAGCAGAGGTACTACTTTGTAACATCAATGCGCTCATGAGGGCCAAGGCAGTAATCATAATTGCTAGACTCACCCATGTATGTTTATCAAATGGCTGTCTAAATAAAATATAAGCAGCTATAGCAGTACAGATAGGAATACAGCCATTTAAAAATATTGCAGCATGTGCAGCTGGTGCATAAAGAAAAGCTGTATAAACCGTAAGGCAGTAAATGACTCCACCAATCAATGCCAAAATAACCGCATGCTTACTCCATAAAAAAGCGAGATCTTTTTTATAAATTAAGATAGGCATCAAAATTAGGAAGGCTATAGCAAAGCGTAGTGCGGCAATATCCCAAGCACTGATGTGCCATTGTGCATTTAAGCGGGCAAAAAGCGTAAACCCGCCCCAAATACACATGGTCACCAATACAAAAAAATAACCTTGCGTACGGGGAGACATATCAAGACTGCATAAAAACTAGGAAGGCAGCTAAATTATACCTCAGAACGCTGACGACAAGCTTCATAAAGTGCCATACCCGTTGCCACACTTACATTTAAACTTTGTAAGTTACCTGACATTGGAATATAGGCTTTTTGGTCACACTGTGCTTGAGTAATTGGACGTAAACCTGTGTCTTCTGCACCCATTACAATCACAACAGCACCCGAGAAATCACACTTCTGAATAGGTAATGCATTTTCATCAAGCATTGTACCAATCACACGTACGTGAGTTGTCTCTTTAAGATGCGCTAAAGTACGAGCTAAATTAGTCACTTGAATAAATTTAACTTTTTCGGCCCCACCCGCTGCGACTTTACGAGCAGTTGGAGTTAAGCTTGCTGAGCGATCGCGAGGCACAATCACTGCCTGAACACCCATTGCAGCGGCAGTACGGATACATGCCCCTAAGTTATGTGGATCTGTCACCTGATCTAATGCCAGCAATAAGGCATCTGGAGTTTCAGCCAAGAGCTGGTCTAGATCTTTTTCATTTAAAGTCGGGTGCGGACGTACTGCTGCAACTACGCCTTGGTGAAATGGCAAACCCGCAAGCTTCTCGAGGCTATCACGGCTTGCTTTTTGTACACTAATTCCAAAAGGCTCGGCCAATTGCAGAATTTTCTGCAAACGCTGATCGTCGCGCCCTTTCAATGTAAACAGGGTCAGCACGCGCTCCGGCTCAAGTTCTAACAATGACTCCACTGAGTGAACGCCATAATAATATTCCGGTTTTGCCATGCATGACCTCTAACAACGTTTGAGCAAAAAATAAAAATCCTGTAAAGCCAACTTCACAGGATTTCTTTGGGCATAGTGTACCCGATTTAAACAGTAATTTCTTAGCCTTCTAAGTGGCAAACATAATCAAGCACTTCATCAGTCTCGATTTTGAAAACGCTATTGCCTGGTACATAAAAAGATTGACCAGCGCGGAACAATTCACTTTCATTGCTGTCTGCAATTTTAACGCGACATTCACCTGAAATAATTTCCATACGCTCAGGAACATGGGTTTCAAATGTTAAAGGCTGTTCAGTCGGCAAAATAACACCTAATGTTTTTTTCGTTCCATCTTCAAATTGCACGGTATGGCTGATACATGCTCCACCAAAATAAACATTTGATTTTTTGATGACCGTTACATGATCAAATTGGGTTGAACTCATGCACACTCTCCAGATAATGCCGCATTTATATAAATTATGATGAATGTAGTTTAATTGTGCCTAAATAACTAATCAATCAGTTTTCATACGGATAGACTTGTAATTTCCACTGCTGTAACTGAATTTTTTTAGCAAAAGCGTGGGGTAAATTCACTTCAATATTTCGACTCTTCGACACAATTGCATCATATCTGCAAACTTCATCGTGATTTTCATCGAATAAAATCCAGTAAACTTTTTCTGCCGTTGGATGATTAACCGCAGTTGTAACGACTGGTGAACCATTATCCATCCCTACATGAAAATTGTCTTGGTCATTTTGCATTGAAGTTAGATCATAAGCCGGAAAATCGGCACTATTTTCATCAAATTGCTGGCTATCATGTACAAGCACACTTTGTTTTAAAGTCGGCCAAATACAATAACGCAGGTAATGTTGATCTATGACTCGATTGTCCGGATACCTTCCAGTGGCAACATAATCCCTGATATGTGCTTCAATATTATGAAAAATACCTGTGCAACCGCCCCACATACCCGCCAAAATTAATTCAGTATGAGAATAGCTATCTCTCATTAAATGGAACCATTGATCACTTTTAAGCCAAGCATCAACAGCGGCTTTTTCACGATAAGACACGATAGAGTCGGCATCACGTACTAAAAACCGTTTAACTATCGGATCATCCATAACTAAAAAGCGCCAAAATAAACCTGATAACTGTTTTTGAGTGGGACTAACATGTACAACTTGTGCGCCATTTGCTTGTAACTGTTGTTGTACAAGTTCGGGAACGCTCTCATCCACATAGAATCGACACGTCCATTCAGGATAGATTTCTTGAGCTAACTTAGTATTTAAAATGGAAGTTTCACAATACCGCGGATTTGCTCCAAATAAAGAAAAAGCAATGATATTTTCTTGTGGATTTGAGCTAAATGGCACGGGTTTATGAGTGGGTATATTTAAAGCAGGCTCATTCTTTGTGAGTTCTTTTTTGGTTGAAATGGCTAAACGCCCAAATTTAATCTTCTCTTCTTTTTTATTTAAATGATGACAAACTTCGGTCAATCCATCGTATAGATTTGTATTAACGTTAGAACCACTTGCTTTAATGGCTTGCATATAATGTTGATATGCATCGTCATAACGGCGTAACCGTAGCTCGGTATAAGCTAAATCAGACAATGCTCCGGGATGTCCGGGAACCAGACTTACTGCTTTTTTTACATGTTGATATGCTTTGACATAATCACCTTGTGCAGCAGCCTGTTTAAATGCATTAAAATGCTGATTTAAAATTTTATTCATTTCAGCAGGATTAGTTTTTTTATGGCGGTTGATCATCCCTATTGGTGCTTTCGGTAAGCTTAATGTTTTTTTCATTGTAAAGATCCGCAATCTTGCTGTTCTATAATTTCAGTTAGAATAATAGATCACTTGTAGCAAATTCAAAACTTCTCTATCTTTAACCCATAATTTGGCGCGTTGGATGCGTTTATGCTCACACATTTAACTTTAATTAATTTTGCATTAGCTGATCATTTAGCTATTGATATAGAACAAGGATTTAATGTTCTAACAGGTGAGACAGGTGCAGGAAAATCATTATTACTGGATGCACTATCTGCCTGCTTAGGGGAACGTACAGATACAAATTATGTCCGCTATGGTTCGGACAAAGCGGATGTAACCGCAGTTTTTACTTATCAGGACAATAGCCCTGAAGCAAAATGGTTAAAAGAACATGAACTAGATGATGATTCAGGGGAAATTCATTTACGTCGGGTTATTTTTGCAACTGGCCGTAGCAAAGCATGGGTAAATGGCCGTCCAAGTAGTCTCTCTGAGCTTAAAGAATTAGGCCGCTTATTGGTTCAGTTGTATAGCCAGCACAGCCAACAACAGCTACTTGAACCACCTTATCCAAAGCATTGGCTAGACCGTTATAGTAATTTTTACGCCGAAGCAAATGATGTTCGTGAAGCATATAGTACATGGCAGCGTAATATCCGCCAGCATCAGGCTGCGCTCGATGCTCAAGCGACCCGTCTACAACGTATTGCGACCTTAGAGCTACAAATTGAAGAGCTTGAGGAAATCATTCAAACCGATTACAAAGAAATCGAGCAAGAATTTGACCGGCTCAGTCATCATGAACATATCATGCAAGACTGTAGCTATAGTTTAAATGCGCTTGATGAAGCTGAACAAAACATTACTCAAGAAATGTCGTCGATCATTCGCCGCCTAGAGTCTCATGCGGGGCGTAGTGAGCAGCTTTCCGAAATTTATAATTCGTTATTAAATGCGCAAAGTGAAATTGATGATGCCACATCAAATTTACGTCAATTTATTGACCGTCAGAGTTTCGATCCTGAACGGATGGAAGAGCTGAACTCCAAGCTAGAGGTTTTCCATCGACTTGCTCGTAAATACCGTACTCAGCCAGAGACGCTGAAAGAAGAGTACGAAACTTGGCAAAGTGAGCTTGAACAATTACATCAGTTAGAAGACCCTGAAACTCTGGCTGAACAAGTAGAAAAGTCACATCAAGAATTTTTAGAAAAAGCCCAGCATTTGGATAATATTCGTCGTGAAGCTGCTGCTCCACTTGCAAAACAATTAACTGAACAGGTTAAACCTTTAGCGCTGCCTGAGGCACATTTTGAGTTTAAGTTTGAACCATTAGAACAACCAAATGCAGAAGGATTAAGTTTTATTCAACTTTTATTTACTGCCAATAAAGGCATACCTCCTCAACCATTGGCACGTGTAGCATCTGGTGGTGAGCTTTCTCGTATTGCACTCGTTATGCAAGTCATGAATGCTGAAAAGACCGAAGCAGAAGTTTTGGTATTTGACGAGATTGATGTCGGAATTAGTGGTGGTACAGCTGAAGTGGTTGGTCGTTTATTGGCCGACTTGGCTCAGCATGTCCAACTTCTATGTATTACCCACCAAGCACAGGTGGCTGCACAATCCGATCAACATTTGTTAGTCAAAAAACAACAAACTGATCCGGCAAGTAGTACTATTGTACAACTTGATGAAAATCAAATTATTTCCGAGTTAGCGCGCATGTCAGGAGGTGTTGAAATTAATGAAACAACCTTGCAGCATGCTAAACAATTACGTCAACTTAAATTTCAGGCTTCTTCAACTTAATAAAGAAAATGAGAGAAAAAGATTGGCGAAATCCGATTAACTCTTGTATGTTGATAAAAAGAACCTATATAGATAAAAAGGGTCGAGAGACCCTATAGCGACATTTTTTGAGGGAGAACCGCTTAGGTGACCAAACAATATATGACTCACCGTTGTCTGATTGCCCCGCCAGAAATGGCAGATGACTTTTTTGCAAATACAGTAATTTATCTTGCCCGTCATGACGAAGAAGGTGCCCAAGGTATTATTATCAATCGCCCTGCCGGTATCCAAATTAAAGAGTTACTCAATGATTTAGACATTGATGCAGACAATGTAAATCCGCATGAGGTTTTACAAGGTGGTCCTTTACGCCCTGAGGCGGGCTTTGTTCTTCATACAGGCCAACCAACATGGCACTCTTCTATTGCTGTGGGTGAGAATGTCTGTATTACCACCAGTAAAGATATTCTCGATGCGATTGCGCATAACGAAGGTGTTGGCCGCTACCAAATCGCCCTTGGTTATGCGAGTTGGGGTAAAAACCAGCTAGAAGATGAAATCGCTCGCGGTGACTGGCTTATCTGTGATGCCGACATGGATCTGATTTTTAACTTGCCGTACGATGATCGTTGGGATGCAGCCTATAAAAAAATTGGTGTAGATCGTACATGGCTGGCTTCTGAAATCGGGCACGCCTAATGACCGCAACGCAATCAAAATCAATTATGGCTTTTGACTTTGGCACTCAAAAGATGGGAATGGCGATTGGTCAGTCTGCAATTGAAAGTGCTAACCCATTACCACTTTTTGTGATGAAAGATGGTATTCCCAACTGGGACCAACTTTTAAAAATTGTGAAAGAGTGGCAGCCTGATTTGTTTATTGTTGGTCTTCCATTGAATATGGATGATAGCGAGTCAGAACTTTCAACACGGGCACGTAAGTTTGCACGTCGCTTACGCCATCAAACCAATATTGAAACGTGGATGGTCGATGAACGGCTCACCACTCGTGAGGCAAGAGAAGAACTTGGTTTTTATCAAGAACAAGGCCGTGCCAAGAAGTTGTCAGCCGATAGTTTTGCCGCGGCTTTGCTAATTCAGAGCTGGTATCGCAATCCTGTTGGTTTAACGCCATAAAATAAAAAAGCATGTTTCAAACATGCTTTTTTATTGAGTTTAAAAACTTAAGCTTTTTATTTTTCAATAATATGTACTGTAGCAGTACGGCCAGACACAAAAGCCAACTCATTTTTTGGTGCTTCGTCTAACACAATTTTTACAGGTACACGCTGCGCTAAACGAACCCAGCTAAATGTCGGGTTTACATTTGCAAGCAGTTTCGAACTACTTGAACGCTCACGGTCTTCAATACCCGATGCAATACCCTGCACATGGCCTTTAATTTTCTGTCTATCACCCATTAATTGCACAGTTGCTTCATCACCAATATGAATACGGTCTAATTTTGTTTCTTCAAAATATCCCACAACATAAAGCTGCTTACGATCTAGCAATGCTGCAACCGCTTGTCCAACTTGAACATAATTACCCGGACGCAAATCAAAGTTAGATAATGTTCCATCTGCTGGCGCCACAACAGCCGCACGGTGCATATTGAGTTCTGCTAAATGTAAATTACTTGTTGCTGCTTCAACCAGTGCCTGTTGCTGTTTAATAGTCGCTTCAGCTTGTTGAATAGCAGCTTGGAGTTGCTCATGTTCCGCGTGTGATTGATCACGAGTTGCAAAGACCTGATCTTGTTCCTGCTTAGAAATCGCACCATCCATTAAGTTTGAATAACGGTTTGCGTTTTTCTCGGCTAACTTAATGTTAGTACTCGACTTAATCAAGTTTGCTTTGGCTTGGGCCAGACCTGCTTGTGCTTGAGCATAGGCCGCTTTTGCTTTTGCCAAATCAGATTTTGCTTGCTCTACATCTAAAGCTCGGCGAGAGACATCAATTTTAAAAAGCACCTGACCTTTTTTTACAGTCTGGTTATCTTGAACCAATACTTCCGTTACAAGTCCTGCTACATCTGAAGAGACCTGAATAACGTCACCACGAACTCGACCATCACGTGTCCACGGCGCTGCATTATAGTAGTTCCATAAATGCACAATGGTATAGACAGCAATCATTAATGCGACAATCAAAATCACTGGACGGATGACTTTTTTCAACTCCAATTGATTCATTTTACTCACCTAACTCAATCTTTAATCTGGCAATCATCTTTAAGCACCTAACCCAACAAAAATTTGGTGTATCACCAAAAGTAGTAAAAGGTAAAAACACAAATTGAAAATACTGGGTAATGCAATCCAGCCTTGTGCAATCCATTTGTTGGTTAAGGGACTTAACCAGCGAAAACATATATATGCAAAAATGGCTTGGACGAGCAAAGCAGGCACGTAAATACCGTAGACATTAAACTCACCCATGCGCTGTGGCTCCTGTAAGCGTACGATCTGCATTCATTTGATTTGATGAAACATGACACATGCTATAAGCAATATTATTTAGTGAAATAAATAATCTTTGACGCAGAGTCATATCTTCAATATT
This sequence comes from Acinetobacter sp. UC24323, assembly GCF_024151445.1. Classification (NCBI taxonomy): domain Bacteria; kingdom Pseudomonadati; phylum Pseudomonadota; class Gammaproteobacteria; order Moraxellales; family Moraxellaceae; genus Acinetobacter; species Acinetobacter sp. UC24323. Next base: position 42,437 of record NZ_JAHIBY010000003.1, on the reverse strand, counting down.
TGAAGCAAGTTGTTTAAGTTCAAATAAGGTTTGGTGAATGTGCTGTACCAATACATCACTTTCACCTTTTTCATTTTCTTTAGCTCTAAATAGCTCATCTAAATCTTGTTGCAAACGGCCAATGTGATGGGCTAATTCCGAAGATATCGGAACTTGATTTGCTAGCTCTTGTAGTCGGCTTAAATCAATGATCGCACTTGATTCAACCAAAGCCTGTTGAATAGATTTTTTAATCTCTTCTGACTGAACCATTTTAGTATTTAAGACACCAACACGGTCTAACATCCCCCGTAAGTGAACTTTAAATTCAATACCATAAGGAATGTATATGGCTTGGCGCATCGCACGGTAATGTAAAGCCAAAATACGGTTTGCACTGGTATCGGGTGACATGGCACGCACAACATCAATAACGACCAATGACACCAATACGCCCATAACCATACCAAATGAGCTATCTAAATAAGACACTGCGTCCATGCTGTAAGCATTGTGCAAGTTCAGCCCCATCATGGTATTAATACCTAACACCATCCCGACTGGCATGAGTGCCTGATTCGCCATCATGGAAACCGCAAATAAGAACATTGGTAATAAAACGAGTCCAAGTTCCCAAAATGTTGTGACATGAGGGAAAATACCAAACGCGTAAATAAAAACTAAAACCGCCGAAGCCACACTGCCCCATATAAAAATACGTAAGACAGGAACAGGGTTATCTAGGGCTGTTAAGATACAGGCAGTGACTGCACCGATCTGTGCCATCATGAACCCAGCTTTCCAGCCAGAAAGAATCCACACACCAGTCACAATAAATGTAATGAGTACCGCACTAATACCACCTCTGACTGCCACACCATGATCTCGGTGTAAACTTGGATAGGTCGTAGTCATTGGGGTAATGTTATCTGGAATCTCTTTATTACCTTGCTTGATGCGTTGCCATAAAACTTTTACAGCTAAAACATTACTAATGAAATGACGCACATCCATTTTCATGGCAGCCAATAACACTTGCTGATGTTCAGAAGCCGAATCATTTAAGTTCAAGAAATCATTTTCAAACTCGTCAGGTAACTGCAGAATATTTTCATCAGTCATCTGATCTTTTTGTTCCAGAAAATGAATCACATGCCCTGAAAGCTGCTTTAATTTATCTGAATGACTTTCAATAAAATTGAGTTCTTGCAGTTGTTTAATTCGTTCAGATAAAGCAACCAAGTTCGCAACCACCATCGACATTTGATGGAGCATTTCTTGCAAAGGTTTGGTCATCCCATGCAACTCACCTTTTTCATAGCTCAAATGAACTGCCAGAGCATGAATATCGGTCGTATCACGAGTAATAGCAGCTAAAAGCTGTGTATTGTTTTGCTGTTGATCTGCATTTAACAAATTAGCAAACAGGTTTTCTGTATCTTTGAGAGTTTTCGTTACGCGCTGTTTGATTGCCGAACCAATATGCATGGGCAAAATAGTCGCAGACACAACCGCACTCGAAATCACACCAATTGAAATCTCAAGTACACGAGCCAAAGCAATATCAAAAATATTGTACTGATCAATATAAGTAATCGCGTTATACACAATCATTGCGGTTGAATAACCTGCCAACATAAATGCATAACTGCGAGGAGTACGGTCTAATAAAGACACATAAAGCGCAAAGCCCACCCATAGTGATAACACAACCGTAAAGATCCACGGCGTATTAATCAGATGCGGAGTAATGGTTAAGGCAATAATGGCCCCGCCTACCGTTCCCAATAAACGATAAACACACTTAGACGACACCATACCCGAATAAGGATTGGCGATAATCAGGACGGTACCGATCGACCACATTGGATTAATCAGGTCTAATTCGAACGAAACAAATAATGCCAACATACCGGCAATAAATGTCTTTATTGCAAAAATTAGATCAAGCTTACTCGGGCGGAAAGCCAGTATTTGCTTTAATAACATGAACTCATCTCAAATATAGATTTGAACTGATGAGCATGCTCATCAGTGTCCATTTGCTTTTAAAAAAAAGACAATACGACTTTGTCATTTGCCTATAAGACAAATGAGTTAATGAGAGCATCCTTCAATACAATGATTTTTCCTACATCTCTGCATGATGTACCGAGATGATTTCAGTTTGACCGCTATTTATACGACCAAGCTTAGGAAAGAAGAGACATCGAGAAAGCCGGTAGAATAAACCAATTTCTCGATTAGATATTTTGTTGCACAATTTTTTCAAATTAAAGTGATTTAGTCAACTAAAATATCTTTATTTGATAATTTGATATGTTTTTAGTTAATCATATATGATGTGTGAATCAAGAGAACTTTTCTGATTCTGAGCGTAAAATATTTAAATCAGGTAGTTATCTTGGAATTGAGACAAAGCTTCAATTTTTCTGTTATAAGAACTCAAGTGTGACCCGTTTATTAAGGATACGAATAAGACATCATGGCAATTTCAAGTTTTGGCAAAATTTTAACCGTACTGGATTTATTTTCCGTTTCACGACCAGTGATTAATGTCGATATTATTTGCGAAGAACTTGGCTTGTCTAAACCGACCAGTTACCGTTATCTGAAAGAACTCGTATCAGCCGACTTATTAAAACGTATTAATGGTACTTCTGGCGATTACACTTTAGGCTCAAAAATAGCAGTTCTTGACTATGTATCTAGAACAACCGATCCATTGGTCCAAATCAGCACGCCATTTATGCGAAATATTGTAGAGCGTACTGAACTTTGCTGTTTACTCACCTATTTAAATGATGACTACTGCATTGATATTCATCATGAGATTTTTAAAGATACTGAATTACTTTCATATGGTCGAGGCTGCCCACGCCCAATTTATGTTGGGGCTTCACCAAAAACGATGGTTTCACATTTAAGTAAACAGCGCATGCATGACTACTATGAACGTTTTCAACATGAGCTGTCTGAATCAGGTTTTGCTGTAGACGAACCTAGCTTTATTCAGCGTATGCGTAAAATAAAAAAACAAGGCTTCTATTTCTCGCAAGGTGAGATTGACCCCAATGTTTCAGGGCTTGCTGTACCCGTTCGTTTTTCGAGTAAAGAAGTTCCTTTGGCTTTAACGTTAGTCGCATCAAAGAACCGCTTTGATTTTTTAAATATTGAAAAGTTGATTGAAATTTTGCAAGAAAACGCGGCATTGATTGAGCAGCGCTTTATGGAACTTTCAGAAAAGGGCGAGATCTAAAATAATATTTTTGATAATTTAAAGTTTTCTTACACTTTGAAGCATTGAAAATATCCAAATATTCTCATATTATGATTTTAGCACCTATTGATGATTCTTTTCATCAGCAGCTCATCAATAGTAGGCTCTCCCTCAGAGGAATAAGCTCATGTTGCCATCATGGGCTTTTTTCTTGCCCAATTTTTAGAAAAAACTTATGAAAATTGGAACTGACGAAAAGTCAGATTAACCCGTGGTTGTAAAATCTTGGTTGAACGATTTAAACGGTGTTGCCAATATTGTTGAGTCTCACCACGCATCACAATAAGTTGACCCGGTTGTAACCACATCTCAACTTTTTCTTTAGTTTGAATATGCCTAAAAGAGAACTTTCGCGTTGCTCCAAAACTTAAGGAAGCAATTGTAGTGGTTCTGGCTAAAGACACATCCGAATCACTATGCCAAGCCATTCCTTGAGTTCCGTCTTCATAAAGATTTGCCAAGCAAGAATTAAATTTTTCTGAAAGGATCTGCTCTACTTGCTGTTTTAGCTGAGCAAGTCCTTTGTCCCACGGTAAAGAATCACGAAAGACACCAGAATATTTATATCGATAATGCTCATCTCCATACCAAGCAACTTTACGAGGTGTTATAAAGTGCTTGCCATATAGCTTCGCTTCATCATGTCGCCACGCCAAATGGTGGTACAAATAATGAAAATATTGTTCAGCTTCTTCCGCAGTTAAAATACATCCATAATCCTGAACCTCACCATCATAAGGCAATAAGTTTGAACAAGGTTCCGGAGAAAATAAATCTAGTGTCATGCAATCTCCCCTTGCTGCTTAGCCATCTCCCAAGCTAACAATGCCAGTTTACGCCCTTTTTGCCAATGGTACTCACCGACCATTCCTGTTGCGCGAATGACCCGATGACATGGAATTAAATACGCAATCGGATTTTGGCCAATTGCTGTAGCCACTGCTCTGACTGCTTTAGGTTTTCCAATTTGCTCAGCAATATCTTGATAGGTTCGTAACTGCCCTTCGGGAATAGTAAGCAGTGCCTCCCATACTTGTAGCTGAAATGGTGTTCCTGCAAGATTAAGCGGTAATTTCTGCTGTAAATGTTCTGAGAAGTCTTGTCTAAACCACTGTGCAATCTGTTGATGCCAAATCGGAGAGTAATTTTTTAACTGAGCTTTCGGAAAATACTGTTTAACGATTTCTTGTATGTTCTTACTATTATCAACAAAGCGAACAGAACAAATCCCTTTATCACTACTTACTACCAATAAGTCACCAAATGGACTCGTTTCAACTGAATAATTCAGTTCAACGCCATCACCTTGCTGCTTGTATTCACCAGGGGTCATCCCTTCAAGCTGAATAAACAAATCATGTAAACGACCCGTACCCGACAGTCCAGTATTTAAAGCAGTATCTAATAAGCTACGTTGCTGCATTAAATAATATTTTGCTTGCTGCAAGCTCATATATTGCACAAACTTCTTAGGGCTAATGCCTACCCATTCTTGGAACTGCCGCTGGATATAACTCGGGCTTAAATTCATATATGTAGCGACATCTTCTAAGCTTGGTTGCTGGTCTAGATGTTCATATAAATATTCAATAATTGTGGCAATCGCAGCAAATTGCCGAGAAGAAAGCATTTGCATCTGTCACCTCCTTAGTACTCAATCTTACTTTAAAGTAGCCAAGACACCATGACGACCCGATTCTTGCACTTTCCAATAAAAAAGCCTTTCGCAAGGAAAGGCTTTTAAAAATCTTTTTAATTTTATGGCTGCTTTAGGTATGGCCATGCAGCTTTTAAATAAATAAACATTGACCATAAAGTCAAAATAACGGCGGTATATAACAAAGCATAGGCCAATACTTCTAAAGGCTGCCAATTCAACAGGAACACGCTAATCGCAATCATTTGAAATGCAGTTTTATATTTACCGACTGTTGATACGGCTACACTGGTCCGCGCGCCAAGTTCTGCCATCCACTCACGTAAAGCAGACACAGTAATTTCCCGTGAAATAATAACAATTGCAGCGAAAGCCATTGCAATTGTCGGTTTCCACTGCACTAAAACAATAAGTGCAGCTGCAACCATAAGTTTATCTGCAACCGGGTCTAGGAAACGGCCAAATGCTGAAGTCTGGTTTAAAGTTCGTGCTAAATAGCCATCAAACCAGTCGGTTACAGCAGCCAGCACGAAAATAGCCGTCAAGATAATATGACGTGTCATACTTCCTACGTGCTCACCAATACCTATTGCAGGCGGCCAATATGCAATCACCAAAAATACAGGAATAAGCGCAATACGCGCCAAAGTTAGGATATTTGGGATATTCAGGATTCGCCCTGTGGTCATAAACACCGCCAATTTAGTCTTCACGCATCTTTTAACAGACAAAGACACATACTTCAATATTGTATCTATCTGTAACAGCCACTTTATACGAAATATGTGAATCGAGAAAGTAGATTACTTAGGTAAATACCGTAACAGTTTGCCGCAAGATTGCAATTAAATGATCATTTTGATCCCAAAGATATGCATATTCTGTGGAGTACCCCTCAGCTGCATATTCAGTAGTTACTTTATATTTAAACCAGTCACACAACTGGTGCCGAACTGGATGAACATAAGTAATATGCCATGATAAAGAACTTGCAGGTGCAACTTGCTTAAACATAGGCAAAACACCCGGTGGCCAAATATCCATAAGAACAATCAAATCAGATAATGTCATTTGACGATTCGCATGCTGCTCTGGTGAGAACCTTGACCAGCCACCAAAGTCGGGATGTTTACTTCCCGTTACCGGATAATTCCCCTCAGCCCAACAGACTTCAAAATGCTGAAAGCATTCAGGCATATGTTTCGCAAAAGGAATGACAGATAAATTTTCAGGTGGTACATAAGCAGGGACGACTGGCTCTTGCTTTACCTCAATACTCGATGCACGAGAAGCCCCAAAACTTGCAATCAAAATCGTTTGTACTGCATCATCTTGCCATAAACGCGCTTCAAGCGTAGTGACTGACTTTCCTTCTCTTAAAACTTCAATAGTCAATCGGGCAGCGCCTTGTTGTACAGGGCCTACAAAAGTAACACTACAACTTAATAATCTTTTATTTGAATCTTGAATATAGGAGCAGGCTTTTTGCATTAATAACCCAGCAACAAGGCCACCAAAAACGGTGCGGCCCTGTAACCATCCTGCGGGTATATCAATCCATTCATTTTGTTTTACATCTTCCCATAGTTGCAGTAATGACATTCATATCCCTAAATCATGCGCATGGTTAAGAAATATCTTTCATCATTTTGACCAATATGTGAATGATCATTCAGCTATTAATTTACGAGCGCTTTTGTCACTCATCTTCTCAAGACATGACTACTCATGCAAAATTTTATAAATCGTTCTTGCCATCACTTCACCTAAGCCCGGCACGACTGTCAGTTCTTTTTCAGATGCTTTTAAAACACCTTGAATCCCACCAAAATGTGTTAATAAATCTCGACGGCGTTTAGGTCCTAAGCCCGGAATTGCTTCTAAAACTGAGGTGCTACGGCGTTTATCACGTTTAGCGCGGTGTTTAGTAATGGCAAAACGGTGAGCTTCATCACGCACCTGTTGAATCAAATGTAGCGCCTTACTATCTTCAGGTAACTGGATTTTTGTGCCATCGGTAAAATGAAGCGTTTCAAGCCCCGGTTTACGGCCTTCACCTTTCGATACACCTACCATAAAAGCTTCTAACCCAAGCTCTTGCATTACTTCCATGGCCATATGGAGCTGACCTTTACCACCATCAATTAAAAGCAGATCTGGTAACATTGCCTTTTTATAGCGACGCGTTAAAGCTTGGCGCATTGCTGCATAATCGTCACCCGCAGTAATATCTTGAATGGCAAATTGGCGATAATCCCGTTTACGTGCTCCACCTTGGTCAAACACTACGCATGATGCGATCGGTGCTTCACCCATGGTATGGCTAATATCAAAACATTCAATCCGATCAATTGGACGGCCAACTACCTGCTCAAGCTGGTGGAAACGCTCATTGAGTTCTAAGTGGTTACTCAACTGCCCTTTAATCGCATGTTGAACGTTCATTTCGGCAAGTTCTAACCATTCAGCACGTGTTTCTCGTACACTGCTCTTAATCTGGACTTTCTTTCCAAACTGCTGTGCTAAAGCTTCTTCCAGCTCTTTACGGTCAGGTAAGGCAGTATTCACAATCAGTTCGCTTGGTACTTCATCGGCAACTTGAAAGTAAAAGTTTGCCATGAAGTCACTTAGCATTTGTCCAAGGTCATCGCCCAACATGTCAGGGAAATAGCTTTTACCTCCTAACATACGACCGTTACGTACATGCATAATCTGCACACATGTCACGCCAGCCTGATAGGCAATTGCCAAAATGTCAGCTTCACCTTTCACTTTGAAAACAGCTTGCTGTGCTTGTACTTCGCGAAGTAAAGACAACCGATCCCGATAAAAAACCGCTTTTTCAAATTCAAGATCTGCCGCCGCCTGTTCCATTTTCGCAATCAGTTCCTGGTTTAACTCTTTGGTATCACCTTGTAAGAAACGAATACTGTTATTCACATCTTCTTTGTAATCTTCTGGTGAGACCAAGCCTACACACGGAGCCGAACAACGTTTGATTTGATATTGCAAACATGGACGTTTGCGCTGTGAAAAGTAACTATTTTCACACTGACGGACATTAAAAAGCTTTTGTAAAACCAGTAAGGTATCTCGGGCACTATAAGCACTTGGATAAGGCCCAAAGAATTTACCAATTTGGTGCTTACCTTTGCCACGTCCACTGGCAATTCGTGGATACGGTTTATCTGCCGATACAAAGATATAGACGTATGACTTGTCGTCTCGCAGCATAATGTTATAAGGCGGACGATGTTGTTTAATTAAGTTTTGTTCTAAAAGCAGCGCTTCGGTTTCTGAACGCGTAACTAGCGTTTCAATATCATAAATTCGAGCGACTAAAGCTTGAGTTTTCGGATGCTCAATGGTTTTAACAAAATAACTCGACACCCGATTTTTTAGATTTTTAGCTTTACCAACATATAACAACTCCCCCTCTTTCCCTAGCATCTTATAAACGCCTGGAAGTTGGGTCAGATTAGCTAAAATTTTTTCAATATGGGGACGAGCGTTTTGATTCACTATTGGCATACATGGCTTAATATTGAATACCTAATGTGATGTTTTCACCTTTACTTTTCAAGTGCTTTACTGTGCCAGAACCTAAATTTGAAAAGGGATAGGAAACTAGCCCGACAAAGTGTGTCGTATTTCCTTAAGAGTCGAGGCGATAGTAACTATATTTCACATCTTTTTCTTTATAGACCGCATAGGTTTTTTGACGAAAATCTGAGAACCAGCCATTACCCGTATAGCCCGCAATATGCCCGTAAGTATGACCACTGGTACGTTCGATAATATAAATATCCCCTTCTTGAGGACGATTAAATGCCGGCTTGATTTTCTTATAACCATTCTTTTCTAAGGTGTGCCCCCAGTCAGATGCAGCTACAGGATGCTTTGATACATCTGCACCCGCAGCTTGTAAGGCAATGCGAATATTCTTGGCACATTTTTCTTTACTGTGCTTTGCAGACATACTTTCAAGCTTACTTGAGAACTTATGTAGATCAATATTTTGATCTTCCGATTTATGTCGTTTAGAAGCCGGTCGATGAAGTTTTTTATTTCCCGAAGAAGCTTTGCTTAACATCGCTTTCGTTTTTAAGTCACCTTGAGAACTTTCTTCTTTTCTCACTTTGATATGGTGAACATATGCATGAGCTGCGTGATGAGCATGAGCCATTGTAAAACCTACTTCCGCTAACCAAGTCTTCGAAAAAACCGCGCCATTGTAGAATCAAAATTATCTGTTGGCTTTTAATAGTTGTAACAAATTGCCAGCACTGTGAAATAGGTCACAAAATTAATTTGTCGTTTTTAATACCTATAAAAAAACGCCCTTTCGAACTTACTAAAGATTAGTCAATCCCATCTATTTCAACACGATTGACCAAGCACTTATAGAGAGTTTCAGATTAGTTTAAATTATTTAAATAAACTGTTCGCTCTGCAGTTTTTTGAATAAAGCATTGTGTATATTGCATTTCCTGATTTTGCTTACGCATCTCAGCGGTCCAATAATCGGATTGCTTTTGGTAAGTTTCTAAGTCTTTTTCAGGAATTTCATCTACAGTCTTTTGTGCCAGCACCTTACATTCAACATCACGTTTTTTAAACCAATCCGATTGATCTTGTTTAAATTGAGTTTTTTTATCGGCACTCAATTTATCCCAAGTCAGATTTAAGCGTTCCACTTGCTTCGCTTTGTCAGCATCCAATTCTTTTTTACGAACATCCATGGCTTCCTGAGCCAGAGCAGTCTGCTCTTCATTATTTTGCTCAGATATTTGCAGATTTTCTTCAATATTTTCTTCAATCAACTCATTTTCTTTAACATAAGCTGCATATTGCACAGCTTTAGTGGCAACAAAAACCAATCCTTCAATCACACTATTTTGAGTTGGCAAGTCAAACACCAAACCTTCTTTATCTGTTTTTGTAATGTTATAGAAAAAGTCACCTTTCAATTGATCATTTTCAAGGGTCAAAGAGGATTCATTATCCGAAAAATAGTCATTGAGCGTATCCGATTCTTTATCAGAATGACGCAACTCTTCAATATATGCTTTTTCCGCACGTTTTTGTAAACCTTTAGGAAATGAAACAACCAATTGGCTTTCACAGCTGAGTTGTGTATTTTTTTGGCTTTCATCTTCTAACGGTAAAGTGCGAACATTTTTAATTTCAAACTTCAAACCTTGATTAATTTTATTAAGAATATCCGTATCAACCTGATATTGACTTTGCCTTAAACTACGTTCGATTTGTTTCAAATATTCTTTTTTCAAAGAGGTTTGAATCTGATTTAAATTATCAGGGTATGTACAGCTCCAATCCGAAATTGCCTCGACTTTTTCTGTTTTTGATTTTGGCTCTGGCTTAGATTTACCACATCCAGTCAATATCACTGCTGCAGTGAATGTAGTTATTACTAAAGCTTGTTTCATCACCGTATTCATTTATATTCCACGCAAATTTTTAAAATTTATTAAGTACAAGAAAGGCATATATTTACCAGTCGCCTTATCATCCCAATAATTAAAATAGAATTCACCTGAAATTTTAAATAAAATACTCCCCACGCTAATAATCATCGTTTTAAATGCATAAAAATAAATCTAAATTATTTAAATAATCACAATAAAAAAACGCCCTTTCGGGCGCTTTCATTAAAATACGTATGGTCGAACAAAAATCAGGAAGAAAATTCCAAGCATGAGGAACCATTTCAAGAAGTAATACAACTTACGATTACTAGCTTTTAAAGCTTTAGCTTTAATACGAATTTGATAAACATAACCAAAGGCTTTATTTAAGCCCCCTGTTTGGTCACCTGTTTCATTCGGTGAGCTTGCCGCAGTCATTACGTTACGACCAAACCAATGATTGAAACGTTCCATCCATTTTACTTTCATTGGACGTTCAACATCGGCAAAGAAGATGATACGGTTTTGATCGGTCTTATTTTCAGCATAGTGAATATAAGTTTCGTCAAACACGACACTTTGACCGTCACGCCAAGAGTATCTTTCACCATCTACATCAATGAAACAACGGTCATCATTTGGAGTAATCAGGCCCAAATGATAACGGAGTGACCCCGCATATGGATCACGGTGTCTGACCAAACGGCTGTCAGGAGCAAGCTCTGTAAACATTGCCGCTTTAATGGTTGGTAATGTTTTGAGTAAAGCCGTTGTTTTTGGGCAAAGCTCAGCAGCAGAAGGATGGCTTGATTCATACCACTTGAGGTAAAAACGTTTCCACCCTGTTTTAAAGAACGAGTTAAAACCTAAGTCGTTATAGGTACTTGATGCTTTAATCCCACCTTGGTCATATAAAGCTTTCGCTTCATCTCGAATCATTTCCCAATTTTCATCTAACACTTTTAAATCTTTAAAGTGTTGAGTGTCGATATAGGGTTGATTCGGTACCTTTGAAAAGATGTACATTAAAAAGTTAATCGGTGCGAGCAAGGTTGAATGGTCAAAAAATTGACGATAAAACGAGTGACGCACTTTGCCGCGATGTTGGATATACAATGCAGATATCACAAAAATCGCTAATATGATCCACTTAATCATATTGCTACTCTTTCAAAGTTTAGGGCAACCTTACCTTAATTTTCTAAGGTAATAGCAACCGGAAGTTTATTTAATTGGCGCAAATTTTAACAAAATTGACTTATAAAAAGCGAATGTAAAAAATTAAACAGTTTATTTCGGAAAATTAAGAGGCCTTAATATAAAAAAAGCGCTTAATTTGTTATGGTGATCATTCATTAGAAAATTGTGACTTTGTAGTCGATTTTTTTAGACATTACACCAGAACAATTGACCTTTTTGACAAGAAGTGAATAGGATAAAATTCTCATTTTTTATATAAAAAATTAAAGATTTATACTTTTTATAAATAAAAACTTAAATTAAAACAAAAGCCTTTACTCAGCAGCTATCTCTATGATTTTCTTTATGCATTTAATTGGTATGAATTCAATTAAAAATAAGATGACCCTTGCGTCACGGCTTGATACAACTTGTCGGGTTCTTTTTAGATATAGTTATCGTAAGATTAGCGAAGCATAAATGTGTACCGGAGCTGTACACACGCTTCATAACATCAACTTAGAAATCCTCCAAAACTAAGGAGATCAGGCATGATCCACGCTGGCAATGCCATTACCGTCCAAATGCTTGCGGACGGAATTGCAGAATTCCGCTTTGACTTACAAGGTGAGTCGGTCAATAAATTCAACCGTGCAACAATTGAAGATTTCAAAGCTGCTATCGCGGCTGTAAAAGCTAATAACGATATTAAAGGCTTAGTTGTTACCTCGGGCAAATCTACATTCATTGTTGGTGCAGATATTACCGAATTTGGTCAAAACTTTGCACAAGGCGAAAAAGCGATTGTTGACTGGCTTATGCCTGTTCACGAAATCTTCAATAGCTTTGAAGATTTAGACCTTCCAAAAGTTGCTGCTATTAACGGCATGGCTTTGGGTGGTGGTTTTGAAATGTGTTTAGTTTGTGACTATCGCGTGATGTCAGAAGCTGCACAAGTTGGTTTACCAGAAATTAAACTCGGTATTTACCCTGGTTTCGGTGGTAGTGTTCGTTTAAGCCGTCTCATTGGTATTGATAATGCAGTTGAATGGATGGCAATGGCTACTCCAAAGAAACCTGCTGCTGCACTTAAAGATGGCGCTGTAGATGCTGTGGTTGCTGCGGACAAATTACTTGACGCTGCTACTGATCTGGTTAAGCAAGCGATTTCTGGTCGTTTAAACTGGAAAGCAAAACGCCAAGAAAAACTTGAAGCTGTAAAATTGAACCCACTTGAACAAATGATGGCGTTCAATACAGCAAAAGGTGCGGTACTTGCTAAAGCAAATCCTGCTCAATACCCTGCTCCAAAATTATTACTTGATTCATTACAAGCTGGTGCAAGCCTTGCACGTGATGAAGCGTTAAAAGCTGAGGCTGAAGGCTTTGCCAAAGCAGCCGTAACTCCTCAAGCTGAAGCATTAATTGGTTTATTCATTAATGACCAAGTTGTTAAAAAAGCATCTAAGCAACATGAAAAGGGTGCTCATCCTGTAAACCAAGCTGCTGTACTTGGCGCGGGTATCATGGGTGGTGGTATTGCTTACCAAGCGGCAAGCAAAGGCACTCCAATCATCATGAAAGATATTGGTAACCCACAACTTGCATTAGGTATGAAAGAAGCAAACAACTTGTTAACCAAGCAAGTTGAACGCAAGAAAATGAAACCTGCGCAAATGGGTGAAACACTTGCTCGCATCCGTCCTACTTTAAGCTACGAAGAGTTTAAAGAAGTTGACATCGTGATCGAAGCGGTAACTGAAAATCCAAAAGTAAAAGAAATCGTACTTGCTGAAACTGAGAAAAATGTTCGTGAAAACACGATCATTGCTTCTAACACCTCTACTATTTCAATTACACGGTTAGCAAAAGCATTACAACGTCCTGAAAACTTCGTTGGTATGCACTTCTTCAACCCAGTTCACATGATGCCACTTGTTGAAGTTATTCGTGGTGAGAAAACTTCTGAAGAAGCAATTGCAACTACGGTCGTGCTTGCTCAAAAAATGGGTAAAACACCAATCGTTGTAAATGACTGCCCAGGATTCTTGGTTAACCGTGTATTGTTCCCTTATTTCGGAGCATTTGACCTTCTTGTAAAAGACGGCGCAGATTTCCAGCAAATCGACAATGTAATGTCTAAGTTCGGTTGGCCAATGGGTCCTGCTTATCTGATCGATGTTGTAGGTATCGATACAGGTGTACATGGTGCTGAAGTGATGGCTGAAGGTTTCCCTGACCGTATGAAGCCAGAGTACAAAGGCGCGATCGAAGCAATGTACGAAGCGAAACGTCTTGGTCAAAAGAATGATGTAGGTTTCTACAAATACGAACTCGACAAGAAAGGCAAGAAAGCAAAAACTGTTGATCCAACAGCGTATGAAGTAATTGCTCCATTCGTAACTGGCGAAAAACGCGAATTTGATAACCAAGAAATTATTGACCGTATGATGCTTGCTCTTTGCAATGAAACTGTTCGTTGCTTAGAAGACAACATTGTAGCGACTGCATCTGAGGCAGACATGGCAATGATTATGGGTATTGGTTTCCCTCCATTCCGTGGTGGTCCATGCCGTTACATCGACCAAACAGGTGTTGCTGAATACGTTGCACTTTGCGACAAATATGCGCACTTAGGTAAGGCTTATGAAGCGCCACAAATGTTGCGCGACATGGCTGCTAACAACAAAAAATTCTACGGTTAAGGAGCGACGTGAATGGCTACTTTAAATCCACGTGACGTTGTGATTGTTGATGGCGTTCGTTCTGCCATGGGCAAATCTAAAAACGGTATGTTCCGTAATGTACGTGCCGACAGTTTATCTGCTGAACTTGTACGTGCGCTCGTTGCCCGTAACCAGTTTGATGTAAATGAAGTTGAAGACCTGATTTGGGGCTGTGTAAACCAGACCCTAGAACAAGGTATGAACATTGGCCGTAACATCGGTTTATTGGCTGGCTTGCCTAAAACTGTGGCTGGTCAAACAGTTAACCGTCTTTGTGGTTCTTCTATGCAGGCAATCCACACTGCGGCTGCACAAATTGCAACAAACCAAGGTGATATCTTCATTATTGGTGGTGTAGAGCACATGGGTCACGTAGGCATGATGCACGGCATCGACCTTAACCCTGAAGCATCTAAACACTACGCTAAAGCATCTAACATGATGGGCTTAACTGCTGAAATGTTAGGTCGCATGAACGGCATTACCCGTGAAGAACAAGATGCGTTCGGTGTTGAATCTCACCGTCGTGCTTGGGCTGCAACTCAAGAAGGCCGTTTCAAAAATGAAATCATTGGTGTTGAAGGCCACGATGCAAATGGCTTTAAAATCCTTTGCGACATCGATGAAGTGATTCGTCCAGATGCAAACCTTGAAGCGTTCAAAGCATTAAAACCTGTATTTGACCCTAAAGGTGGTTCAGTAACAGCAGCAACATCTTCTGCTCTTTCTGATGGCGCTTCTGCAATGTTGCTTATGTCTGCTGAACGTGCACAAGCATTAGGTTTAAAACCACGTGCCGTGATCCGCTCTATGGCGGTTGCTGGTTGTGATGCAGCAATCATGGGTTATGGTCCAGTTCCAGCAACTCAAAAAGCGCTTAAACGTGCTGGCTTATCAATTGCTGATATCCAGACTGTTGAGTTAAATGAAGCATTTGCTGCACAAGGCTTGTCTGTTCTTAAAGGCTTAGGTCTGTATGACAAACAAGACATCGTGAACTTAAATGGTGGTGCAATCGCTCTTGGTCACCCACTAGGCTGTTCAGGTGCTCGTATCACCACTACGTTGTTAAACGTAATGGAGCAACAAGATACTCAAATCGGTCTTGCGACCATGTGTATCGGCCTCGGTCAAGGTATCGCAACAGTGATCGAACGTGTTTAATTAACACCAAGATAAAAAAATCCCCGCTCAATGCGGGGATTCTTTTATCGACCAGCTAATCCATTTTCGATTTTCTTCTGTAAATCTATAATGTCATTAATATTTACTTTCATCGTACCCTCACGATAAGCATCGACATTACTTCGGTTAATTTGCAGAGGCTTTAACATTTCAAAAAGACCATTGGTTGGGTCAGAAGATTGGATTCCACCCGCTACAGCTAGAATATATTCTCGTAAAAATGGAGAAAGCTGAGACAAGTCTGGCTGTGCCATGACAGGTTGATAGTCTACTGTCGTCATACCTTCAGGGACTAAAGCATTCTGTATATCGTTATGAGTTTTATACTCACGATGTTGTAGAGCCTGACGCACTTTTTTATCTTCTTGAAATGGGACAAAGCCCACTTCTTCACGTAGCTCAGATTCGGCCATAACACGAATTGTAGGTAAAGTAGCCACTTCTTCTGCTTGAACAGTTGGTAAACCCATAAAAGCAAATACAGCAATGAAGGCTGATTGTTTTAGAAAGTTCATAACTTGCTCCCAAAATCAGTCACCCTACGCGAACTCAAAATGATGACTAAATAAAATGTTCTATAAATAGGCTACAACAAAGTCATTTTTGATTCAGTAATGCTCAGATAAACGGTAAATAACGTTAGATTTTTAAACTTATTAAAAAGAAATTCATAAAAGATTTTAGAAATTAATCTGAATATGGCTAAGTCATATTATATTGCCAGATTTAAATATTACGATTTTTTGTTTATAGTCAGCTTTTTATAAATCCATTGAATTCGACAGAAATAATGAACTTTAAAATATTAAATCAGAATAGTCTTATGAGCTGCTTACTAGTCAGTTTCTTTCTCACTGGTTGTGTGAGTAATCGAATTATTGGTGAAAACACGCGAGAGCTATTTACAAAATACGACTCAGGCTATGAATGGATCACTTTAACAGAAGATGATGTAATTGCATTCGGTAAACCATCAGTATCTCTCCCAAATGAACCAGAGGACAGTATTGTTATCGCAGGGAAAAAATATAGTTATGTCATTAGTAAAGGCGGTAACGATTTCATTCAATTAATTAGTCAATTAAATCCACAATATATTCAAATAAGTAATGAGCTAGATTTTAATGCTCCAGCTTCGAATAGTAACCATTTTTACGGACATATTAGATTTTCTTACACCCCACCTAATGGGAAATTGAACGAGAAAGAATCAGCTTTATTTAAACAATATGGTGTAGTTCCATGTGACTATGAAAAGACATTAGAACTACATAAATTTGAGTTAAATCTTAGAGGAACTGTTTATCCTCCTGTAAACAATCTTAAAAAAATAACCCCTTTATCTAAGCCATATCACGTTAGAATCCAATATCTTCATGATAAAAGCGGAAAAGTGCCCTTATCAACTAAGGAGAAGCTAGCAAGTTTACCACTGCTTCCGTTTACCTTAACTTTCGATATTATCGCTTTACCTGCGAAAGTCATGGGTATCATTTACCAGCCTTAATAGATTAGGAATAAAAATTACAAATTTCAGTAAAGATAAAAAATCCCCGCTCAATGCGGGGATTTTTATCAATTTTCTAACATTTCTTTTAAAGAATCGACTAATTGCGGAAATTCCGTATAACCTTCCCGACCTAAAAAGTGCCCTCCATTAGGAACGGTAATGTACGGCGCATCAATATCCTTAGCCAATTGAATCGTTAGCTGTGGTGGAACCAAATCATCATTATCAGACAAATAAACCAGCTTTTTCTTTATGTCACGGAAATAGTTGGTGTCGACTTTACTCTTTGTTATATAAGGACTAAGAGGTGAAAAGTCTGAAATTGGACCAGAGAATCCAGATACTAAAATCATTCCTCCAATATTTTGATAATCATGTCTTTGTAAAAAGTGTAGTAAGGTAATTACCCCTAAACTGTGGGCAACA
Organism: Acinetobacter sp. UC24323; assembly: GCF_024151445.1. Taxonomy (NCBI): domain Bacteria; kingdom Pseudomonadati; phylum Pseudomonadota; class Gammaproteobacteria; order Moraxellales; family Moraxellaceae; genus Acinetobacter; species Acinetobacter sp. UC24323. The sequence continues at coordinate 25,066 of NZ_JAHIBY010000003.1, read as the reverse complement.
AAATAAGTATTTTCATTAACTGCAGGAATCTGCTCATCTAATATTTTCTGCCAAGCATCGACGTCCGGATGCTCAGGATCTGGAAATGGTATTAAAGTAACAGTTGTATTTTCGTCTTCTATTTGGTGTTTTAGGTCCAAGAACCAATGATCATTGATAGAAGCTGAGTAACCGTGAAGCACAAATATTTGACGCATGTTCTTCTCCTGTAATTCAAGGGTTTTGGCATTTGTAACAAATGACATTAATCCGAATATCACCAATAAAATGAGTTTTCTAATCATTGAACAAGTACCATTTTGAAATATAAAAACATGCTAAACTATGACACCACTGTTAAGGTCAACCCATATTTTATGAACTTAGCTAAAGTTTCCGAGCTCACAAAAGTAAGCCCACGTATGCTGCGGTATTATGAAAATTTAGGGCTTATACAGCCTCATCGAGCGAGTAATAATTATCGAAGTTATACGCAAAAAGATATTGAAAATATTAAGAAAATTAAAATATTAAATGACGCAGGTATGAACCTGAAAGACATTCATGTTTTATTGCCATGTTTTGATTTAGATGAACGGGTATTTACGCTGTGTCCAGTGGTTCAAGAAAAACTGCAAACAGAACTTAAGCATGTGTCCGATCAGTTAAACAAACTGCAAACTTCTCAAAGTTTATTACAATCTTTCTTGGCAAAAGGAAAAGCTGAGAGCACCAATATTTAAAAAGTGATGCTCCTCCTATAGCTATTCTTTTAACTCCCCTTCCAAGGCAGCTACATTCTTTTTCTTAATTTTTTCAATTTTTGCATTAAGTTTTAAAACGTCTTGATACAGTACATTAAACTTTTTGACCTGAGCATTTTCATGGAAAAGTATCATCTGATCTTTCTTTTGCCATGGATAAGTTTTTAAAAGCTTAAACATTTCTTCTGCTTTATCTAAAATTTGTAGCTCAATCATAAAAATTGCATGGTCCTGATCGGCTTTTTGCTGAGCTCCTAATTTTATTTCGAGGATTTGTCTCATCTCTTTATCAACAGACAGTTCCTGAATTTTTGACAAGAAGGTTTTATGAATTTTTTCATATTCGGATTGATACTTATCTGAAGCTCTGCGAACATCGGCTAACATTTTTTCGGTTTCAGCATATTTTTGTTTTTTATCATGATCTAAACGGTCAACATTTAAGAACGTATCCCATTTCGCCGCTTTTAATTCTCTTAAATATTCATTACGTGCGTTCACATTTTGGACCCAATAACTCAAAAGAAACTCTGAGACTTGTTTGTAGTGTCCTGCCAGCCGTTTATCGTGAATATCAAGTTGTACAGGTTTAGTCCAGTCTTGAGCCTGATCATAAAGCTGATTCATTTTTTCAGTCATTACTACATCAAACATTTGACTGCTATCTTTGGCTTGCTGCTGTTTTATATGTTGATAGGTAAAAAAAACAATACTCGTAATAACAACCAGACTTGCAATTGCAATCAAAACTCGGCGCATAAACACCTCCTATTTCCATTCTTATAGTTTTGCTCTTTATAGTTATAAAATAGAGCTTATAGTTCTTTATATGCCATTTATTTCACAATACGCAACACTCTATTCTCCATTCAATGCTTTAAATCCGTGTACATCATCCCTATTATGATGAGTAAATTATATTTATGAGATTCTCCCATGCGTGTTGATGTCTGGTCTGATGTAGTATGCCCTTTCTGCTATATCGGCAAAAAACGCCTAGAACATGTCGCTGCCGAGGCAGGTATCGAGCTTGATATTCACTGGCATAGTTTCGAACTAGATCCTGATGCTCCCGCAAAACATGACACTTCAAATACTGAGCGTTTAGCTAAAAAATATGGCCGTACCTATGAAGAGATGGAAGAAATGGAACGCAACATTGCGGCCATGGCTGCTTCTGAAGGTATTGACTTCCAATGGCAAAAAGCCAACTCAGGCAATAGCTTTAATGCACACCGTATTATCCACCTTGCACAAAGTAAAGGTTTAGGAAACGAAGCAAAAGAAGCCTTTTTCCATGCTTATATGACTGAAGGTTTAGCTATTGGCGAACGCGAAGTTGTAGAAGAAATTGCTTCTCGTATTGGCCTTGATAATGCCGAAGTTGAGTATGTACTCGATACAAATGAGTTGGCTGACTTTGTTCGTCATGATGAAAAAATTGCACATGAGCAGCTCAATGTAACTGGCGTACCTTTCTTTGTATTTGACCAAAGAATCGCACTTGCAGGAGCACAACCTCGTGAAGTGTTTTTACAAGTACTAGAACAAGCACAGCTCAAGGCAAATGCTGAAAATATTGAGCAAGATGACGCAGCTGTTTGTAATGATGAAACATGCGATATTCCACAAAATAAATAGGCTTAACGATAAAGTGTGAACGAGTCGTATGTTTTATCACCATTTTAGCAATAGAGCGTTCTAAAAAAAGAACTATTCAATTGTTTAAAATCGGTTTATGATTGCGGCTTAGAATATTCGCGCTGTAATGTTCTGTTTTTTATGTGTTTAATGATCGGAATTTGAAGTTTCCTTGATCAAAAACTCCCCCCTAGTTTGGGGGATTTTTTTGCTTAAAAATTATCGCTAATAGCTTAAACTTTTTAATTAATTTCAAATATGTAAGAAAAGTTAAATTTACTTAAGTTTTGTGTCGTCCTCTTGATTTTATTAGAAAAATCTACAAAAGTGACAATAACAACAAAACATAAAGATAGATATGAAAACATTTCACATCATTACATATCGGCAGCTTTTTGCCCTTTTGACCTTAGGATTTGGTTCAGTATGTATGGCTCATGCAGAAGTAAATTCTTCCTCAACCCAACAAGTAAACGGTTTGTCATCTGGAGCACAAACTGAAGAAAATAAAGATGAAAATCTTTTAGACCAAATTCCGAGATGGATTGATGCAACCCCAACGATTTTCCCGGAGCAGTCCAACGAACCGATTGTTCCACCAACCGAGCAAACCGAAGATCAGACTTGGTTTGACCGTAAACAAAAGAAAATTCGTAATTGGGCCGATCGTACATCTGGAAAAATTGATAATTGGTTTGGTGAAGTTGACCCACAAAAACCCGCGTCAGCCACCATTCGGGTCATGATCGATAACTATTGGAATGAATATGATAATTATGAAATCAAGCCCAGAATTCGCGGTAAGATTAAATTACCTACTCTAGAAAACCGTTTAAGTGTGGTATTTGGTGATGACTCTTTAGATGACGAATTTAATAATAGCCCAGCCAATATCAATCAAAACCCAAATCAAGATCCAAATAAAAAGTTAGATGGTAAACGAACTCGAGATGACAACAGCTCAATCGCATTACGTTGGTCAAATTTCTCGAAAAAGCTACCTTTTGAAACAGACGCTGACTTAGGTATCCGTTCTGGCGATGATATTTATGTCCGTTTAAAAGCATCGAGAGACTGGCAACTCCGTAATGATTTTAAATTTTATGCAGAACAAATTTATCGTTATGGCATAGATAGTGAAAACTACTTACGTACTAATCTTGAACTCACTCATGCTCGTCCAAATCAGCCGATCTTATCAAACCAGTTCAGCTTAACTTATGCCGATGATCAAGACGATGATTTGACATGGGAAAACCGTCTTTTCCGAGAACATAGCTTCTTTGCAAATAACCGTTTTAACTATGGTATTTATACAGGTGGCTACTACAATGACAACGATTTACGTTTAAACAGTTGGGGACCATTTGTATCATGGCGTCAGCCTGTTTTACGTGAATGGTTCTTTGTACAAGGCGACCTCAATTACTTTAATGACCATCGTGAAGATCGCAACCATTATGTGAGCACATTCTTACGATTAGAAGCCCTTTTCTAAGCTTAAAAATCACCTTGGATTCCCCATCCAAGGTGATGAATAATAAAATACTTTTAAATAAAAATTTAAGCTTTTCTTCTTACAATAACGAGCTAATTTTTGATTCCTGATCTTCAGAAAAATGAATCAATTCTCTTCTTTTTCATTTGAATACAGATCTACTGCCTTACTTTGCATTTATAGCTTAGGTATGCTGGTTTTAATTCCTCATACACAGCTTTTGTCCACTTCTTTGAAACACTCACGCTCTACAAGGCGAATCCTGTATTCGTCTGTGGTTACTCTCAAAACAAAAAGTCAGTCTGTATCTTTTTTACGTTCACCATGCGAAGTAGAACCAAGTCATAGTTCAGATACCGCACTTATTCAGGACCTGATGGCTGTATTCGGAAATGATACGTTGTGGAGTCGCGCAGCCCAACGCAAACATCCTTATAAAACCTTTGGCAAGATCAAAAAGAAAGCTTCAACTCTTCATGTTTCAGAAAATAATCCGCTCACAGCAAGTTGGAATACCATTTCAACCTGGATGCCGTTTGAAAATGATCTTGATCTAGGCTCAAACTCGGAAAGTGATGTTTATGTACAATTTCTTGCCAAGAAAAAATGGAATTTACGACATAACATTAGTCTAGATACTGAGCAAATTTTCCGATATGGTTCGACCAGCCGGAATTACACTGAAACGACGCTGAACTTAACGCAGAAAATGCAAGATAACACATTATTTTCCAATACATTTAATGTGAATAAGAGTGGAAAGGAAGATTACAACTGGGGGAATTGGACTTTCCAACAATTTGAATTTGTAAAAGATAATCGTCTGACTTACGGTATTTATAGCGGTGGTGTATATGCCAATAACGATATCCGCCTAAATAGTTGGGGACCTTATATTTCATGGCGTCAACCGATATGGAGAAATTGGATTTTTATGCAAAATGATCTTAATTTCTTTAACCATCTTGATGAGGACCCGAAGCATCAGCTCAGTGTCCAAATGAATCTGGAAGCTAATTTTTAGACAAAAATCCTCAAGTTGTGGATAACTCTTTCTTTATCCACAAAAAAGCCCCTGATAATTCAGAGGCTTTTTCTATTGCAAAATTATTTTAGCAATAAGCTATTAATACGCTTCACATAAGCTGCCGGATCTTCCGGTAATCCACCTTCTGCAATCACCGCCTGATCAAAAATCACATTCGCCAAATCATCAAATTGTTCTGAACCTTCAAGTTTTTTCACTAAAGGATGCTCAGGGTTAATTTCTAAAATTGGCTTGATTTCAGGTACAGCTTGCCCTGCTTGTTTGAGCATACGAATAAGTTGAGGAGACAACTCGCCTTCACTAGTCACTAAACATGCCGGAGAATCTACCAAACGTGTCGTTACACGGACTTCTTTGGTTTTAGCCTTCAATGAATCACTTAATTTCTCAACAACAGGTTTAAACTGTTCAGCCGCTTGCTCAAGTGCCTTTTTCTCTTCAGCATCTTGCAAGTCACCTAAATCAACTGCACCTTTAGATACATTCTTCAATGGTGTACCGTCAAACTCGTGAACAAAGTTCATTGCCCACTCGTCAACACGCTCTGCCATTAATAATACTTCAATGCCTTTTTTCTTAAACAACTCCAACTGTGGAGAGTTCTTAGCAGCAGCTAAACTTTCAGCAGTCACATAATAGATAGCTTTTTGGCCTTCTTTCATGCGTGCCTTATAGTCCGCAAAAGAAGTTGTTACTTCATCATTTGTTGAAGTTGCATAACGTAATAATTTTAAAATACGTTCGCGGTTACCGAAGTCTTCACCCAAACCTTCTTTAAGAACTGAGCCAAACTCAGTGTAGAACGTTTTGAATTTTTCTTGGTCTTTTTCATCTTCAGATTTAGCTAAGCCATCAAGCAAAGTGAGTACACGGCGTGCGTTACCTTCACGGATTGTCTTAACATCACGGCTTTCTTGCAACAACTCACGGCTGACATTAAGCGGTAAATCAGCGCTGTCCACGACACCTTGTACAAAGCGTAAATAGTTTGGAATTAAATTGTCCGCATCATCCATAATAAATACGCGTTTTACATACAGCTTAATTCCTGCTTTTGCTTCACGTGTAAAAATGTCATGAGGTGCTTTACTTGGAATATAAAGTAACTGGGTATATTCCGTACTACCTTCTACACGGTTATGTGCCCATGCAAGAGGAGCTTCAAAATCGTGAGTTAAGTTTTTATAGAACTCAACATATTGCTCTTCAGTCACTTCACTTTTGTTACGTGTCCATAGGGCACTTGCCGAGTTAATTGCTTCCCACTCATCTGTTTTGACCATTTGGCCGCCTTTAGGCTCCTCACCTTCAGCAACCTCTTCTTCTTGCCAAACTTCTTTTTGCATTTCAATTGGCAAGCTAATGTGGTCAGAATATTTATTAACGATTTGCTTAACTTTATAAGACTCTAAATAATCAAGCGCGTCATCACGCAAGTGAAGAATAATGTCAGTACCGCGTGAAGCTTTATCAATTTGCTGAACTTCAAACTCACCTGTACCACCACTGATCCAACGCACCCCTTCAGAAGCATCTAGACCTGCGCGGCGTGATTCAACCGTAATTTTATCGGCAACAATAAAACCTGAGTAGAAACCAACACCAAACTGACCAATTAACTGAGCATCCGCTTTCTGGTCACCCGTCAATTTTGACATGAAATCTTTAGTACCTGATTTTGCAATTGTACCCAAGTTATCAATGGCTTCTTGTTGGCTTAAACCAATACCGTTATCAGAAATTGTTAAAGTTTTATCTTCTTTATTTAAGCTGATTCGTACATGTAAATTAGGGTCATTTTCATAATATTCAGGATGATTAATTCCTTCGAAACGCAATTTATCACATGCATCTGATGCATTAGAGATAAGTTCACGTAAGAAAATTTCAGGGTTTGAATAGAGAGAATGCGTCACTAAATGTAAAAGCTGTGCTACTTCCGCTTGGAAACTATAATTTTGTGATGCTTGTTCACTCATAAATCACTCCTTAAATTTTGAAGTCTGTTTGTTCTCGAATGCTTTATGAATGGAGTACTTCTAGAATTTTTCAATCCTGAATATTAAAAATTTTTACTCTAATTAAAATGGGCCATGGCTTAAGACCCTATCTTGTAAAATAGTGTCTAGTTGTTTTTGTCTTTGTTGATATGCCTTAGAAATACAACTCACATTAGCTGCACAAGCATTTCTTTTTTTCAGCCATTGCTGCTGTGTATCTTTTTGATTATCACGTCCACCCATTGGTAGTGCATGTAAAACAATTTGATATGTCGTTGCCATTTTGACATCGGCATCATTTAAAGATCGGTTCTTACAAATACTGAGTTCAGTCTTTGTTTTTGCAGCATTGCAAGAGAAACTAGCGGCTTGCAAACTATGCGTAAAAGCTAAACCACTAAAAAGTGCTAGCCCCATGGCAAATTTTCTATTCATCATATTATTCCTTTAAAAATGTATAAAAAATAGTTTAGAAACAAAGAACGATAAAATATGTATAAAACTGTCTATTTTATGCGTTTTTTAGTGAGAACCATGAAATAAAAAACCTCACATAAAAAAACTATGTGAGGTGCCTGAATCTAGGTTTATTATTATATTCTTTCTATTTATTATTATGCTTAGAATTTATAGCTATAACCTAAAGTGTAAACAAACGGGTTAATATCTAAGTCAAATTTAGCACCATTTGTTAAAGTAACTTCTGGACTAATATCTGCATAACGAACATCTACAAATACTCCCCAATTTCTAGCATCAGCAGGTTGGAAATTAAAACCAACTTGGCCAGCGACACCAAAATCTTCTTTAACTTTTACAGCAACACCTTGTTCATCCCAAGGAATAAATGCTGATGCCCCGATACCAATATACGGTGTAAAACGAGTCGAGTTTTTAAAATGATATTTCGCGGTAATTGTTGGTGGCAATTGTTTAATACGCGCTACTTTCTGACCATCTAATAAAACATCATGATTAACCGGCGTTGCTAATAATAATTCTGCCGAAAATGGAGATTGACCAAAAAAGTATTCTACTGATGGAGTAAATGCATATTCATGGTCCGCCTTTACTACACCTAAAGGTGTTGTTGTATCTTCCGATGGAGCAATAACACTACCCCCAAATTTTACTTGCCAATTACCAGCAAAAGTAAATGACGACACCCCCATTAATGCAATAACTAATGCTTTTTTGAACACTTTAATATCTCCAACCTTATTTATATTTATAATAAACATTTATTTTAAATTGATGCAACACCCATTATAAAATTATTTTTATATTTATTTTTAAATAACTGTTTTAAATAAAATTATATATTAACCGACTATTTTAATTGGTTTTTTATTCCAACCTAATTAATCAGAATTATTTTATATAACCAACCTTTTTAATAAACTTTAAATCCCGAGTATTTTAATATAGTTTATTCTAAATACATGTTTTGTTTATACCACAAAAAAACCTCCTTAATCATTATCTCTAGATAAAAACTAAGGAGGTCTTTATTTAATATTTTATAAAAATTATAAAACCATGGCTGCAATCCAACCAAAAATTAATAGCGGAATATTAAAGTGAATAAATGTTGGTATCACAGTATCCCAAATATGGTCATGTTGCCCATCTACACCTAAACCTGCTGTTGGTCCTAAGGTAGAATCAGAAGCCGGAGATCCAGCATCACCTAAAGCAGCAGCTGTCCCGATAAGCGCAATTGTCGCTAATGGTGAGAAACCGAACTGGACACATAAAGGTACATAAATAACAGCTAATACAGGAACACTTGAGAAAGATGAACCTATACCAATCGTGACAAATAGGCCAATACAAAGCATTAAAAATGCAGCAAGCGCTCGGTTATCACCAATGATTTCTACCACACCTTTAACCAACTGGTTAATATCTCCGGTATGAGTCATAACTGAAGCAAAACCAGCAGCAGAGATCATAATAAAACCGACTAGAGCCATCATTCTCATGCCTTGTACAAAGACATCATCTGCATCTTGCCATTTAAAAATGCCTGCCGTAGAAAGCACTGCAAAGCCCACTAAACCACCCAAGATCATTGAGCCGGAATAAAGCTGCGCAACTAAAGTGAGTCCAATAGCCAGTAAAGCCATAAAAATTGTTTTTTTAGCAATAACAGGGCCTTGCTCTGCCTCATGTTTAAGTTCTTCTGCGTCAGCTTTTAAGTCTGCTGTTTCATCTTGTGCAGTTGCACGAAGAGGTTTATCTAAATCAATTGTAGTTACAGGGCTTATCGAACGGTCAGCATAAATTCGTGGCTTACGGTAACTGATAAATACCGCAACCAAGGTGCCTAGAACCATTCCCAAAACTGGAATTGCCATACCAATAGGCATCATGCCACGTTCTACATGTAAGCCATAAGCAGCACCAATCTTGTTGATATTTCCCATCAAAATCTGTTCAAGGAAAATCGCACCAAAGCCAACAGGTAAGAAAATATATGTCCCAACTAAGCCTAGCGTAAGTACACAGGCTGCGGCGCGGCGGTCTAGTTTTAAATGGTTCATGACTCGTAATAATGGCGGAACAAGTACAGGAATAAATGCAATATGAACTGGAATAAGGTTTTGAGAGAAAATAGCTGCGATCAGTAAAATACCTAAGAGTAAATATTTCACTTTAGTTTCTCGGCTTTTCCCCGCTTCCATTCCCAATAAACCAATCAGTTTATGGGCAAGTAAATCAGGTAATCCAGATTTTGAAAGTGCCAGAGCAAATGCCCCTAACACTGCATAGGCAAGTGCAACTTCAGCACCATCACCAAGACCAGCGTTAAAGGCTTCAACAGTTTGAGAAAGGCTTAAACCCGCTACGAGGCCGCCCACAATGGCAGAAACCACTAAAGTCAGTACGACAGAAACGCGCGCCAGTGATAATAAGAACATCACTGCAATCGCAATAACGACAGCATTCATGAATAAGTTCAGAGCAAAACAAAAGGCGATATTCTACCAGATTCACCTCTATGAAGCCGAAAATATCGCCGAATTACCAGTTTTGTATATTAAACAGTCACTTATTAGCTCTGCGAGTCAATAAATTGGCGAATATGAGCTGCCACTTTTTCAGCCTGACTTAAAATCGCCCAATGATTTGCTTCAAGCTCAACATATTCGAAGTTTTCAACCCATTTTGGCATCGCTTCTGTAATATATTCGGGGCTGACAAAAGTGTCGTACTTTAAAATAATTGCTTTAACTGGACATTGCGCATAACGCTGACGAGGGCCAGTTAAACGTGGAATAAAATTCGCACGATATAAGTTAATACCGTATTTCCCATCTGAAGAAATATTACTATTTAAAGGCAAATTATCTTTTCGCTCTAAGTCATTTAAGATCTTACCCCACTTCTCTGGACTAAACAGCGACCATACAGTTGGAGCAATTAGCGGTAAATGGAATGCTCCGATATACCATGATTTTGTGAGTATTTTTAGGATCTGTGCAGGTGATGTTTTGAACTTCTCTCTTAAGAAAAGTGCCGCATGATCCAAACATGGACCGGAAATTGTTGTATAAGAGAGTAAACGGCCTTTAAATTTAGGTTCTGTTGCAGATTCCCAAGACTGAATTGAACCCCAATCATGCGCAGCCATATGGAACTGTCGATTTGGGATTACCTCATCTACGACTTCCTGCAAATCTAAAGATAAACGTTCTAAACGGTAATCCCGTATCCGTTTAGGAATAGATGATAAGCCTGCCCCACGGACATCATAAGTCACAATATAAAAATCATTGATTAAATGCTCAATGACCGATTCCCATACTTCCTGATTATCTGGATAACCATGCACTAACACTAATGGAGTATTTTTCTCATCACCCCAAGCTTTGGCACACAGGGTTTGTTGATCACTTGTCGTTACGGCATAAATCTTTGGCTGCATAATCATTTCCTATTTTGTTTTTCAATCGATCATGTCGTTAATCGGATAAAGCATTGCCATCAATATAAAAAAGATGATACTTATCTAGTATGACCAGTGTTGCAATAAAAAAAATTGACTATTATGGCTATTTTAAAAAAACTTCAGAACATTCCTTCAATTTCCAAATTCTTATTTAACCATTACCCACCTTACCGTGGAGCTGGAATTCATATTGAAGTCATGAATTTAGAGCTCTGTCATGTTCGAGTAAAAATGCCACTTACCTGGAAAAATCAAAATCTGGTAGGCACTCACTTTGGCGGAAGCCTTTATTCAATGGTTGACCCCTTTTATATGTTGATTCTTATGCATCATCTCGGATCAAAATATATTGTTTGGGATAAAGCAGCTGAAATTAATTTTTTATCACCTGGCCGAAGTACCGTTTATGCTGACATTCGAGTTGATTTAGCAGAAATCGAACAAATTCGTGAACTTGCCGAAAACTATGCTCCTGTTCTTAGAACATATCATTTAAATATTTTCGATGAATCAGGTGTGAGAATTGCTGAAGTCCAAAAGACACTTTATATCCGACGTAAAAAAGCAAAGCCTTCTACTAATAAAATAAGCGCCTGAAGGCGCTTATTTTTCATTTCACTTATTTTTATTTCTTTTCTTCAATCGCAGCACCAGCACCGCCGCCGATTGCGCCACCAATTGCGGCACCTGTATCACCACCTATGATTGCTTTACCAACGACCGAACCAATACCTGCACCAATCGCACTCTTGGTTGTAGTTTGTTTACTGCCACCTTGAGTATTAGAACCCACACCTGCACCTACCGCAGCACCTAAGCCTGCACCGATACCACCACCAACATGGTTACCAAGACCGCCACCCAATGCACCACCCGCTGCTGCTGCACCAATACGCTGGTCAGACGGACTCATATTTTGACAGCCGGTGAACATAACTGTTGATAATATGACAGTAGATATTAAACCAATTTTTTTATTCATGACCGTACTCACTCCTTTGGGCTTTAATCAAAGCATAGTCTTCTTTTATGGGGAATTTGATCAGTTTGTGTTATTGCACTGTCGTAATTAATAGATATTTTGTAAAGCCAATTTATGTGCAGTGATGAGTTAAATTTACATCTTTTAAAAGCAGATAAAAAAGAAGCTCTTAATGAAATAAGAGCTTCTTTTTTAATATAGTTAGAGGTAGTTTTAGTACTTACCTTTTTTCTCTTCATAGGCTGCACCAGCACTACCACCGAGTGCTCCACCTGCAGCAGCACCAGCGTCACCACCAATCACTGCACCGCCTAAGATTGCCCCAACACCTGCACCAATCGCACTATTACGTACAGTTTTACTGCTAGACCCTTTTGCATTCGCTGCCACACCTGCGCCAAGTGCCGCGCCTAAGCCTGCACCAATATTACCGCCTACATGTTTACCTACAGCACCACCTGCACCACCGCCAATAGCGGCTGAACCAATACGTTTGCTTTCCGGACTTGCATTTTGGCAACCTACAAATAGAGTGGTTGACATCAAACCCACACCTGCAATCATCATCATTTTTTTCATTAAAGCTACTCCTCTACTCAGTTGCGCCTAGAATAGTATGCTTTCATGGAGGGTTTTCCCCCATTAAGTAATAAATTAAGAGTGCTTTAATAGACTTTTTGTAAAAATGGCTTATTTTTTCCACAAAAAAGGCGCCCTAAGGCGCCTTTTTAATGCAAGTTTAAGCTTAGAATTGTTCTGAGTTTAAAGCTTGGCTAAATGCTTGGTCTACTTCACTGAAGTCATTGTGAAGAGCATGTTCTGCTGCTTCCGCTTCTTGACGACGACGCTCTAAGTGGTATGCAAGACCAGTACCAGCTGGAATCAAGCGGCCCACAACAACGTTTTCTTTCAAGCCACGTAAATCATCTTCTTTACCTGTTACAGCAGCTTCAGTTAACACACGAGTTGTTTCCTGGAACGATGCAGCAGAGATGAACGAGTCAGTAGAAAGCGATGCTTTCGTAATACCCATCAATTGACGTTCAAACTTCGCAGGGAACTTGTTCTGAGCCAAGACAGCTTGGTTCTCTTGAACAACACGGATGTAATCCACTTGTTCACCTTTGATGAAGCTTGTATCACCACCATCGATGATATCAACTTTACGCAACATTTGACGTACGATAACTTCAATGTGCTTATCGTTGATTTTTACACCTTGGAGACGGTAAACGTCTTGAACTTCGTTCACGATGTAGTTAGTTAAAGCAACTTCACCTTTCAAACGTAAGATGTCATGTGGATTTTGTGGACCATCAGAAATGGTTTCACCACGGTTCACATGTTCACCTTCAAACACGTTGATTTGACGCCATTTTGGAATCAACTCTTCGTAAATTTCAGAACCGTCATCTGGAGTAATCACTAAACGGTTCTTACCTTTGGTCTCTTTACCAAAGCTTACGATACCAGACACTTCTGCTAAGATCGCATGCTCTTTCGGCTTACGTGCTTCGAACAAGTCAGCAACACGCGGAAGACCACCGGTAATATCACGAGTACGTGAAGATTCTTGTGGTACACGACCGATAACGTCACCCACACCAATTGTTTCGCCGTCGCGAACAGTCACAATTGTGTTTTGTGGTAAGAAGTAGAACTGTTCACCGCCATCAGTTGTATCTAATACGATTGCTGGACGTAAATCTTTACCAGAAGCAGGACGTGCTGTTACAGGCAAGATTTCAACAGTTGTCATACCAGTTGCATCATCAGTTTTCGATGTTGCAGTTACACCATCAGCAATTTGGCTGAAACGTGCTTTACCAGCAACTTCTGTTACTAATGGATGCGTATGCGGATCCCATGTCGCAACGATACCACCAGCCTCAACAAGCTCACCATCTTTCAACAAGATGCTCGCACCGTAAGGAAGTTTGTAGCGTTCACGCTCACGGCCTAACTCATCGGCAATACCAATTTCACCTGAACGTGAAACTGAAACCAAGTGGCCTTTCGCATGTTGTACAGTTTTTACGTTATGGAAACGTACAGTACCTTTGTTACGTACTTGAACACTGTTTGCAGCAGAAGTTCGGCTTGCAGCACCACCCACGTGGAACGTACGCATTGTTAACTGTGTACCTGGTTCACCGATTGACTGTGCAGCCATTACGCCTACTGACTCACCTGGGTTTACCAAGTGACCACGAGCGAGGTCACGACCATAACATTTCGCACATACACCGAATGTTGATTCACATGCGATTACAGAACGTACTTTAACTTCATCGACACCAGCCTCTTCAAGCTGAGCTGCGATTTTCTCGTCAATTAACGTACCACGAGGTAATACAACTTCATCATCAGATGCACGACGTACATCTTCAGCAGTTACACGACCTAATACGCGGTCACGTAATGGCTCGATGACATCACCACCCTGAATGAATGGAGTCATCACTAGACCACCGCTTGTACCACAATCTGGCTCAGTAATTACTAAGTCTTGTGCTACGTCTACAAGACGACGAGTCAAGTAACCAGAGTTCGCAGTTTTCAATGCAGTATCGGCCAAACCTTTACGCGCACCGTGTGTTGAAATGAAGTACTGGAGTACTGTCAAACCTTCACGGAAGTTCGCTTTAATTGGAGTCTCAATAATCGAGCCATCCGGTTTTGCCATCAAACCACGCATACCTGCAAGCTGACGAATCTGAGCCGCACTACCACGGGCACCAGAGTCAGACATCATATAGATACTGTTGAATGATTTTTGCTTCTCGTCTTCACCTTGTTTGTTTTTCACAAGTGTATAAGACAAGTTATCCATCATTGCTTTAGCAACTTGGTCGTTTGTACGCGCCCAAATATCGACAACTTTGTTATAACGTTCACCAGCAGTTACGAAACCTTGTTCGAACTGTTGTTCGATTTCACGAACCTCTGTTTCCGCTTTGTCAATAATTGTGTGTTTCGTAGGTGGAATTAACATGTCTTCCATACCTACAGATACACCTGAACGAGTCGCTTGACGGAAGCCCAAGTACATTAATTGGTCAGCGAAGATAACTGTATCTTTCAAACCAAGTTTACGGTAGCAAGAGTTGATTAACTTAGAGATGTTCTTTTTAGTCATCTCAAGGTTGATCATGTCAAAGCTTAAACCTTCTGGAACAACTTCCCAAAGTAAGCAACGACCTGGTGTTGTATCAACAATAATAGTTTGCTGTTCACGCTCACCATTTTCATTAATAACCGTTTGATGCACACGTACTTTAACACGAGCATGGATCGCAACTTGACCAGTTGCAAGTGCACGGTTTACTTCGTGAGTATCCGCAAACACCATGCCTTCACCTTTCGCGTTTACTGCATCACGAGTGATGTAGTAAAGACCCAAGACAACGTCCTGAGAAGGAACGATGATTGGCTCACCGTTTGCTGGTGACAAGATGTTGTTTGTTGACATCATCAATGCACGAGCTTCTAACTGTGCTTCAAGTGTCAATGGAACGTGTACCGCCATTTGGTCACCGTCGAAGTCGGCGTTGAACGCAGCACAGACGAGTGGGTGAAGACGGATTGCCTTACCTTCAATAAGAATAGGTTCAAATGCTTGAAGACCTAAACGGTGAAGTGTTGGCGCACGGTTCAACATCACTGGATGTTGACGAATTACAGATGCAAGAACGTCCCAAACTTCCGGAGTCTCACGCTCAACCATTTTCTTCGCAGCTTTAATGGTTGTTGCCTGACCTGAAGCTTGTAATTTCGCGAAAATGAATGGCTTGAATAATTCAAGTGCCATTTTCTTCGGAAGACCACATTGGTGAAGACGTAAAGTAGGACCTACAGTAATTACCGAACGACCAGAGTAGTCAACACGCTTACCTAACAAGTTCTGACGGAAACGACCTTGTTTACCTTTGATCATGTCTGCCAAAGATTTTAATGGGCGTTTGTTAGAACCAGTAATTGCACGACCACGACGACCGTTATCAAGCAACGCATCTACAGACTCTTGTAACATACGTTTTTCGTTACGTACGATGATGTCCGGCGCTGCAAGGTCAAGAAGACGCTTCAAACGGTTGTTACGGTTAATTACACGACGATATAAGTCATTCAAGTCAGAAGTCGCGAAACGACCACCTTCAAGTGGAACTAATGGACGTAAATCTGGTGGAAGTACCGGAAGTACGTTCATTACCATCCATTCTGGCTTGTTGTTTGAGTCTTTGAATGCTTCCATCAATTTCAAGCGCTTAGACGCTTTTTTCAACTTCGTTTCAGAAGTTGTTTGAGGAATTTCTTCACGTAAACGTGAAATTTCAGCTTCAAGGTCGATGTCTTTCAACAAGTCTTGAACTGCTTCTGCACCCATTTTTGCAACAAATTCGTCGCCGTGCTCTTCTAGAGCAGTAAAGTATTCTTCATCATTAAGAAGTTGATACTTTTCAAATGGTGTCATACCAGGATCAGTAACAACGTATGATTCGAAATACAATACACGTTCGATATCACGAAGTGTCATATCAAGTAATAAACCGATACGGGATGGTAACGATTTTAAGAACCAGATATGTGCAACTGGAGAAGCAAGCTCAATGTGACCCATACGTTCACGACGAACTTTTGCTGTAGTTACTTCAACGCCACATTTTTCACAAATGACGCCTTTGTATTTCATACGCTTGTATTTACCACACAAGCATTCGTAATCTTTTACTGGACCAAAGATTTTGGCACAGAACAAACCATCACGTTCTGGTTTGAACGTACGATAGTTGATTGTCTCAGGTTTTTTAACTTCACCATGAGACCATGACTTAATCATTTCTGGTGACGCAAGACCAATACGGATACGGTCGAACTCAACTGGCGCATGACCATCTGAGTCCGTTTTCTTACGCATGATATCGAGCAAGTCTTTCAATTTTTTTCTCCGTGTGTCGGGAAGCCTCGCTTACCCGACTGGGTCACAAATATTGTTTTTACCTAAAAAATCGTGAGTCTTACGACTTAGTCACCATTTTTTAGTTCAATGTTGATACCTAAAGAACGGATCTCTTTGGTCAATACGTTGAACGATTCAGGCATACCCGGATCCATATAATGGTTACCATCTACAATATTCTTATAGATGCGAGTACGGCCTTCAACGTCATCCGACTTCACTGTAAGCATTTCTTGGAGTGTATATGCTGCACCGTATGCTTCAAGTGCCCATACTTCCATCTCACCGAAACGCTGACCACCGAATTGTGCTTTACCACCAAGCGGTTGTTGTGTAACAAGTGAGTAAGAACCAGTTGAACGCGCATGCATCTTGTCATCAACCAAGTGGTTCAATTTAAGCATGTACATGTAACCAACAGTTACTGGACGGTCAAACTGTTCACCTGTACGTCCGTCAAACAATACTGTTTGACCCGTACGTGAAATGTCAGCCAATTCAAGTAAGTCTTTAATTTGACTTTCTTCAGCACCATCAAATACAGGAGTAGCTAAAGGCACACCCGCACGCAAGTTACCTGCAAGCGCTAGAATTTCTTCATCAGTCAAGCTATCAAGATCTTCTTGCTCACCACCGACTTTGTTATAAATCTTGTCTAAGAATTCGCGCAGTTCTAAAACTGTACGTTGTTCTTTCAACATTTTTTCGATTTTGTCACCAAGCCCTTTAGCCGCCATACCCAAGTGAGTCTCTAGAATCTGACCCACGTTCATACGAGATGGTACACCCAGCGGGTTCAATACGATATCTACCGGCACACCGTTAGCATCATGTGGCATGTCTTCAACAGGTAAGATGTTAGATACAACACCTTTGTTACCGTGACGACCAGCCATCTTATCACCAGGCTGAATACGACGTTTAACAGCTAAGTAAACTTTAACAACTTTCAATACGCCAGTTGTTAATTCATCACCTGTTGCAAGCTTACGTTTCTTCTCAGCGAATTTCTCATCGATTTCTGCGCTCTTCTCTTTTAAGAACACTTGAATTTGAGTTAAACGCTCAGCGATTGCTTCATCTGCTGGTTGAATTTCAAGTAAGTCAACAAGCTCTAAACCAGATAATAAATCTTCAGAAAGTTTATCACCACGTTTAGTTGAACCACCGCCATTAGACTCTTGGCCTTTAAGCAAACGAATTACACGCTCACGAGCCGCTTCTTCGAAGATCTTGTATTCTTCTTTCAAGTCTTTACGATAAGAATCAAGCTGTGCTTTTTCAATTGCTAAAGCACGGTCATCTTTCTCTAAGCCATCACGAGTGAAGACTTGAACGTCAATAACTGTACCTTTAGTACCAGATGGAACACGTAAAGATGAGTCTTTAACGTCAGCAGCTTTCTCACCAAAAATTGCACGAAGCAGTTTTTCTTCAGGAGTTAACTGAGTTTCACCTTTAGGCGTTACTTTACCAACTAAGATGTCGCCAGCAGTAACTTCAGCACCGATATAAACGATACCTGATTCATCAAGTTTAGAAAGCGCAGCTTCACCTACGTTAGGAATATCGGCAGTAATTTCTTCTGCACCTAACTTAGTATCACGTGCTACACATGACAATTCTTGAATGTGAATAGAGGTTAAACGGTCTTCTTGAAGTACACGCTCAGATAACAAGATCGAGTCTTCGTAGTTGTAACCATTCCATGTCATGAACGCTACACGCATGTTTTGACCAAGCGCAAGTTCACCCATGTCTGTTGACGGACCGTCTGCCAAGATGTCACCACGAGCAACTTTATCGCCCAAGTTCACGATAACATTTTGGTTAATACAAGTATTTTGGTTTGAACGTGTATATTTGATGAGGTTATAGATATCTACACCTGCCTCACCTGCAACCATTTCATCTTCGTTTACACGAATAACGATACGAGAAGCATCTACATATTCAATTACACCGCCACGGTTTGCGATTACACACACACCAGAATCACGTGCAACGTTCGCTTCCATACCTGTACCTACAAGCGGTTTATCCGCACGTAAAGTAGGAACTGCCTGACGTTGCATGTTTGAACCCATGAGCGCACGGTTTGCGTCATCGTGTTCAAGGAATGGAATAAGTGATGCAGCAACAGATACTACCTGCTGTGCAGAAACGTCCATATGCGTTACTTTTTCAGGCGGCATACGTACGAATTCACCTTGATGACGAACAGAAACAAATTCTTCTGTTAAGTTGCCATCTTTATCTACTGCAGAGTCGGCCTGTGCAATAACAGTACCTACTTCTTCAATTGCAGATAAATATTCAACATCATCAGTTACACGACCATCTACAACTTTGCGGTATGGAGTTTCCAAGAAACCGAAGTCATTCGCTTTTGCGTATACAGAAAGCGAGTTGATCAAACCAATGTTTGGACCTTCAGGAGTTTCAATTGGACAAACACGACCATAGTGAGTTTGGTGTACGTCACGTACTTCGAAGCCTGCACGTTCACGTGTTAAACCACCAGGACCAAGCGCAGATACACGACGTTTATGTGTAATCTCAGATAATGGGTTGTTTTGGTCCATAAACTGAGATAACTGGCTTGAACCAAAGAATTCTTTGATTGCAGCAGCAACTGGTTTTGCATTAATCAAATCTTGTGGAGACAAGTTATCTGTTTCTGCTTGGCTTAAACGCTCTTTAACAGCACGCTCAACACGAACTAAACCTACACGGAATTGGTTCTCTGTCATTTCACCAACAGAACGTACACGACGGTTACCTAAGTGGTCGATATCGTCGACTTCACCTTTACCGTTACGGATTTCAACCAATGTACGTAATACATCGATAATATCTTCGTGCGATAAAATACCTTCAACTTCGCGTGACTTCTGATCAGTACCAACTTCGTAAGGACGACCTAAACGACGGTTGAACTTCATACGACCTACTGGAGATAAGTCATAGCGTTCAGATGAGAAGAACAAGTTATTGAATAAGTTTTCAGCAGCTTCTTTTGTTGGTGGCTCGCCTGGACGCATTACTTTGTAGATTTCTACTAATGCTTCTTCACGATCACGCGTCAAGTCAGCACGTAATGTATCAGCTACGAATGAACCACGGTCAATATCGTTAGTGAACAAGATATTAAATTGCTTAACACCGCCTTCTGCCAATTTCACCATTACTTCATGGCTTAACAGAGTGTTTGCAGCAATTACTTCACCATCACGTAAAGTAATATCTTCAGCAGTGATACGCTCATATAAGTATTCATCAGGAACTGAAAGCTTAGTTAAACCAGCAGCTTCCATTTGACGTACGTGACGAGCATTAATACGTTTACCTTGCTCAACAATGACTTTACCTTCATTGTCAGTAATATCAAATTGAGCCATTTCACCACGTAAACGCTCAGGTACAAGGTCAATTTGATAGCTACCCATGTCAAGATACACAGGTACTTTTTCATAGAACAAATTCAAGATCTGTTCATTGTTATAACCTAGTGCACGTAACACAACTGTAGCAAGTAATTTACGACGACGGTCGATACGTACGTAAACTAAGTCTTTTGCATCAAATTCGAAGTCTAACCATGAACCACGGTAAGGAATGATACGTGCTGAATACAACACTTTACCACTTGAGTGGGTCTTACCTTTATCATGGTCAAAGAATACGCCTGGCGAACGGTGTAATTGAGATACGATTACACGCTCAGTACCGTTGATAACAAAGGTACCATTTTCAGTCATGAGTGGAATTTCACCCATATAGACTTCTTGTTCGCGTACGTCTTTAATTGATTTAGTTTCGCGATCTTTAATAATCAAACGAATTTTAACGCGCATTGGTGCCGCATAAGTCGAGCCACGAAGAATACATTCGCGTACATCGAACTCAGGTTTACCAAGGCTATACTCAACAAATTCTAAAGCAGCATTGCCAGAATAACTTTCGATAGGAAAAACTGAACGAAATGCGGCTTGGAGACCGATATCTTCGCGGTTTTTTGGTGATTTGCCATCTTGCAAGAATGTTCTGTACGAATCGACCTGAATCGATAATAAGTACGGTGCATCCATTACTTGGGGCAATTTACCAAAATTCTTACGGATCCGTTTCTTTTCGGTATATGAGTATGCCATCTGGAGTCCTCGGAAAGTAAACCAAGCCCGCCTGCAGAACGGGCTCAGAAGGAATTACGCAGGCCGATATGGCCACCACTGTTTACAAATGCTGCAATTTTTAGTGGTATAAAAACGCTTAACAATATTTTTAAAAATGAAAAATATTGGTAAGCATTTGAATTTATTTATTTTATTTAGGCTTTCTCTAAAAACCAAACAAAACTAACAAAAATCGAGCCGATTATTGTAACGCAAAAAGGCTGATGACCCAAGAGCCATCAGCCATTTTATGGAGCCGATTTAAAAACCGACTCCTTTTACAATTACTTAAGTGTAACTGTAGCACCAGCTTCTTCAAGTTTCTTCTTAAGTTCTTCGCCTTCTTCTTTAGAAACGCCTTCTTTAAGAACTTGAGGAGCGCCTTCAACTAAGTCTTTAGCTTCTTTAAGACCAAGACCAGTTGCTTCACGAACAGCTTTAATTACAGCTACTTTGTTAGCACCGAAAGAAGTCAACTCAACGTTGAATTCAGATTGTTCTTCAGCAGCAGCAGCAGCGCCACCAGCTGGAGCAGCAACAGCTACAGCAGCTGCAGATACGTTGAATTTCTCTTCGAAAGCAGAAATTAATTCAACAAGTTCAAGAACAGTTTTTTCAGCAACTGCATTTAAGATTTCTTCGTTAGTTAAAGCCATGAGAATAACTCCAAATGGATATTGAATGGTGTGTAAAATTGATTAAGCAGCTTCTGACTCGTTTTTCTCTTTGAGTGCTGTAATGAGGCGACCCAATTTCGAAATAGGAGCTTGAAGGACAGAGGCAAGCATAGTAAGCGCTTTCTCTTGGTTCGGAAGATTAGCAATAACGCTAACATCAGCACCTTGATAAACTTTGCCGTCAAATGCAGCAGCTTTTAATTCAAATGCTTTGTTAGTTTTAGCAAATTCTTCGAACAAGCGTGCAGCTGCACCCATGTCATCTTCAGAAGTTGAAAAACCTAGAATTGTTGGACCAACAAGGTTGTCGTTCAAGATATCAAACTGAGTACCTTGAAATGCGCGTTTAGCCAAAGTGTTACGTACAATACGTGTAGTTACACCTAACTTACGAGCTTCAACACGAAGTGTTGTTAATTGCTCTACGCTTAAACCTTGATAGTCAGCAACAACGGCTGCAAACGCTTTAGAAGCAACTTCACTTACTTCTGCAACGATCTGTTTTTTGTCTTCAATAAGAAGAGCCATTGTAAAACCTCCTAAGGTGATTTATGTACCCAATGGGCACACTCCCAGTTCGTAAGTCTTTCGACTTACACGCGGAGGAGGAACAAATCACACCACCGCGTCTACGCAGGCTGGTTTATTAAGAAAATCGCTATTCGAAAATAACGTCTTTTCGCCTGAGGTCTTTGACGCTGATAAATTCTCATTTATCAATTCAAAGTCCGCCTGATAAGTAATAGATAAAGCTTTACTCTACCGAAGCAAAAGCAGAAATAACTTTTCTGTTTTATGCTTAATCCTCATCAGGACTTTAAAATTCTTTACTTAACCAGGTTAAAACTTAGTTAGAAACGTTGTTTACATCAACAGTAAGACCAGGACCCATAGTTGAGCTCAAAGTGATCTTCTTGATGTATACACCTTTAGAAGTTGCAGGTTTTAACTTTTTCAAGTCAGCAACTAAAGTTTCAACGTTTTGACGGATTGCAGCAGCATCAAAGCCAACTTGACCAATCGCAGCGTGAATAATACCCGCTTTGTCTACACGGTAACGCGCCTGACCAGATTTAGCGTTTTTAACAGCGCCAGCAACGTCAGGAGTTACAGTACCAACTTTAGGGTTTGGCATTAAACCACGTGGACCAAGAATTGTACCGAGCTTACCAACAACACGCATAGCGTCAGGAGCAGCGATTACAACATCAAAGTCAAGGTTTCCGCCTTGGATGCTTTCAGCAAGGTCATCAAAACCTACAACATCAGCACCAGCTTCTTTCGCAGCTTCTGCTTGCGCGCCTTGAGCAAATACAGCTACACGTACAGTTTTACCAGTACCTGCAGGTAATGTAGTCGCACCACGAACAACCTGATCAGATTTACGTGGATCTACGCCAAGGTTTACAGAGATGTCTAAAGATTCTTTGAACTTTGCAGCAGGCAAGCTGTTAAGAACCTGTACTGCTTCTTCCAAAGTGTAAACTTTGTTCGCTTCAACAGCAGCAGCAATGGCTTTTTGACGTTTAGTTAACTTTGCCATGTCTTATAGCTCCACTTCCAAGCCCATAGAACGTGCAGAACCAGCGATGGTACGAACACGCGCGTCTAAGTCAGCACCAGTTAAGTCTGGTTCTTTAGTAGTCGCGATTTCTTCTAATTGAGCACGAGTCAACTTACCAACTTTAGTTTTGTTAGGTACAGATGAACCCTTTTGGATACCAGCAGCTTTCTTAAGAAGAATAGAAGCTGGAGGAGTTTTCATGATGAATGTGAACGACTTGTCGTTGTACACAGTAATCACTACAGGGATTGGAAGACCTGGTTCAACTTTTTGTGTAGCAGCATTGAATTCTTTACAGAATGCCATGATGTTTACACCACGTTGACCTAGTGCAGGACCAATCGGTGGAGATGGATTTGCTTTACCAGCTGGAACTTGCAGCTTGATATAGCCGTCAATCTTCTTAGCCATTTTAAATACCTCTGGGTACAAACGCCGTTAGGCTCCCCAATTTCTACGTAACAATACTGTTACAACAACAATGCCCGATAAAATCGGGCGCTTTTCAACCAATTAAGATTAAATCGTTTTTTCGACTTGGCGAAATTCGAGTTCAACCTGAGTTGGTCGATTAAACACGTTAATCGTCAACGTTAAACGTGACTTATCGTATTGAACCTCTTCCACCACACCTTTAAAGTCTGTGAATGGACCGTCAATAACAAGTAATTCTTCACCTGGCTCAAACATCGTCTTAGGACGTGGGGCTTCACCAGTATTACGTACACGCGCAAGAATCGCATCTGCTTCACGTTGAGTGATTGGCGCAGGTTTTTCAGGTGTACCACCAATAAAACCTAATACTTTTGGACACTCTTTAACAATGTGCCAAGTATCGTCATTCATTTCCATTTCAACTAGCACATAGCCAGGAAAGAATTTACGCTCAGATTTACGCTTCTTACCATCCTTCATTTCTACCACTTCTTCGGTAGGAACAAGGACATCACCAAAGCTATCGGCAACAGCGCTACGCTGGATTCGTTCTTTAAGTGAACGCATCACTTGTTTTTCATAACCAGAATAGGCATGAATAATGTACCAACGTTTCATAGCTCTTTTACCCGATAATCAACTTAATTAACCAACCCAAACCATAGTCAAAACACCATAAAACTAATGATGCAACAACTACAACCAATAGAACCTGCCACGATGTTGTGACTGTTTCTTGTTTTGTTGGCCAAGTTACTCGACGCAATTCGACTCGTGCATCTTTCAGCAAACGAACGAAGCCTTTACCTTGATGGGTGGCGTATAATAAACCTAAAGCCACAACGATACAAGCAAAAATTACCCCAACGCGCACCCAAACATCATTTGCAGGGGCCCAATACGCTGGTAAATGCTGATTCACCATGGTAGCCGAGAGCAATAATGCAATTGCTATCACCCATAGAACGATATCTAAAGGCGAACCAGAACGAACAACTTCAGCAGAATTATTTCTTTGAGGAATTGGCGCGTCGCTCAATGCGTCACGCGATTTATCATTCGACATTTTTGTACTCGTCGTAGAACTCGCGACTTATTATATGAACAACTAAGCCAGCATCAAGCTTTTTATTTCAAAATATGGCAGGTCAGGAGGGACTCGAACCCCCAACATTCGGTTTTGGAGACCGACGCTCTACCAATTGAACTACTGACCTATAAAGCAAGTTGAGAGCCAAAGCTCTCAACTTGAGACGTAATTCGTCACTATATTATGCTTATGCAGTTACTTTAGCAACAACACCAGCACCTACAGTACGACCACCTTCACGGATCGCAAAACGTAGACCTGGGTCCATTGCGATTGGGTGGATTAATTCTACTGACAT